>JAZTWZ010000078.1:0-5482 GCA_045636165.1 Eubacteriales bacterium
GCAGTCGGTTTTTCACCTTCCTTTGGTGCACCGTCTTTTATATATCCTGCCCAGGCGACATTGGAAAAAACCTTTTCGCATTCATCTTTTGATGTAACGAGGCGGAATTTTAATGTCTGGCGGTTTGCAGCAGAAGAAGAAAGCCTTGCGAGGTTACAAAACTCACGAAGAACTTCTTCCGGAATCTCAACACTCTCATCAAAACGCCTGTAAGAACGGTTTTTTAAAACCAGATCGTAAAGCATAATTACTTTTTGATGATTTCGCCGTAAACTTCGCCTGAGAGAGCAGCAGCGTTTGACTCGTCTGTGTCAACATGCATAGCCGGAGCGAACTTCTCGCTTACGCGGACAACAACTGCGTCAAATGTAAGAGCACGCTCGCTGTCAATCTTAACAGAAACGATTTCCTTGTCAGCTACGCCGAACTCTGCAGCAACATCCGGAGTGAGGTGGATGTGGCGCTGAGCTGCGATAACGCCTTCTGTAAGCTCAACTTCGCCTGCAGGACCTACGAGCTTGCAACCTGCGCTTCCTGCAACGTCACCACTTTCGCGGATGGGAGCAGAAACGCCGAGAGTACGAGCGTCTGTGAGAGAAACTTCAACCTGAGTAGCAGGTCTCTCCGGACCGAGGATGGAAACATTCGCAATAGAACGCTTCGGACCTACGAGAGTAACCTTCTCTTCTGTGAGGAACTGTCCCGGCTGGGAAAGCTCGCGCTTGTTGTGAAGAACAGCGCCCTTACCGAAAAGAATTTCGAGGTGTTCCTTCGTGACGTGGACATGGCGGGATGATGTTTCTACGAGTACTTTTGATGCCATTTTTATACAACCCTTTCTTAATATGAAATATAAAATTATCTATCTTATATAATTTAACATAAAACGTTGAAATTAGCAAGAGCAAATTGCATAAAACCGAAAATAAAAAATTGCAAATAGCAGTATTTAGTAGCAAATCCGGTTGCAAGTCAACATCCTTGACAAAATAAGTTAACTATGATATTATATTTAATAAATATTTAACAATTTGAAAGGCTTTTTGGGAAAGGAGGTAACCGGGTTGTTCAAAGCGGTAAAAAGAAATATAAGATGGCAGCTCGTTGCCTATGATTTCCTGATTCTTATGGCGGTAGATTTCCTTATGTTGTTCATCTACAAGGGGAACATCGGACTTTCTGTTTTGGGAGCTCTGGTGCAGGCTGCCATTTCTTTTTTGTGCATCTTTGGTGCACGAATTTTCGGTAACATATATGCCCAGATCTGGCGCTATGGCGGAATTCAGAGCTATATAAAACTCCTTATGGCGGATTGTGTCGCATTTCTTGTGACATTTGTCATAGAGGCGGTTTTGCCGATAGAGCATCTCACTTTCCCGACTTTGCTTTCGGTTGCATCGCTTAACCTCCTTATCTCTCTTGGAGTGAGAATGATGTACCGTTATGCTTACAAATGCAGCAATGATTTCTCGGCAAAGGGTAAATTCTTGAAATTCTTGCTTGAGGTTTTTGCCGGAAAGAAGATTATTGGAGAAAAGAAGAAAAGTGTAAATAAGATTAAAATTGCAATCATCGGCGCAGGCAGCGTCGGTGTTACATTGGCAGAGGAGTTGCTTAATAACGAAGCCGCTTCTTATACTCCTCGATGCTTCCTTGATGTAAACCGCGCAAAGGTTGGCAGAGAAGTTAACGGGCTTCCTGTTTTTCTTGAAGATGAATCAACGATTGAGCAGCTTAAAGAGCTTGAGATTCAGGAGGTAGTATTCGCTATCCCAAGTCTTTCTGATGAGGACAGGAAGCGTATGTATGAGTATTACTCCAAGGCAGGATACAAGGTAAAGCTTTATGATTATCCGCTTATGAAAAAAGCGGGAGGACGACGCCAGCTCAGAGAATTCGATATCGAAGAGCTCCTTTTCAGAAAATCAGTTGTTATGTCCGATTCGAAGACGACGGAGTATTACGGTGATAAAGTTATTCTCGTAACCGGCGGTGGCGGTTCAATCGGCGCTGAAATTTGCAGACAGCTTGCAAAGATGAGGCCTAAGAAGATTATAGTGCTTGATATATACGAAAACGGAGCGTACGATGTCCAGCAGGAGCTTCGTATTGAATACGGAAAAGCTCTTGATCTCAATGTTGAGATAGCGTCGATAACCGACAGAAAAGCTATGGAGCGCATTTTTGCTCAGTACCGTCCGCAGATTGTCATAAATGCTGCAGCTCATAAGCATGTTCCGCTTATGGAGCACAACTGCATTGAAGCTGTTGAGAATAATGTATTCGGTACGAAAACACTCATAGATTTATGTGAAAAGTATGAAACCGAAAGATTTATGATGGTTTCTACCGACAAGGCGGTTAACCCGACAAATGTCATGGGCGCAACAAAGCGTATGTGCGAAATGATAGCTTTGAGCGCTTCCACTACGGGAAAAGTCAAGTACAGTATGACGAGATTCGGAAATGTTCTCGGCTCTGCAGGTTCGGTTGTTCCGCTTTTTAAAAAGCAGATTGCAAACGGCGGCCCGATAACTATTACAGATAAGCGAATCATCCGTTACTTTATGACGATTCCCGAGGCATCCCAGCTTGTTCTGCAGTCGGGAGCTATGGCTAAAAACGGCGAACTCTTCGTTCTTGATATGGGAAAACCTGTAAAGATATTTGACCTTGCAGAGAATATGATAAGACTTTCCGGAAGCGGAGATATTGAAATTGTCGAAACAGGGCTCCGCCCCGGTGAGAAGCTTTATGAAGAGCTTCTTATTGACACGGATACGCTCGAAAAGACTGAGAATAAGCTTATCTTTATTGAAAAGGACGAGCCGCTGTCAGCAACCGACATCGAAATGCGACTGGAGCTTCTTAAGGAAGCTTGTGAGTCTGGAGACGATGAAGCGGTCAGGGTGGCTCTTCACAAGACGGTACCGACATTCAAGAGTCCTGAGGAGATAAACAGTTCCGCAAAGGAATATATGCCTCCAAGCCTTGAAGTGACCAAGGTATAAAAACATCAGAATAAAAGCCTTCTTTCTATCATATAAATTGGGTAGGAAGGAGGCTTTTTTGTGTGGCGAAAACATATATAGAGGAGCGAGCAATTGAGCTCGCACATTATGTAATTGAGAATAAAAGCACCGTTCGTGAAACGGCAAAGAAGTTTTACATATCGAAGTCAACGGTTCATAAGGACATTGTGGAGCGACTTCAGAGTTTTGATAAAAGCCTGTATCTTGAAGTCAAGCAGGTTCTTGATGCAAATAAAGCCGAGCGTCATTTGCGAGGAGGTCAAGCAACGCGCAAAAAATATCGCGGAGAAGAGTAAGTTGCTCTTTAAAATGAGTAAAAAAGAGTGTATAATATAAAAAGATTAACGAAAGACAGGGGATAATGAAAATGACAGAATACGGAAAAAAGGCCGGAGAGCTTTTTGGAAGCGGATATAATTGCGCGCAGTCGGTTGCAGGTGCGTTTGCAGAAGACTTCGGAGCTTCGCTTGATATAGTAACGAAGATTGCATCGTCCTTCGGTGGAGGAATCGCCGGAAGACGCGAAATGTGCGGAGCTGTAAGCGGGATGCTTATTGCGCTCGGGCTTGCAAAAGGCGATTACGATAAATCTTCTCCAGAAGCCAAGCAGGCTCATTATGCATTTTGCCGCAAGGCGATGGAAAGTTTTGAGGAAAAGCTCGGAACTTTGATTTGCTCAAAGCGTCTTGAAATGAATAAGACAGGAGAAAACAATGTTTATACATGCCGCGAGATTTGCGAGATTGCGGCAGATATAGTTGCTGAAATAATCGGTTAAGGCAGGGAAGTTTAAATGGAGTATCTTAGAGATTTAGGTGAACGTGCAAAGGTGGCTGCCTTTACACTTAATCGCCTTTCGGATGAGGATAAAAACCGCGCGCTTATTAAGGCGGCGGAGGAGATTGTCGCGCAACGTGACAAGATTCTTGCTGCAAACGCAGAGGATGTCGCGCGTGCTGAGAAGTCAGGTATGTCGCCTGCGCTTGTTGACAGATTAAGACTTGATGAAATGCGAATCGCGCAGATGAGCGAAGGTCTTTTGCAGATAGCGAAGCTTAAATCTCCTCTTGGCGAGGTAGTTATGAGTACTTCGCGCCCAAACGGGCTTACAATCGAATCAAAACGCGTTCCGATAGGTGTTATCGGAATAATTTACGAGTCCCGACCGAATGTTACGGCAGATGCTTTTGGTCTTTGCTTCAAGACGGGAAATGCAGTAATACTTCGCGGCGGAAGTGACGCGATAAGCTCAAATATCGCGATTTCCGACTGTATCAGAAAAGCACTTTCAGACTGCGGTGTTCCGGAAGATTCAATTCTACTCGTTACGGATACATCAAGAGAAACAGCTCGCTCTCTTATGCGCCTTAACGGATATATAGATGTCCTCATTCCGCGCGGCGGAGCAGGGCTTATCAGAACGGTTGTTGAAACGAGCACTCTGCCCGTCATAGAAACGGGAACGGGTAATTGCCATATATTCGTCGATGAATCTGCAGATATCGAAATGGCAAAGAAGATTATAATCAACGCGAAGACACAGCGACTCGGCGTATGCAATGCCTGCGAATCGCTTGTAGTTCACGCGTCCTGTGCAGAGAAGGCTATCCCTGCAATAGTTTCGGCTCTTCAGGAAAAGGGCGTTGAGATCCGCGGTGATGAGCGTGCTATTGAAATTGTGCCGGATATCAAAGCGGCGAGTGAAGAAGATTGGGGATGTGAGTATCTCGATTCGATAATTTCGCTCCGTGTTGTAAATTCGGTTGATGAGGCGATTTTGCACATCAACAAATATAATACAAAACATTCCGAAGCGATTATAACAGAAAACGCCGAAAATGCAGAGAAATTCCTCAATGAAGTTGATGCAGCGGCAGTATATGTAAATGCTTCTACCCGTTTTACTGACGGTTTCGAGTTCGGCTTCGGTGCAGAAATCGGAATAAGTACGCAGAAGCTTCACGCGCGAGGACCGATGGGACTTACGGCACTGACTTCAACGAAGTACTTCATCCGTGGTAACGGACAGACAAGAGGATAACAAAAAGCTCTCGAGATTTTCTCGAGAGCTTTTTATGTTTAAATCAGTGGACGAAAAAGGTTGCGATAAGAAAACCGACGATTGCGGCGACTGAAATTATCCTTCCGATATTCTGTCCGAAGCGGTAAAACTCGCTCGGAGAGCCGCCGTCAACATGCCACATATACTTAAGATAAAAGAAAAGGTCAGGATATCTTAAGTCAATTGCGAGAAAAATCGTGATGAGTAGGGCAAAAAAAGCCATAAGGAGATTTCCGCGCCTGTCGGTGTCTTTTTGCATCGCGTGCTCGTAGAGGGCAGTGTATGATGGGAACTGCTCTTCTTCGTCGGGAACGGTGAAGAAATCGTCGCTTGTGCTTACGCTTACGGAAAAGTCAACAAACCCCTCTTTATCGTCTAAGAGGATTGC
>JAZTWZ010000079.1:0-4092 GCA_045636165.1 Eubacteriales bacterium
CTCGTGAGTGATGCGGTCTGTTATGCGGTGAAGAACTGCATAAGGGATTTCTTCAATCGTTGCTGTCATAGCATCGACAGAGTTGACCGCGCGGATGATTGCGGGCCAGCCCTCATAGCGTTTGCCGTCCTTCACGCCGACGCTCTTGAAGTCCGGAACTGCGATGAAGTACTGCCATACCTTTTCTGCGAGGCCGCAGTTATCAAACTCTTCGCGGAGAATTGCATCAGCCTCACGGAGAGCATTGTGTCTGTCTCGTGTTATCGCGCCAAGGCAACGGACGCCGAGACCCGGACCCGGGAACGGCTGACGGTAAACCATAGCGTGCGGAAGGCCGAGAGCCTCACCGACAACGCGGACTTCATCCTTGTAAAGAAGCTTGACCGGCTCGACAAGCTCCATAGCCATATCTTCAGGAAGACCGCCGACATTGTGATGAGCCTTGACTCCGTCAGACTCGAGGATGTCGGGGTAGATAGTACCCTGCGCGAGGAAGTCTATTCCCTCAAGCTTTGCAGCCTCTTCGTCGAAAACCTTAATGAACTCGCCGCCGATAATCTTGCGCTTGCGCTCAGGCTCGGCAACATCTTTGAGAAGGTCGAGGAAGCGGTCGGTAGCATCAATATAGACGAGGTTTGCATCGAGCTCTTTACCGAATACTTCGATAACCTGCTCACTCTCGCCCTTACGCATAAGGCCGTGGTTAACATGGACGCAGACGAGCTGCTTACCGATAGCCTTGATGAGAAGAGCTGCAACAACGGAGGAGTCAACTCCGCCCGAAAGCGCGAGGAGAACCTTCTTATCTCCTACCTGAGCTCTGATTTCTTTTACCTGTTCCTCGATAAACGCATCTGCGAGTGCACGGGTGGTAATGCGTTCCATTGATTCGGGGCGTACATTTGACTGCATAGTAATTCCTCCATTTTATACTAAATTTTCAAGATTGACTAATCAAAAAGCGGTGTTGAGAAATATCTCTCCGCCGTATCGGGGAGCACGGTCACAACCGTTTTTCCCTCACCAAGCTCTCTTGCAAGCTTTATTGCAGCGGCGACATTTGTTCCGCTGGATATACCGCACATAATTCCTTCTTTTGAAGCAAGAAGCTTTGAGGTATGTATAGCCTCTTCATCCTTTACGATACATATATCGTCGTAGATTTCACAATTTAAAATCTCAGGGATAAGACCGTCACCTATTCCCATCTGGACATGAGTTCCGATTGAGCCGCCGGAGAGAATCGCCGCGTGCTCAGGCTCTACCGCCCAGATTGTCATATCGGGGTTCTTCTCACGGAGAGCTTCGCCTATACCCGTAATCGTTCCGCCGGTACCGATACCTGAGCAGAAGCCGTGAATGGGGCCATTTACCTGCGAGAGAATCTCCTGCGCTGTCTGAGAGCGCTGAATCGCAGGGTTTGCAGGGTTTTCAAACTGCTGCGGAACGAACACATTCTTATCAGAATCGCGCATTGAAAGCGCAAGGTTTAAGCATTCTTCAATACACGCGCCGATGTTTCCTGCATCGTGGACGAGGATAACCTCTGCGCCGTAATGCTCAACGAGCTTCCGTCTCTCTTCGCTGACGGAGTCGGGCATAATTATTTTTGTCTTATATCCACGGACCGCACCTACAAGAGCAAGACCTATACCCTGGTTTCCGCTCGTCGGCTCGACGATAACGGTATCACGGTTTATAAGTCCGCGTGCTTCCGCGTCACAAATCATATTATACGCTGTTCGCGTTTTTATCGAGCCGCCAACATTAAGCCCCTCGAACTTCACGAGAATCTCAGCGCTACCCGGCTCTGCGAGGTGAGCAAGCCTTATAATCGGCGTATTCCCCATCGCCTCTAAAATATTATTATATACCATTGAATCATTCCTCAAAAAAACTTACTAAATATTATATTCCAATTTTCACATAAAATCAATATTTTCCGCAAAAAAAATGCAGTTAGTTTGACAAAATGCGACACCGCTAATATAATAGTCTCATATTTCCCTATTCGGAGTTGTTTATAATGACATTCAACTTAAAACTTCGCGCGACGCTTCTCGCTTCCCTTGGCGGAATGATTCTCGCCTTCGGGCTTTATAACATTCATTCCTTTTCAGGCGTTACGGAGGGCGGTGTTCTCGGGCTTTGCCTTTTATTTGAGCATCACTTCAACCTCTCGCCGGCAATATCGGGACTTGTTCTGAACACTGTCTGCTATGCTGTCGGTTGGAGACTTCTTGGTCATAACTTTATCGGATATTCCATCATCTCAGGCGGTGCGTTTACGCTCTTTTACGCGATTTTCGAAAAGCTTCCGCCGATAATACCCGACATCGGCGCGCATCCGCTTCTCGCCGCAGTTCTCGGTGCGATTTTCGTCGGCGTTGGTGTCGGAATCTCCGTTCGCGCAGGCGGCGCTCCAAGCGGAGACGATGCGCTCGCAATGAGCCTTTCAAAGCTTTTTAAGATGGACATAAAATGGGCATATCTCATAAGCGACTTATCCGTTCTCGCGCTGTCTCTTTCATATATACCCGTCCGCAAGCTTCTCTTTTCTCTTATAAGCGTTGTTCTCTCGGGTCAGATTATTGACTTTATCCAGAAAATTAAGATAAATTCTCCCGAAGAAACCGAGCTTTCCGAAATGCGTGATGTTCTCTGCGGAACACTCCGTAATTGCGAACAGCTTGAAGCGTGCCTTAAGCATAAATTCTATCATATTCCTGCTATCCGCTTGAACTCGGGCGACTTTCCGATTCATTATATCGCAATTTACCAGTCGCGCCACAAGTTTGGTCGGCGCGCAGGTATTATATACTATGGCGAAATTGAGAAATATGCTCTTATCTCCCGTCGCCATATCCCCGAAATTCCCCGTTTCTCAGACGAGATGTATTACCGTTTCGACATTAAAGAATGGAAAACTCTTTCCGCTCCGATTGCTTCCGATTCGGGAGATTTTGTCAATATGACCACCTCGCTCTATCTTCTTACCCACGCGAAGAAAACCTCGGAGCTTTTCCTCTCCTCAAAGGATGAATTTGAGCTTTATCAAAAGATCGAAAAGCTTCTTTCAGGCGAGATTTCAAAAATTTCTTCAGAAAGCGGAAACGAAACTTTAAAACTTCACAAGAGCAGTCTTACCGTTTTCCGCAACGGCAAAGAGAGCTTTTCAATATCACTTGACGATTACAAGAAAAACCCGCTTTCTTCATTCCGATATATCCTTCGCGAATTTAAATAAAAGAAACTCTCCGCAAACGCGGAGAGTTCTTTTATTTAAAGATATTTCTTAATATAATCGGGGAGTTCTGCTTCGTTTAAGATAAGCGCGTCGTGAGGCATCCATATATCCTTGAAGTTTTCATTTGAGTAGATAAATACATAATAGTTTTTACCCTCTTTTTCTCCGTAGGTACGGTTGAACATCTCTTCGACTGCCGCTCTTCCGTCTGCGCTGTAAATATGGACGCAATCATCCTTTTCTATCCTGAAGTCCTTATGCGGCATTGTTTCACCGTCGTAGTGATAAAATTCACCGTCATACTCTATCTTTAATGCTGTAAGATATCCGTCCTTGATTGTTGCTTTGCATTCGATTTTTATCTTTTCTTCTCTGCATTCATCAGCAAGCATTTCAAGCTCATGCTGAACATCAACTTTATCTCCGGCGGGTTCGCCTTCAAGAGTATCAACTATCTTGCTTATTTCATAATAAGCCTCTATAAGAGCCTTCATTGTTTCATTTTCTCCTACAAAGTCAGCAAGACAGTCAAGAAATTCAGCCGCATTGATTGTGATATCGTAGCTGTCACCGTCTTTTTCGAAGGTAATTGCTTCCTCGGTAAGACCGTTAGTGAGGAAATCCTCAACAGCTGTCATAAGTGCATCATAGTCGGGCAATTCGACAGAAACAGGAATTGCATCGTAATCAAGGGTATATCCTGCATCGGTCTGCTTATAGTATTTCATCATTTCCTCTTCGCTGAGACTCTGAAGATACATAAACTTCATAGCGTTTTCAATACCGTCACGAAGGCTTACGTTGTAAATATCCTTGACAGCCTCTTCATTGAGTTTAAGTCGGAT
>JAZTWZ010000080.1:0-7399 GCA_045636165.1 Eubacteriales bacterium
TCCTAAGACCCTTGGCCTCCGACTTGTTGAGAATACGGAGAACATTGAGCTTTACTGAATCTGAGTCCTTCTCTTCTGCGCCTTCAACGGGGGTGCTGCCACAAAGAACATTGAGGTTTTCGCCTGTGGAAAGTTCTGCGGCCTTTTTCTGCATCTGATCCTTTGCGAGGTGGGGGAGAAGGTCGGTTATTGTAAATACGGGGTCAGTCGCATCATCGCCGATAGCGATTTCAACGGACTCACCGTTCTTTTTAATGACAACGCCGTAAAGTGCAAGCGGAATTGACGGCCACTGATACTTTTTTATACCCCCGTAGTAGTGGGTTTTTAAAAGCGCAAGTCCGTCGCTCTCATAAAGTGGCATCTGCTTAGCATCAAGGCGTGGAGCATCAATATGAGCAGCAGAGATATTTACACCCTTTGAAAGAGATTCGCGTCCGATAACGGCGAGGAGAATTGCTTTTTTGTGGCAGACCTTGTAAATCTTGTCACCTGCAGAAAGCTTCATACCGCGAATATACGGAACGAATCCCTTTTTCTCTGCTAAAGATATAGCCTCTTTAACACAAAGACGCTCGGTTTTTCCGGCATCAATAAATGCCTTGTAATCGTCGCTGAAAGAATCGACAGCCGAACGGTCAGTTTCTGTAAAATATACATTACGGGGCTTGTAAGTAAGCTTTTCGCGGAGCGCATCAAGCTTTGTTTTATCCATTGTCAGATTCAAATCCTTTCGTGATAGAATAGAAAACTTCCTTTGCTTTTTCGGAAACAGTCTCAAGGTCGTCTCCGTTTTCAATTATATAATCGCATCTTTCGCGATAAAAGTCATCGCTTTGTTGCGAGTTTATTCTCGCAGAAGCCGCCATATTATCGATTCCGTCGCGAGCGGTAATTCGTGAAAGCCTGAGCGAGCGCGGTGCAATAACACCGACTGTGAAATCGCATATCTTGTCAAGACCGCTTTCGAAAAGAGCAATTGCATCAACACAGATATACTGCGCGTTTTTCTGATAGAGAACTGACATTCGCTTTTCGGTTTCTTCTATAACAAACTTGTGGGCGATGTCGTTTAAGTCTGAAAGCGCATCCTTGTCGGAAAATACGATTTCAGCAAGAAGTCGTCGTGAAAGACGCCCGTCGCCTGAAATAGCCTCGGGGAAACGGTGGCGAAGTTCGCGCATCATAGCATCTGAATTAGTCAGAAGGTCGTGATAAACGACATCAGCATCAATTGTTTCTGCACCGAGAGAACAAAAGAGGTTGGCAACCGTGCTTTTTCCGGAACCGCTTCCTCCTGTTATTCCTATTGTGAGCAAAAAATCATCTCCTAAATCGAGATTTTCGAAAAACCTGCGGCACGGCTTAAGCGGTTTACAACAGCAAGTTCAAGGCCGTCTCCGCAATCAGGTTCGCGTGCATAAATAATATCGGGGTCGAGGTCATCAAGCGAGCGCAAAGACGAGAAAAGCTTTGCAGCAAGCTCACCCGGTTCTGAAAGTTTACCGTAGGTTACGACTGAGACGGAAGAATCTTCAAAGAGAGAAGCCTCTTCGTCAAAGCAGAGAACAGCAACCTTTTTATCACGGGAGTTTTCAATAACAAAGTTTTTAAAAGCTTCTGCCTCACCGTTTACGATAATAACGGGAGCTGATGGCGCATAATGCTTATACTTCATTCCGGGGGAGGCGACAACCTCACCGTCATCAACTTCCTCGAGAATTTTCGGGTTGAGCGCAACTTCACCGATTGTATCGCGAAGCTGCGTAAGTGTAATTCCACCCGGACGGAGAAGAGTCGGAACATCTCCGGAAAGGTCGATTACGGTAGATTCAAGACCGACTTCGCAGCTTCCGCCGTCTATAATCATCGGAATCTTTCCCGATAAATCTCGCATAACATGCTGGGCAGTTGTCGGGCTTGGCTTTCCTGAGAGATTTGCACTCGGTGCGGCAAGAGGGACGCCCGAAGAACTTACAATTGCAAGAGCGACGGGGTGAGATGGAAATCTCACGGCAACTGTCGAAAGCCCTGCCGTAACTTCATCGGGAACCTTATCGCTTTTTTTGAGTATCATCGTAAGCGGACCCGGCCAGAATTTTTCAGCAAGGCGCGCGGCTTTTTCGGGGAACTCGGTTGTGAGTTTCTGTATGTCTTCAATATCGGATATATGAACGATAAGTGGGTTATCCTGAGGACGGCCTTTTGCCTCAAAAATCTTCTTTACAGCCGATGTATCAAATGCATTTGCCGCAAGGCCATAGACGGTTTCTGTCGGGATAGCGACAACGCTTCCGTTTTTTATAAGTCGCCCTGCGCGGATAAAATCATCAGCATTTTCCATAAGTCCGCGAATTCGGATAAGTTCTGTTGTCATAGGAGCAAAACTCCTTTCGGGAAAATTATGCGTTTTCAGACGCCTTGAGTTTTTCAGCCTGGTCAGCTGTGATGATGGAATCAATCATCTCGTCGAGATCACCGTTTAAGAACTGCTCAAGCTTATAGAGTGTAAGCGAAATTCTGTGGTCGGTAACTCGTCCCTGCGGATAGTTGTATGTTCTGATTCTCTCGCTGCGGTCGCCCGTACCAACCTGGCTCTTTCGCTCTGCGGCAATCTGGCTTGCCTGCTCCTGCATCTGGATATCATAAAGCTTTGAGCGAAGAATCTTTATAGCACGGTCTTTGTTCTTGTGCTGGCTTCGCTCGTCCTGACATTCAACAACGATACCCGTCGGACGGTGCGTAAGTCTGATAGCAGATTCGGTCTTGTTAACATGCTGACCGCCTGCACCGGATGCACGGAATGTATCAACATCAACATCGGACATATTGAGCTCAACCTCAACTTCCTCTGCTTCAGGAAGAACGGCAACAGTAACGGTAGAGGTGTGAATTCTGCCTGAAGACTCAGTGTCAGGAACACGCTGAACGCGATGAACACCGCTTTCAAACTTAAGGCGCGAATATGCTCCCGCACCTTCGATAACGAAGCTTATTTCCTTTATACCGCCAAGTTCGGTTTCGTTGATTGAAACGACTTCGGTATTCCATCTGCGCGATTCAGCGTACATGGAATACATACGGTAGAGAGAATGAGCAAAGAGAGCAGCCTCTTCACCACCGGCACCGCCGCGGATTTCGACGATAACATTCTTGTCATCGTTCGGGTCAGTCGGGAGAAGAAGAATTTTAAGCTCGTGTTCAAGCTCTGCAAGCTTTTCTTTAGCGAGAGTGAACTCCTCCTGCGCCATTTCGCGGAAATCAGGCTCAAGCTTACCGTCGAGCATTTCGCGAAGGTCGCGCATCTCGCTGTCGGTCTCGCAGTATCTGCGGTAGCATTCAATAATCGGGGTTAAGTCTTTCTGCTCTTTTGAGATTTTTGCCGCAAGAGCAGGGTTGTTATATAAATTCGGGTCGCTGAGCTTCTTCTCGAGCTCGTTGAATTTTTCTTCAAGAAATTTAAGCTTATCTAACATATTTTACCTCTCGTATAATTTTTCATTCATATATTATTTCTATTATAACACATATATTGGTAAATTTAAACACTTTATTCGTATAAGCTTTCCCAGAAAAGCATCTTTTCTTCAAGGAGAGCATTCAGACTTTCCTTTTCCTCAAAAAGCTTTGAAAGTGTTTCGAAATCGCTTGATGCGGAAATCTCTTCTGCCTCGATTTCAGAAAGCCGTTCTTCGATTTTTGAAATTTCGCGTTCAACATCGCGTATTTTCTTATCGTTGAGTTTTTTATTTACCGTTTTCGGCTTTTCCTTTTTCTCCTTCTTCTGAGGGGCAGGGGGGGGAAGTCTCAAAGCCTGAAGTTGCTTTTCGCGTCTGAACTCGTCGAATGTGCCGACGAAGTCATAAATCTCACCGTTTCTCAGTTCCCATATCCTGTTTGCGAATTTATTTATGAAGAAACGGTCGTGAGAAACGAATAACAGCGCACCGCTATACTCTTCAACTGCTTCTTCTATCCATTCGCGCGAGGTTATGTCGAGGTGGTTTGTCGGCTCGTCCAATATGAGGAGATTTATATCTCCTGCCATAATTTCACATAGTTTGAGCCTTGAGCGTTCTCCGCCCGAGAGCGTTTTAACGCTGTCGAAAACATCATCCCCGAAGAAGAGAAAGGATGCAAGGCGGTTTCGTGCCGTCTGCGTCGAAACATTGAGGTCATAGAGCATAGTGTCAAGAATCGAACGGTTTTCATCCGTAAACGAAATAATCTGCGGCAGCATTGCCGACTTGATGGACGGGTTATACACTACGCTTCCCGTATCGGGGTATGAATTTTTCGAGATTATGTTGAGGAGAGTAGTTTTACCCGAGCCGTTGTCGCCGATGAGGGCGATTCTGTCGCCGTTTTTCATCGTAAGACTCAATGAATCGAACAGACTTCTGTCCTCGAAAGACTTGCTTATATCGTTTAACTTAAGAACATTATCACCCGAAAAGTCTGCTGAATTGAATTCAGCGCGGATGGTATTTTTATATTCCTTCGGCTTTTCGGTCTTTCGCATTCGTTCAATGCGCTTTTCAATTGCAAACGCACGCACCTGGAGCTTTTTATTTCCCATGCCCCAGCCGTGCATTCGCTCTGCGGTAAATTCGAGCTTCGCGATTGCGGCTTGTTCAGCCTTGTAGCGTTTTAGTTGCTCTTCAAATCTCGCTTCGCGCTCTTTTACATAGAAGCTGTAATTTCCTGGGTAGAACTCAGCACTGCCGTCAGAGAGTTCAATAACCCGTGTAATGCATTTATCTATAAAATATCTGTCGTGGGAGATTATGAAGACTGTTCCGCGGAATGTGGGCAGATATTCTTCGAGCCATTCGACAGCATCAATATCAAGGTGGTTTGTCGGCTCGTCGAGAAGAAGAATATCAGGGTCGCGCAGAAGCGCACAAGCTATCATTATGCGCGTCTTTTCGCCGCCTGAAAGAGTGTCAAAGATTCGCTCTCGCATACTGTCGGGAATGCCGAGACCGTTGCAGGTCTTGTTGATTTCTGTTTCTACGGTATATCCGCCCATCTGTTCAAAACGGGACGACAGGGAATCGTAGCGCGCGAGAATATCTGAATCGGAATATACCTCCATCGTCTTTTCAAGGTCGCGGAGCTTTTTCGATATGTCCTCAAGGTGCGAGAAAGAAGAGAGGAGAACATCGGAAACCGTATATTCCGGCGGATAGTCAGGAATCTGCGAAACGACGGCAATCTTACGGTCAGATGGGATTAAGACTTCTCCCGAGTCATAGTCGAGCTCGCCCGAAAGAATCTTGAATAGCGTAGTCTTTCCCGAGCCGTTGTCACCGAGAAGCCCGACTCGTTCTCCGCGCTCGATGCTAAAGGTCAGATCGCGCAGAACATGGTGCTCACCGTAGAATTTATTCAGTTTTGAAACTGAAATATCAATCATTTTAAGCTTCCTTTTCTCTCTTTATAAGCTTTGCAGAAATTATACCGTTGATAACGGCAATATACCCACCCTCGCAAAGTCGGGGAAGTTCTTGTGTTTCGTACTGATTCTGGCTTACGGCAACATCAAGCGGACCGAAAGCTGTATCTATCGTGAGGTGCAGGAATTCACCAACGGGTGTATCGTCTGCAATCATAAAGCGTACATCGCCCGAGATGATTTCAGCCGAGATTCGCGACATAAGAAGGTCTGTCTGCTGCATCTCCTCGTCAGCAAGCATTCTTGTGTACATACCTACGGGAATGATGTTTCCGAGAGCGCTTGAGTCGTCAGAGAGAGCTTTTCTCATCTCAATTTCGTTTTCAAAAAAAGCGATTGAATGAGGAATAAGTGAAACCTGAAAATCATATTCTGAGTCGAATGTGAGGTTCTTTGCTGCGAGATGGCCCATAATTCGTGCACAGAAGGACTTGTCGGAATCGGGCTTTTTTAAAAGAGCCTTGCAGTCGAGGAAATCGTCTCTCTCTGCCGAAAAATCACGGACAAGCTCAAGACGCCATACTGTGTTTCCGTTAAAATGAGGGTCGATATTGAGAAGAGAAACGCTTTTTGTGTTATGGTCAAGCGCAACCCTTTCCCAGATTTCCGCGCCGCACTTATCCGAAAAAACGGCATACGCACCATCGTCAACGGGAAGAATTTTACCTGAGTTGAGGACAAGGTCCGCAAGGCGGTAAACATCGTCCTCACTCGTTATGTTAAAGCCTATATTTTCAAAAACTGTAGCCATATATATGACCTCCGAAAAGATAATAAAAACCTAAATTATAGTATATCATATATATGGCGTAATTTCCAGTTTTTTATATAGCAGAGAACCCAAAAAAGTTGAGAAGACCTGCGTATATTGCATAAGCAAAAGCGTATTGGTTATCTTCAAGCTTTTCTGCATCCGATTCATTTGTGATATAGGCAAGTTCTAAAAGCACCGCTGGCATCGAGGTGCGCCTCAGAACATATAGCGACGGGCGGACGAAAACTCCGTTTCGCTTTGTATCAAGTCTTTCCGTTATGCTGTCAAGAAGCGATTCGGCAAGAGCCTGTGCACTTGTACCCGAGCGGTATATATACATTTCAGTTCCGTTTACATTCTCGTTCGGGTTTGCATTTACATGAATGCTTAAGAAATAGTCAGCAGGCCAAGAGTTTGCCGCAGCCACGCGCGCAGCAAGGCTTTCTGCATTGGTGCTTCCGAGCGAGGTTTCGGGAGTAGGGCGGGAAAGACGAGCTTCGAAGCGAGGGTCGTTTGAGAGTATGTCGCGAAGATAAACGCCGACAGCATAGGTGATATCCTGCTCGCGAAGCCCGAAGCCTTCAGCTCCTGCATTTACGCCTTCGGGGTTGTGTCCCTGATCGATAAATATTTTTATAGCCATAAAAAAACCTCCGATAGATAGTTGTTAAATTATATGGGAGGTAAGTTTTTAATTTTCCGAAAAAAGAGAAAAGTGTACAGGTTGAGGTGGTAATTCACAGGGTGCAAAGCGCCACCGTAAAGGGAATGAGGCCTGTAAGTGGGATAAACCTTACAAGCCTCATTAAAAGGGGGATGAGTATGGTGATCTGTAATAACACAAATAACTTGTGCATATTAATATTATATCGCCGTAAATTTAAAAGTTTTTGACTAAATTATGAATAGATAAGAAATGTTTGGTTAAAAATTTATTAACGGCGATTTGTATTAAAAAGGGCATTGAAAATAGAGCGAAAATAGTATATTATAATATTAGAGCATAAAAGGAGACGGTCAGAATGATAAAAATCAATATGGAAAAGACATCCGATTTTATTTCGGTTGATGAATTGAATGGCTTTTTGCCGCGTCTTGAAAAGGCTCATGAAACGCTTGTC
Organism: Eubacteriales bacterium; assembly: GCA_045636165.1. Classification (GTDB taxonomy): domain Bacteria; phylum Bacillota; class Clostridia; order Oscillospirales; family JAAYXM01; genus SIG480. The sequence continues at coordinate 7,334 of JAZTWZ010000080.1, forward strand.
AACGGTACGGGCGAGGGTTCTGATTTTCTCGGATGGCTTACGCTTCCCGGGAATGTTGATATGGAA
>JAZTWZ010000081.1:0-4610 GCA_045636165.1 Eubacteriales bacterium
GGTTAGAACGCTAGCCTGTCACGCTAGAGGTCGTGGGTTCGAGCCCCATCCGGGTCGCCAATTTGCTGTTATAGCTCAGTCGGTAGAGCGCATCCTTGGTAAGGATGAGGTCGGCGGTTCAAATCCGCCTAACAGCTCCAAGGAAAACCCCTGTAACCGCAACGGTTACAGGGGTTCTTGTTTTATTCTGCGTTCACCGCTTCGAACCTGTTTCTATAAAACTCGATGGCTCTGTCAAGCTCTGCTGCATTATATTTCAAATCAAGCGACATATTATAATACTTTCTCGCATTCTCCTCATCTTCTTTCAAATCATAAACTATCGCAAGAAGACTTACTGCATCCTTATAATCATATTTTATGTTGAGCGCGCGTCTTGCATCCGAAATAGCTTCGTCAAGCATGTGATTTTCAAAATAATAAAAAGCCCGGTTATAATATGCAATTTCATAATTCGGGTCACTTCTGACCGCCTTCTCATAATGCTCAAGCATCGCTTCAAAATTACCTTTTCTATAATACTGTCGCGCCAGATTATTATTTGCTACTGCATTTTCGGGATCCAACTTAAGCAACTTTTCATAAAGTTCTATCGATTTGTCCACACAGCCAATTCTTGCATAAGATGCTGCCGTAAAGAATAGTGTCGGAACAACATCTTTCTTTTCCAAAGACTTTCGCTGAAGCTTTAAGAAACACTTTATTGCTTTTTCATATTTTTCATTGTTATAGTTATGTATCCCTGTCAACAATTTTCTTTTTAAAGATGGTTTATCAGAAAAGGCATCTTTAATTATTTGTCCGTAACCTTCTTCATACACCCGAAACCTTTTCTGCACAGTTCGTTCCCTTGACCTCACAAACACTAATAATAACCCTAAAAGAATTGAACCCACTTTAGGGAGTCTTTCCATATATGGAGTTCCCAAACAAAAAACATCATAAAAATAAAATCCTATTACCCCAGCAGTACATAGAATCAAAATAATAATATTCCAATGGTTTCTTTTCATACTTTATCACCTTTTTTAATATAACACATCTCTAAGACCGTATCAAGTTTTTAATTTCCAAAAAAGCCTTGAAGCTTAAAGCTTCATTCCTTTTTTCTATTCTTCACCTATTTTGAACATCCGTTTAAGTATTCTGACCATTGATTTCGGAGCTTTTACCACTACAACTTTCATCGAAACACCTCCGTTATATGAGCATCAGTACGCCAAGCATAATCAACAAGACGCACAGAACAAACACAAGGAAGCCTGACGGAAACAGAAGCCCGAGAAGAATTCCCGCAGCTATCGCCATTATACAAAGAACAAACGCGCCACCACTTCTCCTGCACACAGCTTTAATCACCGTCCCTTCCCTTTCTCTGTTACATTCTACTCAAAAGGGAAAGCTTTCGTGAGTTGTCCAGATGTTATCTATTTGTCCGAAAGAAGCGAAAGCGCATCTTTCATATCCCTGATAACGCTTCTTGCCGCATCTCCCGTTTCAAGGTCAACGCCCGTCTTCTTAAGAAGCGTGAGGGGATAATCGGAGTTTCCGCTCTTTAAAAACTCAATATACTTCTCTGCCGCACCGTTTCCGCCGAGAACAAGCTCTTTGATTCTTGTTGCCGCAGCAAAGCCGGTAGCATACTGATAAACATAGAAGCTTGAGTAGAAATGCGGAATACGCGCCCACTCATACGATATATTCTCATCACAGTCGCAAAGTGCGCCGTAATACTTCTTATTAATCTTACCGTACATATCGCAGAGGCTTTCTGCCGTAAGTGCTTCGCCGTTCAGATAAGCCGCGTGAGCCTCTTTTTCAAACTCGGCAAACATCGTCTGACGGTAGAATGTCGTTCTGATTGCCTCAAGGCGACGACCGAGGAGATAGTCTCTGCGCTCATCTACGGCATCTTTCAAAAGATACTCGAGGAGGAGATTTTCGTTTACCGTGCTTGCAACCTCGGCGACAAAAATCTTGTAGTCGCGGTAAACGGAAGCCTGAGTCTTATTCGTATAATACGAATGCATCGCGTGACCCATTTCGTGGGCAAGAGTAAACACATCCTCAAGCTTTCCCTGATAATTGAGAAGCACAAACGGGTGGTTTATATTATCGCCCCAGGAATACGCACCCGGCGTTTTTCCACGGTTTTCATATACATCTATCCAGCTCTCACGAAACGCCCTCTTCATATCGCTTACATACTGCTCACCAAGCGGTTTTACCGCCTCAAGAACAATTTCACATGCGCGCTCAAACGGAATCTCGCCCTCATCCTCAGAAACGAGCGGCGTATATAAATCATACATACAAAGAGAATCTAAACCGAGCTTTTTCTTTCTGTACTTGAGATACTCTGACAGAACCGAAATCCCGCTTCCCACCTCGCAAATCAGCGAATCATACACACTCTCGGGGATAAAACTGTCCGAAAGACGCATATCAAGAGTATTCTTATACTTTCTCGCCTTTGCAAAAAAAGCATCACTCTTTACGCTTCCCGAATAAGAGGCAGCAAAGGTGTTTTTATACTTCTTATACTGCTCATACATCGCCTCATACGCCGCATGGCGCAGAACACGGTCCTCGCTTTCAAGAAAGATTCCGTAGCGGCCATGAGTAAGCTCGTGGCGATTCCCGTCCTTGTCGGTTATCTCTCCAAAGCTCAAATCTGCATTATTGAGTGCAGAGAATATATTGTGCGCACTCTCGGACATACCAAGGCTCATTGCAAGGAGTTTTTCCTCGCACTCGGATAAAACATGCTCTGCCTCGCGGAAAAGGTTATCAAAGAAATGGCTGTATTTTGAAAGCTTCGCCACTTCGCGCTGATAGGCTTCTATCTTCTCTTTCCCTGCAGCTACAAGCTCGGGTTCAAAGAATGAAACTGCGCTCATTACCTCGCCCTGCAGCTCTTCTGCACGGTCTGCCATCGCACGGTATTTTGAAACATCGTTATCCTCATCGCGACGCATGCACGCATAAACATAAACAGAAAGAAGCTCATCTCCCATTTCGTCAAGCTCGACCAGCACTTCGAGCAAGTTTTTTGCACTTTCCGCGATTTTACCCTGATATGCCGCAAACTTTTCTGCTCGAGTCTTTACGGCAGCAAAAGCACTTTCCCACTTCTCATCACTCTCAAATATATCTTCAAGACGCCACTTAAATTTTTCGTCAATTTCTTTTCTCGCTTTTACCTGTGACATTTTAATTCCTCCGGCATAAAAAAACTTTTTAATCAAACACTATAACAGTATTCTCATCATAACACATTCAGAAATAACTATGCAAGGGGTTTTGAGTATGATTTCCATTGGTGTTTTTGAAAACGAAGATTTCACCTTTTCAAAAGAGCTTTTAAGACTTACTGATTGCGCCCTTATAACGAACCCACAAAGCGCAAGACTTGATATCGCTCTTGTCTCGGGAAATCTCTATAAAAAACCATATCTCTCTGAGGCAAAGCTTCTTATCATCCCCGATTCCCTTGACCGCGATATCATTCCTGCCTTCTCCTCAAAAAATATTATATCCTACGGGCTGTGCAGAAAAAACACGATTACCGCATCAAGCCTCATCGCTTCACGGCTCGCCATATCTCTTCAAAGAAAAATCGAAGATATCAGCGGTAACACGATAGAAGAGCAGGAGTTTATTCTCTCCCTTAACGAGGGAGAGAAAGCTGAAGAGATGCTGGGGCTTGTTTCCACTTTTCTTGCCCTCGGAAAATCTCCCGAGGAGATTGCAAAAATGGAAATAGCGTTTTAAACTGCTTGTCATATTTCCGTGACTCAGTAAATATATTTTACCATACAATTTACTATAAGAGGTGGAAATATGGAAAACATGTCACAAAACTCATTGCTTTTAAGCGGAAAGGTTGATACTTCGCCGCTTTTTTCTCACGAAGCACACGATATAAAGTTCTTTACCTTCACACTGCTTTCAAAGCGTTTGTCAGGAACCTTCGACAAAATCCCCGTAATCATTCGCGATTCCCTGCTTAATTCACTTCCTGAAGTCGGTGAGTTCGTTACAATAAGCTCCGAGCTTCGCTCATTCAACAAGAAGACCGACACGGGAAACCGACTCATTATCTCAGCCTTTGCAAAGGATATCTTCCCAGCAGATGAAAACGAGTATGAAAACACGCTCGAGCTCTCAGGAACCGTATGCAAAGCACCCACTTACCGCAAAACGCCCCTTGGTCGCGAAATCTGCGATCTTATGCTCGCGATAAACAGGCGGTATGGAAGGTCAGATTATCTGCCTGTCATCGTCTGGGGGCAAAATGCAAGACGGGCATCGGAGCTCGATGTAGGAAACTCAATAAACCTTCTCGGCAGACTGCAGAGCCGCGAATACATAAAGGTCATTGACGGAGTTGAAAACATCCGCACAACTTATGAGGTTTCCGTTTCAGCCTTTGAAAAGATTGTATAAAATTAAAACAGCCGTTAAATAAGGAAGGTGCGCGACTGATAAGGCAGTCGGGTCTGGTTTTCGAGATTACACAGCCTTTTCTCGCAGTTTTCTAAGGAAAACAGGCGTAACCCCGATTGAATACATAAGAAGCAGGAGAAACAGCATTTAAAAAAGCGTAC
>JAZTWZ010000082.1:0-10201 GCA_045636165.1 Eubacteriales bacterium
ATGAGGTTATCCGCCGCAAGGAAGGTAAAGCCGGCGGCAAGAAGAAGTAAAGAGAGGTGCGCTTAAATGGTATCAAAAGTTGATTCAAACAAAAAGCGCTTGATTCGCCACAAGAGAGTTCGTGCGAAGATAAGCGGTACAGCCGAGCGTCCTCGCCTTAACGTTTTCCGCAGCTTGTCAAACATCTATGCTCAGATTATTGACGATACAACAGGCAACACTCTTGTATCAGCAAGCACTGTGGAAAAAGGATTTGAGGGCAACGGCGGCAACAAGGAAGCTGCCAAGAAGGTCGGCGCAATGATTGCCGAAAGAGCAAAGGCAAAAGGCATAACTGAGGTCGTTTTCGACCGTGGCGGTTATGTTTACCACGGACGTGTAAAAGAACTTGCAGAAGGCGCTCGCGAGGGCGGACTTCAGTTTTAATCGGGAGGAGGTAAGATTTTTATGGCAGGAAGATTTGAAGAAAGAAACGATGAGTTTCAGGAAAAGGTCGTATCTCTTAACCGAGTATCTAAAACCGTTAAGGGCGGTCGTATCTTTAAGTTTGCAGCGCTCGTAGTCGTCGGTGACGGCAAGGGTACCGTAGGCTTCGGTCTCGGTAAAGCAGCTGAAGTTCCGGATGCAATCCGCAAGGGTATTGAGGACGCAAAGAAGAACCTCGTAAAAATCGCGCTTTTGGGCACATCAATTCCGCACGAAGTTGTTGGTGAATTTGGTGCAGGTAGAGTGCTTCTTAAGCCGGCAGCTCCCGGTACCGGTGTTATCGCAGGTGGTGCAGTTCGTGCAGTAGTTGAAGCAGCAGGCATTAAGGACATCCGTACAAAGTGCCTCCGTTCCAACAATCCGCAGAATGTTGTATCAGCTACAATGGAGGGTCTCAAGGCTCTTCGTGTTGCGGAGGAAGTTGCACTCCTTCGTGGAAAAGAAGTTTCTGAAATTCAAGATTAGTAGGAGGGCAAAGCAGTGTCTCAACTTAAAATAACGCTTACCAAGAGCTTGGTTGGCAGAATTGAAAAGCACATTGCCACCGCCAAATCGCTTGGCCTCAAGAAGGTCAATAATGTTACGGTGCAGCCTGACAATGCGCAGACTCGCGGCAAGATAGCTCAGATTTCTTATCTTGTCAAGGTCGAAGAAGTTTAATAGGGAGGTGTAGCTATGAAACTGCACGAATTATCTCCCGCAGCAGGCTCCGTCAGCGATGTAAAGCGTAAGGGCAGAGGTCCTGGCTCGGGCAATGGTAAAACAGCGGGAAAAGGTCATAAGGGTCAGAACGCTAGAACCGGCGGCGGTGTCCGTATCGGATTCGAAGGTGGTCAGATGCCTATCACCAGACGTCTCCCGAAACGTGGTTTTAACAATATCTTTGCAAAGAAGTATGCAATAGTTAATGTCGAAGCTCTTAACGCTTTCGATAACGGTGCTTTTGTTAGTGCCGCAGAGCTCCTTGAAAAGAAGATTATCCGTAAGGAAGAAGACGGTCTCCGTGTTCTTGGTAACGGCGAACTCAAGAAGAAGCTTACAGTAAAAGCTAATGCTTTCTCCGAATCGGCAAAGGCAAAGATTGAAGCCGCCGGAGGGAAGGTCGAGGTGGTCTAATTGTTAACGACAATTAAGAACGCATGGAAGGTACCTGAGCTTCGCAGCAAGATTTTGTTCACACTTTTCTGTTTACTTATCTTCAGACTCGGCTCAGCTATCCCGGTTCCGTTCATTGATTCCGAGTTGCTCGGCGGTCTTTTCGACGCTTACGGCAACACAATCTTCGGATTTATGAATGTTATGTCCGGTGGTGCTTTCGAACAGGCTAAGATATTCGCGCTCTCAATTCAGCCGTATATCAACGCTTCAATTATCATGCAGCTCCTTGCAGTTGCAATTCCGGCTCTTGAGCGTCTTTCAAAAGAAGGCGGCCAGGAGGGTCAGAAGAAAATCGCATCAATCACTCGTTATGTTACAATCGCTATCGCACTTCTTCAGGGCTTTGCATATTACTCATTGCTCAAGAACGGTGCAGGCACAGGCACAAGCTTCATAAACACTCAGGGCCTTAATGATGTTTTTGTTGCTTTCTCAATCATCGCAACATTTACAGCAGGTTCAGCATTCATTATGTGGCTTGGTGAGCAGATTACTGAAAAGGGAATCGGAAACGGTATCTCAATGATTCTTTTTGTAAGCATCATTTCTCGTGTATATCCGGCAATCCAGACTCTCATCGGTAACTATGCAAACCTCAAGTGGTATGGAATCGCTGCAATAATCGTTGTATTCCTTGCAGTAATCGCTTTCATCATCTTCTTTGACGGTGCAGAGCGCAGACTTTCTATCCAGTACGCAAAGCGCGTGGTTGGTCGTAAAATGTATGGCGGCCGCAGCACTCACTTGCCGATAAAGGTAAATATGTCAGGCGTTATGCCGATCATCTTTGCTTCATCTATCGCAACATTCCCGGCAACAATTGCTGCGTTCTTCCCGAACAAGAGCGGCTTCTGGGATTGGATGCTCACTAATGTATTCTCACCCAACAGCTGGCCGTATGCAGTAGTTTACCTTATTCTCATCGTTGCATTCAGCTATTTCTATACAGCTATTCAGTACAACCCGACTGAGATTGCAAACAATATCAAGAACAACGGCGGTTTCCTTCCGGGATTCCGTCCGGGCAAGCCGACTGCTGATTTCATCACAAAGGTTATGAACAAGATAACACTCTTTGGTGCATTCTTCCTTGGTGTAATCGCGATACTCCCGATTCTTATGGGAATATTCACACCGGGCATCAACCTTTCAATCGGTGGTACATCAATCCTTATCGTTGTTGGTGTTGCTCTCGAGACTGTAAAGCAGCTCGAATCACAGCTCATGATGAGAAACTATAAGGGCTTCCTTGAATAAGGAGGAGACTTTCAAATGAGGCTCATACTCCTCGGCGCCCCCGGTGCCGGCAAGGGAACTCAGGCAGAATTGATTTGTGCAAAGCTGAACATTCCGACAATTTCAACCGGAAACATTTTGCGTGAAGCAATAAAGAACGAGACAGAATGCGGTGTAATGGCGAAGTCATTTATGGATGCAGGAAAGCTTGTTCCCGATGAAGTTGTTGTGGGCATCGTGGCTGAGCGTATCTCAAAGGATGACTGCAAGAATGGTTTTATTCTTGATGGTATGCCGAGAACGATAGCTCAGGCCGAAGCTCTTGACAAGTTGGGAGTCAACATTGATGCTGTTCTTTCAATCGAAGTCGAAGATTCAGCTATTGAAAAGAGAATGGGCGGACGCCGCGTTTGCGAATGCTGCGGAGCTTCCTACCATATCGAACACAAAAAACCTAAGAGCGACGGTGTGTGCGACTCTTGCGGCGGAAAGTTGATTCTCCGTGCAGATGACGCTCCAGAAACCGTTCGCGCGAGACTTTCGGTGTATCACGAGCAGACAGAGCCACTCATTGCGTTTTACGCTAAGAAGGGAATCTTAAAGACAATAGAAGGTTGTGACGGCATAGACGACACATTCCGACTTATTTGTCAGGTCCTTTCAGTGTAAAATGAATGAGATTTCAACTTCATATTTGCTGTATATACGGTGATTGGAGGATGCATTTTGATACAGATTAAGTCAAAAAGAGAAATAGAGCTTATGCGCTGTGCAGGTCGCATAGCGGCAAACGCTCTTGCTGCAGCAGGAGTTGCGGCTGTACCGGGAATTACTACCGGTGAGCTTAACGATTTAATTAAGAAGTCAATTGAGAAAGACGGAGCATATCCGAGTTTTCTTGGATATGCCGGCTTTCCCGGGGCTGCTTGTATATCGATAAACGACGAAGTAATTCACGGAATACCGGGAAAAAGAGTCCTCAAAGAGGGAGACCTGGTAAAAATAGATGTAGGGGCGACATATCAGGGTTATATTGCAGACTGTGCGAATACCTTCCCTGTAGGGAAGATAGACGATGAAGCACAGCGTCTTATAGATGTAACCCGGCAGAGCTTCTATGAGGGTATGAAATATGCTCAAACGGGCAACCGCGTCTCTGATATATCTCACGCGATACAGACCTATGTTGAGGAAAACGGCTTTTCCGTTGTGCGGAAATATGTCGGTCACGGCGTAGGAAGTAAGTTGCATGAGGAACCGGAGGTACCGAACTTCGGAAGCCCCGGAGTCGGAGCAAGACTTGTCAGCGGAATGACGATTGCAGTCGAACCAATGGTAAATCAGGGAATTTATACCGTCAAAGAGCTAGACGACGGCTGGACCGTAAAAACACGGGACGGAAAGCTGTCTGCCCATTATGAAAACTCGGTATTAATTACAGAGAACGGCCCGGAAATATTGACACTGGCCGATAAGATTCAGTAGAGGAAATTAAAATGGATGCTGATGTGGGACATATAGTTATATCTCTCGCAGGTCGCGATAAAGAGCGACCGTTCTATGTGTTAAAAACCGAAGAAAACTTCGTGTACCTTGCAGACGGAAGTCTTCGCAGGATAGAGAATCCCAAGAAGAAAAAGGTAAAGCACATAAAAGTCATAGATTCACAATATGACTCCCGTGTTTCGCAGAAACTCCGTTCTGGCGAAAAGGTATTAAACAGCGAGATGCGCAAAGCGCTTTCGGATGTTTCCAAGGCGCAACAGCAAGCAGAGGGAGGTAATTTGCTTGGCGAAAGATGACGTAATAGAGCAGGAAGGTACCGTCATAGAGGCGCTGCCTAATGCAATGTTCCAGGTGGACATTGGAAACGGGCACAAGATTTTAGCTCATATTTCCGGAAAGCTTCGAATGAACTTCATCCGAATTTTACCCGGAGATAAGGTAACGGTGCAGATGTCGCCGTACGATTTAACACGCGGACGCATTACATGGCGTTCAAAGTAAATGCATAAAAAACCCGTATCGGATACCGGCAAAGACGATTATGGGGTGCAAATAAGAAAATTGCCGGAGAAATGGAGCTTTTTACGATTATGAAAGTTAGACCGTCGGTAAAGCCTATTTGTGAAAAGTGCAAGATCATTCGCCGTAAAGGACGCGTAATGGTTATTTGCGACAATCCAAAGCATAAGCAGAAGCAGGGTTAATTATTAATTAAACCCACATACAAAATTGGAGGTATGTAAAATGGCACGTATAGCCGGAGTAGACCTTCCGAGAGAAAAGAGAGTTGAGATTGGTCTCACATACATTTTCGGTATCGGAAGAAAGCGCGCAAATGAAATACTGGCTGCAACGGGAGTAAATCCTGACACACGCGTCAAGGATCTTACCGAGGAAGACGAAGTTAAGCTTCGTGATTATATCGGCAAGAATTTTGCAGTTGAAGGCGACCTTCGCCGTGAGCTTGCTCTTGACATCAAGCGTCTTATCGAGATTGGTTCCTATCGCGGCTTGAGACACAGAAAGGGCCTTCCGGTTCGCGGACAGCGCTCTAAGACAAACGCAAGAACACGCAAGGGTCCGAAGAGGACTATTGCAAACAAGAAGAAGTAAGGAGGTTTGTTAAATGGCTAGTCCTAAAACAGCAAAGAAGGGCGCTTCTCGTAAGCGTCGTGAGCGTAAGAATATTGAAAATGGCGCGGCACATATCCGTTCCTCCTTCAACAATACAATGGTAACCATCACAGACTTGAACGGTAATGCACTTTCTTGGGCATCAAGCGGTGGCATGGGCTTCCGTGGTTCCCGTAAGTCTACTCCGTTCGCAGCACAGGTTGCAGCAGAAACAGCTGCAAAGGCTGCTATGGAGCACGGCCTCAAGACAGTAGAAGTTTATGTTAAGGGACCTGGTGCAGGTCGTGAAGCTGCGATTCGTGCACTTCAGGCAGCAGGCCTCGAAGTTAACATGATCAAGGATGTTACTCCGATCCCGCACAACGGTTGCCGCCCGCCGAAGAGAAGGCGCGTATAGTTTATTGGAGGTGTAAAACAAATGGCAAGATATACAGGAGCTGTCTGCAGGCTCTGCCGCAGAGAAAATCAGAAGCTTCACTTAAAGGGAGATCGTTGCTATACTGGCAAGTGTGCTCTTGACCGCCGTCCGGCTCAGTCACCGGGACAGCACGGTAAGGGTCGCAAGAAACTCTCTGAGTACGGTTTGCAGCTTCGCGAGAAGCAGAAGGCAAGACGCTATTATTGCATTAGCGAGAGCCAGTTCCATAAGTACTTTGAAATGGCTGTTGCTAAGCAGGGAATCACAGGTGAAAACCTCCTCCGTATTCTCGAATCTCGTCTTGACAACATCGTTTACAGACTTGGTCTTGCAATGAGCCGTCCTGAGGCTCGTCAGCTTGTAAACCATGGTCACTTTACAGTAAACGGTAAAAAGGTTAATATCCCGTCCTACCTTGTAAAAGCTGGCGATGTAATCGCAGTATGTGATAAGAGTCGCTCACTCACAAAGTTCAAGGATGTTGCAGAAGCAAACTCTTCACGCCCGATCGCGAAGTGGCTTGACTTCAATAAGACAACATTCGAGGCTAAAGTTATGAATCTTCCGGATAGAGCAGACATCGACTTCCCGGTTGAAGAACATCTCATCGTCGAGTTGTACTCCAAGTAAGATTTATAAAGCCCTCGGAGCTACGAGTGTAAAAAGACGCGGCTATTATGCCGTATAGAAGGAGGGTAATTACTTTGATGATAGAAATAGAGAAGCCCCGCATAGAGTGCTTGGACTTAGTTGAGGATGCATCCTACGGTAAGTTTATTATCGAGCCGTTGGAGCGTGGTTACGGTACAACTCTCGGTAACTCACTTCGTCGTGTTCTTCTTTCTTCACTCCCCGGCGTTGCGGTTACAGCAATCAAGATTGCAGGCATCGCACATGAGTTTTCCACAATTCCCGGCGTAAAGGAAGATGTAACTGAGATAGTTCTCAACATAAAGAAGATTGTAGCAAAGCTTCACTCTGACGAGCCTCAGACAGTTACGATTGAGGCAAACGAGGAAGGCGAAGTAACGGCAGGAGATATCAATACATCAGCTGATATTGAGATCCTCAACCCCGACCTTCACATTGCAACGCTTGCTGCAAACGCAACTCTTTCTATGGAGCTTACATTTGCACACGGCAGAGGATATGTTTCGGCAGAGCGCAATAAGCAGGAAAATGCTGCAATCGGTGTTCTCCCGATAGATTCTATCTATACTCCGGTTCATAAGGTGAACTATTATGTCGAGAATACCCGTGTAGGTAATATGACCGACTACGATAAGCTCACAATTGAAATCTGGACAAACAAGACAATTTCTGCCCGTGATGCGATATCTTACAGCGCAAAGATCTTGAGCGATCATCTCTCACTCTTCATTGACTTGTCAGAAGATATCGGCAATACTTCAACAGTAGTTGCCAAGGCAGAAGATTCGAGAGATAAGGTTCTTGATATGACAATCGAAGAGCTCGACCTTTCAGTTCGTTCCTTCAACTGCTTAAAGCGTGCAGGAATCAACACGGTCGCAGATCTTATTGGCAAGACTCAGGAAGATATGATGAAGGTTCGTAACCTTGGTCACAAGTCTCTTGAGGAAGTCATCAACAAACTTGATACAATGGGGCTCGCACTTGCAAGTGAGGACAACTAATGTCCCACTTGCGGGCAGGCCATGATAAAAGGAGGTATTACAATGCCCGGAACACGTAAGCTTGGACGTACCACAGATGCTCGTATGGCAATGCTTCGCGCAATGGTTACGTATTTGCTTGAAAACGGAAAAATTGAAACAACGCTTATGCGTGCAAAGGAAGTTCGTCCTCTCACCGAGAAAATGATTACTCTCGGAAAGACAAACACACTTCACAACAAGCGTCAGGCTCTTGCTTTTATCACTAAGGAAGATGTCGTCAAGAAGCTTTTTGACGAGATTTCACCGAAGTATGCAGAGCGCAACGGCGGTTATTGCAGAATTACAAAGCTCGGTCCGCGTCGCGGTGACTGTGCTGAAATGGCAATAATCGAGCTTATCTAACAAAACTTAAAAGGATTACCTCAGAGTTTCAAGCCTCTGAAGTAATCCTTTTTTTTATGCAAAAATTTCGTCTGCAAGATTTGAGGAGAAGGAATAAAGCGCGTCAAAATCAATATGCGGATTATAAAGGTTCTCAAGGTCGTCGTGAACGAGCTTTGCCGTGACGAGAATTTCACAAGCCTCATTAATAAAGTTTTTTCTTAAAGCTCTGAGCTTTTTGAGTTTGGCGCGCTCAAGAGGGGAAAGGGAAGATTCAACGGCTGAATCAAGCCGCAGCTTTCTGTAATGCGCGCCCGAAATCGGAATATCTCGTGACGAGGTTATAAAACAGAGCGAAAGCTCAGGAATATATAAGTGCACCATCTGAGAAGGCTTCAAGGGGCTGAAACATCCGATACAGCTATAATCTGCCGCAAGGCAGGCATCCTTTATGGTGTTAAGTAAAAAGTGCGCTAAACCGTAGGAATCTTCGATTATAAAGGTACGGGATATATTAAACTCTTTATCATAAAGCAGGCTCATATATCCCTTCGGTGAAATTGCTTCACAGAAGCGCCGCTTAAAAGATTTGCCGCTACCTTTTCCTATAACCTCCCGTGAGATAATTCCTCGGGCTTTTTTCTTAAGATATTCGATGCTGAGAGTACCGATAGCTTTGTCAAAAAGTTCATCGTCTATTTTCTCCGCGCAGGCGGTCATCCTGTAAGCACGGTTAAAATAAGTAGAGTATTTTTCCTTGACTTTTATTATATCATCCTTTTTCTCCTGAATTTTCGGGATATCGGCAAAACTACTGAGGTTTATATACCGCTCAACTGCAAGTGGAAATTTCGGTTCGACAATATGAGGAGCTGTTCCGTCACAAACTGCAGTTCTGAAAGTTGGGAAGACTACTCCGTCCAGAGAATCGGGGTCAGAGGAACAGAGAATTCTTTCAAAAGGTATGTTAAGTTTATCTGCTTTACGGATAAGGGTTCGCATAAGCGAAGACTTTCCGCTTCCCGGACCACCCTTTAAGATGTAAACAGAATTTGCATCGTGTAAATCAATAAGCTCATCATAGAAAGAATGAAACCCATGACCTGAATTTGCTCCTAAAAAGAAAGAAGAAAACATAAAATCCCTCCGGAAAGTACTTTGGTATAGATTATGCGGTCAAAACGAAGTTTGACACGGATACCAAGTACAATTCGGAGGGAAACTGTTTTTTCAGTATGTTTTTATAGAAAGTCAGCTTGAAAAATCTTCGAGAAGCTTCTGCATCTCAATTTCACCGCTTACGGTAATTCCTTCGCTCAGTCGCTCACGGTCAAAGTGCCTGAGCGTTCCTGCATATATATCGGTAACGATTATAGGTCGCAGATTATCGTTTACATCAAAAACGACGAGAACACCGTCCTGAATCTTGAGGGTGAAGTTTTGCGCCTCTTCCGCGAGAATTTCTGTTTCTGAAATTGCAGGGGTGTCCTCTTTCTTTGAGTTTTCTTCTGTTTTTTTATCCTCAAGTGAGCGTGAAATTCCGCCGGTCAGAAAGCCGAGCATGACAAACATAGCGCAGGCGGCGATAGTTATTCTCTTTTGTGAGTTCAATAAAATCACTTCCGATCAAATAGATGTATATATAGTATAGACCGAAAGTTTATTTTTGATACAAAGAAAGAGCACCTGACGCTCAGGAGTGGAGCATCAGGTGCCAGGGAATTGGGTTGTGGGGATAAAGATATGAATGGACGAAGGCTTAAAAAGCCTTTGTCTCTCACCACATATATAATAACACAATTTCCAGAATTTGTAAATACCTTTTTGGAAAAAATTTCCAGTAACCATATTTTGGTGAGAACATAGAATGAAGTGAAAAAACTTTTAGGAGGTAATCACCCATGTTATGTAACGACAATTACTCAGACAACAATTGCTGCAGCTGGATTATCATCATCGCTGCTATCGTAGTTGTATGGCTTCTTTGCGGAAATAACAACTGCAACTAACCTCAAATAAGGCTCGCGCAGAACGGCAGGGGATTTCCCCTGCCGTTTTACAGTATATATGAGAGTGCGACAAAGGAAAGCGCACCGGGGATACCGAGTAGAGATGAAAGAGCTATTCCAAGGTAGTTGAAAGAAACTCCGATGTTAAGAAAGTTTATAAGAAAAAGAGCAGCCACGCCGAGAATTCCGCGCAGGGAAAATCTCCTGAAAGCTTTTGAGAAGAAAAGCAAAAGAAG
>JAZTWZ010000083.1:0-1556 GCA_045636165.1 Eubacteriales bacterium
ACCGGATGCGATGTCCTCGTCTATTTCATCGTGGATGAAATTGGAATTGGAGAGTATTTCTTCTGACATTGTTTTGTACTCCTTTATATCAATAAATCTGTTTTTATTTTAAGTCCCGTGGAGAAATCAAACCTGTGCGGAAAGTCTTGCCTTGACTCTGTCGATACCCATAACATTCATAACAGTGCAAAGGTCGGGAGTGTTGAGTCTGCCCGTGATTGCCACTCTTATGATGTTGGAAACATCGGGAATGCTTCCCTTGAAGGCTTCGGGGGCTGCCTTGTATGCCTTCATATCGGATGTGTAGCCGTATTTTTCCGAGAGTGTCTTAACCTTTTCAAACCAGCCGTTATTGTCGTCTGCGGGGTCGTACATTGTGATATATTCGGCGAGCATTGCCTTTCTTTCCTCTGCGGGAATGTTTTCCGGGAAGGCGTCCTCGAGGGTGAACATATCGTCGTAGTAATAGGAAACAAAGCTCTTAACCTCGGACCAGCAGGCGAAGTCCTTTCTGGGCTTCTTTCCGCCTCTGCCGATTGCAAGGTATGCCTTTGCGTACTCTTCGTTATCGGTAAGGATTTTTGCAAATTCCTCGTCGTTTTCCTTTGCCCATTCAACAACTCCGTCGTACACCTCTTCTGCGGGCATAGCGGCGATGATATTCTTTGAAACGTCATTGAACTTTGCAAGGTCGAACATTGCACCGGAGTTACCCATATTGGATGCCTTGAACTGGAATTCCTTATAGGATGCTTCCTTGTTTGCGCTTCTCCACTGCTCGTAGTTGGAGTTGAGAAGTGTCATAAGATATTCTATAACAGACTTTGCGGGATAGCCCTTTTCAAAGTAGAAGCCGAGTGTACATTCGGGGTCCTTACGCTTTGACATCTTTCTCTTTGTGCCTGTTTCCTCATCAAGCTTCATAACCTGTGCGGTATGACAGAATCTGGGCATCTTAAAGCCGCAGGCAATCCAAAGTTCAACGTGCCACGGAAGAGTAGAGAGCCACTCCTCGCCTCTTACAACGTCGGTAGTTCTCATAAAGTGGTCGTCAACAACGTGAGCGAAGTGATATGTGGGAATACCGTCGGACTTAAGAAGAACGAAGTCCTGATCATTCTGCGGGAAGGAGAGCTTGCCCTTAATCTGGTCCTTGAAGTCAACCTTCTTGGAGGGATCGCCCATAGACTTAAAGCGGAGAACATAGCTTTCGCCCGCCTCGATTTTAGCGATAGCCTCGTCGATATCCATATCACGGTGAACGGCATACTTACCGTAATAACCGAAGTTCTCCTTGTTTTCTTCCTGCATTTTATGAGCATTCTCAAGGTCAGCCTCACTGCAGAAGCAGGGGTATGCTCTGCCCTCAAGAATAAGCTTTCTTGCAACTATATGATAAATCTTGGCTCTGTCACGCTGTCTGTAGGGACCGTAGTTACCCATATCGCCGTCGTTGGTTGCGCCTTCATCGAAGGAGATACCGAACGCACCGAGGTACTTGATTATCTTCTCAACGGCACCGGGAACCTCTCTCTTGTCGTCAGTGTTCTCGATTC
>JAZTWZ010000084.1:0-29140 GCA_045636165.1 Eubacteriales bacterium
TGCCCGAGAGACTTCGAAAAACGAAAGCCGTGCTTTTCAAGAAGTGCTTTTATGTTTTTGATAGAAAAGAGATCCATAGAAATACTCCAATTCATTTGATGAAAATATTATACACTTTTTTAAAGAAAATCGCAATAGAAGAAATCAAGCCACGGAGTTTCTCCGTGGCTTGATACTTATTTCAGAATATATACGGTAGCTTTTCGTCTGCCGAAGCTTATGCATTCGTTATAAGTGTTGAAGAAAAGGTCGATTTTATTTCCTCGAACGCCTGTATCTGCTGCAACGGCAGTACCGTAGCACCAGCTCTTTCCGTCAGCGGCGACGATGTAAAGCTTGGAACCAAGAGGGATGACGCGCTTGTCAACGGCGACAAGACCGACTTTTGCGACTTTTCCCGTTGCGGTGATTTTATCTGAAGTTCGTTCGGTCGTATAGGCGGTTGCTGTCATATTGAGAACCTTTTTATACTTGAGTGTTTCTCCTGACCATGTCTTTACAACGCCTGAGGTATCGGCAACTTTCGTTCCGTATTCAACGATTTTCTTGACCGGCTCTTTCGTGACGGTTTCGGAGAGGAGAGTTTTTGAAACATCCTTTCCGTTTTCGCTCTTTATATCATATACGAGCTTCTTTGAGCCAGGAGCGCCTTCCTGAACAACCTTTGATGTTCCTTTGTTCATCTGGGAAGATGCGCGCTTTTCGGTAGTGAAGGGAATCTCAAGAACTTCTTCCTGTGTTGTATGAGAAACTCTTATGATCTCAAATGCGAGACCGTCTGTTGCGCTTTGCGATACGGGAACTGAAATTCTGTCTTCGTTTCCAAGTGTTATTCCGTTCTGGGAAAGAACATCCGAAATTGTTTCTTCGTTTAATGCATAGAGAGTTTTTGTTTCACCGTTGTCTGTGAGAGTGAGGGCATTTTTGTTCTTTACATATATTCTTGCAATTCCGTCCTCTGCGGACTCCGGCATTTCAAAATACTTATCCTCGCCGATTTCTATTCCTGATTCTTTAATGAAGTCTGCGGTTTTTGTGTGTGAGCTGTTATATACCGTCTTCGTCTCGCCGTCGTAAATTATAAAGGTGTTGTTGCTTGAAAGGGAAGCGGCAAGACAGAGAAACGTGATTAAAAGAATCATGGGAATAATAACGCGCTTACCGAGGAAAAACGATGTAAAGCTTTTTCGTAAGCTATTATTCTTCGCCTGCATGATTGCCTCCTTTTTTATGGAAAAATATCCAAGATAAATTACAAACAAGCTCAAACTATTTACTTATTGTAACTTATTGTAACTTATTTGTCAAGTAAAATTTCGGATAAGTTCCTTGAATGAGTGAACGATGGCGAAAATCGGCAGAATTTTAATGTTAAAATTATAAATGTCGTTATTTCTTTTTTGCTCTTTTTTTCTTCTTGCCCGATGCGGAAAATATCGCTCCCAAAAGCGATGCGAGAAGGCAAGAGATAATTATGCCGAGAGGTAAAGTATTCGGAACAAACCTACCGTAAAGAAGCGCACCAATTAAAAAGAGTATAATCAAACTAATAAGACTCTGTGAAAGTGCTGTCAGAATCGGTTTGCCGAGTTTTTTGCAGGATACAAGGCTTGATGCAAACGAGCCTATAAACATTGCAACAAAGGCGGCATAAGAAATAAATTCTTGCGGTAAAAGCTCTGTCAGGATAAAGACGGAGAAAAGCATAGAAAGAAGAAGTGCGATGATAATTCCTGCGGCGGAATTAATAAGAAGCTTGACTAAAGTTGGAAAGAGAGCATTTACAGACTCTTCGTTCTTTTTCATATCGAGACCTCCGAATGTTAAGATATAGAATAATATTCGCATGGAATCTCAAAAATGACACGAAAAAAGCTCAACCGTCACGGTTGAGCTTTAATTTGTTAAAGATTATTTTTCGTCTGTTGTTTCTTCAGAAGCCTCTTCAAGCTTTGCAGTAGTCTTTTCGTCTGCCTTTTTCTCAACTGAGCTTACAGCCCACTTTGCGATGCGGAGCTTTGAGTGCTCTGTGCTTGTTTCGATTACGAGTTCATCGTCTTTAACTTTGATTACGCGACCGATAATGCCACCGATAGTTGTGATTTTGTCACCAGCCTTGAGGTTGTTTCTCATGTTAGCTGTTTCTTTCTTTCTCTTGTTCTCCGGACGGATAAGAACGAAGTAGAAGAGAGCGAACATGATAACAAGCATCGGAATCGGGCTTGAGAGAAGACCTGCATACCACGGAAGCTGTTCACCTGTAGCTGCTGCATCTGCTGCAGGAGCAGCCTCGCCTGTAGCAAATGCTACGGTAACCATCGACAAGATGACGAATACGAGAGTTAAAATTGATACGAATCGTTTTTTGTTCATTGTGTTTACACCTCTGAAATTTGTTTTGTGCGCGTTTGTGACGCATAAATATATTTTACTAAATCTGAAAGGAAAAAGCAACATGAAATTTGGGAAATTACGCCGCATTGTAAATTTCTACATCGGTATAGTAGAAATGAATTATATCTTCAGCGTTCCAACCCTTAAGTGCCATTGCTTTTGCACCGTTCTGGCTCATTCCGAGGTTGTGGCCCCAGCCGGTACCCGAAACAACAAACACCGAATCTCCTGAGACGATAGTCGGGGTTGATGATTCCTGAGGCTTGAAGTTGGTTATTCCTGAACCCGTGATGATAGAAACGGAGTTTGAGGGAAGTTTCGTTGTTCCGTTTTTGCCGACAGCAAAGATTGTGTCGTAAAGCGCGTTAATCGCAGTGGAAGAATTGTTGACATAGAGGAGAGCTTTTGAGTTATCCTCGCTGCCTTTTCTCTTTACGGTATAACGCTGGCTGTGAGTGTATTTCTTGTATGTTGAGCTATAGAGAATTGTGCGTGCTTTTTCTTTTGAGAAATTGAATTCCTTTCCGTTTGAATCAACGAGGGTGAGAGTCTTTACATTTCCCATATTCGTAAATTCTTTAACATACATATTTACAATCTTTGAACACGGATAACCTTTCGCATTGAGAATGTATGTAAGCTCATCGGAAGAGTATTCATAAGTCCAGCGACCGTTGGTGGAGGTGTCGAGGTCTTCATGGTTGTCATAAACTCCACGAAGATAGGGAAGAGCTGCTGACCAGACATTTTCACAGTCCTCACTCGCACCGCCGTTTGATGATGAGAAGACCGCGTTGATTGGCTTTCCGTCATATAGAATGTACTGACCGAAGGTCTCGTCGACCGCGAGGTTTGAGTTAGGTCCTGCTGAATTTGCACCGCTATATACCTGACAGTCTGTTGTTGCACAGACATCAAAGTTCTTACCGTGTTTTCCGTAATTGTAGAGGGAATAGGTTCTTGCACAGAGAGCCTGTGCCTTGAGCGCTTCAAGCGGCCAGCTTGCAGACATTTCGTAAGGAACAACGCCCTTTACATATTCCTGCATCGGGACAAAGTTGATAACTGAAATGTTTCCGCCGTCGCGCATATACTGAAAACCGCCGTTATATTTATATCCTTTGAACCAGGTGAGTGGCATAATTGTTTCATCGATAGAAGGATAAACTGCGAGATAGTTTTCGGTATCGTATTCAAATAAAATTTCGCCGTTTGCGGTGTTGACTACCGTAACGCATCTCGGCTTATTACCGACTACCGTACCGCCACCGAGGTGGAGATATCGTGTAACATCGGTTTGTGCGAGGGCTGCGTTCTGATATGAGCCGATTCGTATTGTGTAATAACCGTTCTCAATTGCCGCAAAAGCCGGAATACCTTGGAACTTCAAGGAAGTAACCATATTGAAAACTTCGTCTGCTGTGGAATATGTATCGCCGAGCTGGATGTGATATGCGCCGATAAGTATGCTTCCTGACGGCCCTGAAGATGCATAGAATTTACCGTCATAATAGTAGATATTTGAGTCTTTGAGCATACTTATACGGTTTGTGCTGGAATCTGAATATTCCGACACAAAGTTGTGTGACGCGTCAAAGTGACCGAAACGGTATCCTATTCCTTCGATGTTCTGCAGATTTGCCGAAATCATAGCGTTGTTGCCGTAGTACAAACCGACGCGAACCGTCGGGTTTGCCTCAGGCAGGGCAAAAGCAAAAACCGAAAGAGAAAAAAGTATTAAAGCTGTTATAAATAACTTCTTCACTTCATTGTATCCTTTCAAAAGAGCTTGTACAAATATTATACATTCTTTTTTTCGCTATTTCAATATTGCGGAAAAAGTTTACAAACGCTTATCAAACTTTCCTGAATAAGCGGTTCTGAATTCTGCGAAAGTACCTTCGTCAAGAGCGTTTCTGATTCTCTCCATAAGCTTGTTGTAGAAATGGAGATTGTGTATGACGGCAAAACGCATCGCGAGCATTTCCTTGGCGCGGAAGAGGTGTCTCAGATATGCCCTTGAATAGTTTCTGCATACATAGCAGTCACATTCAGGGTCAATCGGAAGCGGATCTTCTTTATACTTTTCGTTGTTTAAGTTTATGCATCCGTTTTCTGTGTAAAGGTGTCCGTGACGCGCGTTTCTGGCAGGGAGAACGCAGTCGAAGAAGTCGATACCGCGTGCAACGCCCTCAATGATGTTTGTAGGAGTTCCGACACCCATAAGATATCTCGGTTTATCCTTTGGCATAAAAGGCTCGACGGAATCTATTATGCGGTACATATCTTCGTGAGATTCGCCGACAGCAAGTCCGCCTATTGCATATCCCGGAAGGTCGAGCTCTGCAATTTCAATCATGTGTTTGATTCGGAGATCATCATAAGTTCCGCCCTGATTTATGCCAAAAAGCATCTGACCCGGGTTTGTGCAAGTTTCTTCTTTGTTGAGTTTTGCAATTTCGTCCTTGCAACGAGCGAGCCAGCGTGTCGTTCTGTCGCAGGAGGCTTTTACATAATCATAAGGCGACGGGTTCTCGACACATTCATCAAACGCCATTGCAATATCAGAGCCGAGGGCCGACTGAATCTGCATCGATTTTTCAGGCGACATAAAAATTCTGTGACCGTCGATGTGAGATGCGAAAGTGACGCCTTCTTCCTCAATTTTTCTGAGAGTTGAGAGGGAGAAGACCTGAAAACCGCCACTGTCTGTAAGTATCGGACCGTCCCAGTTCATGAACTTGTGGAGTCCACCCATATTTTTGACAACATCCTCGCCTGGGCGAAGGTGAAGGTGGTAGGTGTTTGAAAGCGCAACCTGGCAACCGTTATTTTTAAGGTCGTCTGCGGCGAGAGCACCTTTGATTGCGCCGACCGTTGCAACATTCATAAAGACCGGAGTCTGTACGGTTCCGTGAGCGGTTTTGAACTCTCCGCGTCTTGCCTTGTTTTCTGTTTTTAAAAGTTTGAACATAATGAAACCTCGCTTGTTATTTAATGAACATAGCATCGCCGAAACTGAAGAAACGGTATTTTTCTTCGATTGCGGTATTGTAAGCGTTTAAAATATTCTCGCGACCTGCTAAAGCGGATACGAGCATAATCAGCGTGCTTTCGGGCAGGTGAAAGTTTGTTATAAGAGCATCTACAGCCTTGAATTTATATCCGGGGTAGATAAAGATGCTTGTGTTTCCGAAACTTCTTGAGATTTTTCCGTCTTCCGAAAAAGCAGATTCGAGTGTTCTGCAGGAAGTTGTCCCAACAGCAATGACTCTTCCGCCGTTTGCTTTTGTTTCTTCGATTATCTTTTTTGAATCCTCGGGGACTTCGAAATACTCAGAGTGCATAATGTGGTCCTCGATTGACTCTGCCTTAACGGGGCGGAAGGTTCCGAGACCGACATGCAGTGTGACGAAAGCTGTTTTGACACCTTTCTCCTTGAGCTTGGAGAGAAGCTCGTCCGTAAAATGGAGACCTGCAGTGGGCGCTGCGGCAGAGCCTAAGTTCTTGGAGTAAACCGTCTGGTATCGCTCGGGATTTTCAAGTCGCTCGTGTATGTATGGGGGGAGTGGCATCTCGCCGAGCTTTTCAAGAATTTCGAGGAAAATTCCGTTGTGTGAAAATTCAACAACTCTCTTTCCGTCTTCAAGCTCGTCGCAAACAGTTGCCTTTAAGATACCGTCTCCGAAGAAGATTTCTTCTCCGATATGTGTTTTTCTGCCTGGTCGGGTGAGCGCTTCCCACTTGTTTTCTCCAAGGTCGCGGAGAAGAAGAACTTCAACAGCTCCGCCTGTTTTTCTCTGACCGAAGAGACGAGCCGGAATAACTCGCGAATCATTGAGAACGAGGCAGTCTCCCTTGTTTAAATATTCGAGGATATCCGAGAAGTGACGGTGGGTGACATTACCTGTATCTTTATCAAGAACAAGCAGTCTTGAAGCATCGCGCTTTTCTATCGGGGTCTGAGCAATAAGCTCTTCAGGAAGGTCAAAATAGAAATCTGACTTTTTCATTAAAAAAACCTTTTCTTTCTGTGTTTTTTATTGTCGTAATTGTTGACATTAACTGTGTTTATGTGATATTATTTATAAATAATTATATCACTATAAATTATATTACAGCATGGCTATTTTTTCAATATGAAATTCTTGCAGATTGCAAATTTTAAAAGTTATGCATAGTATGTAATGTATTAGTAAAATGCGGAGGTTTTTATGAAGACATACAATGTAGGTATCATCGGATGTACGGGAATGGTAGGACAGCGTTTTGCTCTCCTTCTTGCAAATCATCCCTGGTTCAAGGTCAAGGCTCTTGCTGCAAGCTCTCGTTCAGCTGGAAAGACTTATGAGGAAGCTCTTGGTAACCGTTGGGCTATGAAAGACCCGGTTCCCGAAAATCTCAAAGGCATGATGGTTTATGATGCAGGTACTGATGTTGAAAAGATTGCTGCAGAAGTAGATTTTGTTTTCTGTGCAGTTGATATGCCGAAGGATGAAATCCGTGCTCTTGAGGAGCGTTATGCAAAGGCGGAGTGCCCGGTTGTTTCAAACAACAGTGCTCACAGATGGACTCCTGATGTTCCGATGGTTATTCCGGAAGTTAACCCTGATCATATCGAAGTTATCAAGGATCAGCGTGCTCGCCTTGGCACAAAGCGCGGCTTTATTGCTGTAAAGTCAAACTGCTCTATCCAGGGTTATGTTCCGGTTCTTACAGCTCTCAATGAGAAGTTTGGTCTCAAGAAAGCTCTCGCTTGCACATATCAGGCAATTTCAGGTGCCGGTAAGACTTTTGAGCGTTGGCCTGAAATGGTTGATAATGTCATTCCGTATATCGGCGGAGAGGAAGAAAAGTCAGAGCGCGAACCGCTCAAGATTTGGGGTACTCTCAAAAACGGCGTCATCAACCCTGCTAAAAAACCGTCTATCACAGCTCAGTGCATCCGCGTTCCTGTTACTGACGGACACATGGCTGCTGTTTTTGCTTCCTTCAAGAAGAAGGTTGACCTTGAGGAGGCAGTAAAGCTTATCAAGGCATATAAGGGTCGTCCGCAGGAGCTTGAGCTTCCGAGCGCACCGAAGCAGTATATGCATTATTTCGAAGAAAACGACAGACCTCAGACAAAGAGCGAACGCGACCTCGAGAAGGGTATGGCTGTTTCTGTCGGTCGTCTTCGTGAAGATTCACAGTTTGATGTAAAGTTCATCTGCCTTGCTCATAACACTCTTCGCGGTGCTGCAGGCGGAGCAGTTCTTCTTGCAGAGCTTCTCTGTGCAGAAGGCTATATGGACTAATGGCAATTTTTAGAGAGGAAGATATATTATGAAAACTCCTGTTTTTACAGGTGCAAATGTTGCGATTGTTACACCGCTTACTGAAAATGGAGTAGATCTCGAAAAGTTCGGCAAACTCATTGATTTTCAGATAGAAAACGGAATTGATGCAATTACCGTTTGCGGAACAACAGGCGAATCGGCTACTCTTTCGCATGAAGAGCATTGCCAGGTAATTGAATACAGTGTAAAGAAGGTTGCGGGGCGTGTTCCGGTTATTGCAGGAACGGGAAGCAATGATACAAGTTACGCTCTCGAGCTTTCTAAGTTTGCGGAAAGCGTCGGAGTTGACGGTCTTCTTATGGTTACTCCGTATTATAACAAGACTACTCAGCGTGGTCTTATAAAGCATTATACTTATGTTGCTGACCGTGTAAACAAGCCGATTATCCTTTATAATGTTCCGTCGCGTACAGGTGTTTCTTTTACGGCTGACACTTATGCTGAGCTTTCAAAACATCCGAATATCAACGGTATCAAAGAAGCAAGCGGTGATTTTTCTCTTGCGGCTGAAACTCTTAGCAAGTGCGGAGATAATATGTTTATGTGGTCAGGTAATGATGATCAGGTAGTTCCGCTTATGTCTCTCGGTGCAGTTGGCGTTATTTCGGTTGTTGCAAATATCCTTCCGGATGTAGTTGCAAAAATGTGCAAATGTTGCCTCGAAGGAGACTTTAAGGCTGCTGCAAAGCTTCAGCTTGACTATTTTGACATTTCAGATTCGCTCTTCTGCGAAGTTAACCCGATCCCGGTAAAGACTGCCCTCAAACTTATGGGTATGGATAACGGATATCTTCGTATGCCGCTTTATGAAATGGCTCCGGCTAATGTTGAGAGACTCAGAAAATCTCTTAATGCTGTCGGTATCAAAACGGTTGAATAATTAGGAAGTGAATTACAAATGATAAAGATTTTGCTTTCCGGATGTAACGGCCGTATGGGTAGGGCTGTTTCGGAAATGTGCAAAAAGAATCAGGATACAATCATAACTGCAGGTGTTGATGTTTTTACGGAAAGAGCATTCAATTATCCTGTGTATGATTCTTTCTCTGCTGTCGCGGAGGAGTGCGATGTTGTAATAGATTTTTCGAATCCGAAAACTCTTCCGTCGCTTATTGATTTTTGTGTCTCAAAGAAAAAGCCGTTGGTTTTATGTACAACGGGTTTATCGGATGAAGATTTGGCTCTTGTTGAGAAAGCTTCTTCGGAAATTGCGATTTTCCGTTCAGGAAATATGTCTCTTGGAATCAATGTTCTTATGATGCTTTCAAAGCGTGCGGCTCAGGTTCTGGGGGATGGCTTTGATATTGAAATAATCGAGCAGCATCATAACCAGAAGCTTGATGCTCCGAGTGGTACTGCGATTATGCTTGCTGAAGCGGTTGAAGAGGCTGTTGAGTATGAAGCTCGTCGTGTTTATGAGAGACAGTCTGTTCGTGCAAAGCGCGAAAAGAACGAAATCGGAATCCACTCTATCCGAGGTGGAACGATAGTCGGAGAGCATGAGGTTATATTTGCCGGTGAGAATGAAACGATAACGCTTCGTCATTCGGCACAGTCGAGAGAAGTGTTCGCTGCCGGTGCTGTCCGTGCTGCGATGTTCCTTGCACACACGGATGGGGCAGGGAAGTATAATATGGATGATTTAATCAGCACATATCTCAATATCTGATTATTGTGTATTTTGCTATATTTGAAAAAATATCTTATTTTCTGATTTTATTGCTTTAAACTAAATATAGGGTATTGATCTGGGCGCATCTACAATAGATGCGCCTTTTACTATGCAAATTACAAGGTTTACATAATCTTGTTTACATAACTCTTTTGTTCAAAGTGACAAAAAGCCCCTGCAAGCCATTATTTTACTTGATTTTGAGGCTGTTTTGAGGTATATTATTATTTGTCAAGTTTTATGTAAAGTAGTAGCGGAGGTGCTCTGATGTCAAACGGATACGGAGTTTCGTTTATAGGTGGCGGAAATATGGCAGGTGCTATTATTGATGCCATATTGAATTCAAAGATAATTCCGGCGGAGCGCATATCTGTTTTTGACCCGTCTCCCGAGAAACAGTCAGAGCTTCGTGATAAGGGAATAAACGTTGTTTCTTCAAATGACGAGCTTATTTCGCGAGATGAAATTCTCTTTCTTGCTGTCAAACCTCAGATAATTGATTCTGTGCTTTCGTCGATAGCAGGAAAGATTAAAAACAGATGTATCGTTTCGATAGCAGCAGGTATTTCGGTTGAACATATAAAGTCAGTAATCGGAAATTCTGTTCCGGTTATAAGAGCTCTTCCGAATACACCGATGCTCGTTCTGAACGGTATGACAGTTCTCGCCGAAAGTTTGGAAGTTCCGGATGCGCTTTTTTCGTTTGTTATGTCGATTTTTGAAGCAGCAGGCGAGGTTGTTGTCTTGCCTGAAGATAAGATTAACGAAGCCATCCCGCTCTCAAGCTCAAGTCCTGCGTTCTTCTTTAGAATGCTTCGTGCTATGACTGAAGAGGGCGTCAAGAACGGCATCCCGTATGATAAGGCGTTTAAGCTTTCTGCCGTAGCTATGAAAGGTTCTGCAGATTATGCAATGAAAAGTGCAGCTTCGCTTGATAATCTCATTTCGCAGGTTTCATCTCCTGGAGGCACTACCGTTGCCGCGCTTTCTGCTTTTGACGATTTTGATTTTGAAAAGTTTATTTCTGAGGTTGAGGCTCGTTGTATAAAGCGTGCTTACGAGCTTGGCGAGAAGAAGTAAGAGGAATATAAAGCATCCTGTAATCATATTTTTTACAGAAGGTAAAAAAGAGAGGGATGTGTTATATGAAACAGAAAGTAAGAAAGGCAGTTAAGACAAGCTTTCTTGAAATAACCCCGTTTGTTGCCGTTATGGCGGCGTGTATGTTGCTTGGAATTGCGATAGGCTGTGTCTTTGCGGCAAACTGCGGAAGTGATGTGCTGTCAAAGCTTATAGGTGAAGACATCCGGAACTTTTCGCAAGACGGAACATGGCAGTATTCTTTTTCGAAAACTTTCTTCAACCTTGTTAAATATCCTGCAGTCGTTTTTCTACTGGCGTTTACGGCCTTTGGAGTGATAGCAATTCCGATTTTGGTTTTCGCAAAAGGTTTTATACTTTCTTTGTCTGTTTCTTCAGTTATTGCATCATTCGGAAAGGTCGGTATCGTTGCTGCGCTTTCAGTTTTCGGAGTGCAGGCTGCAGTTTCCGTTCCGTGCCTTATTTTGCTTTCGGCGTTTGCATTTGAAATATCAAGAGTGTTTGCTTTTGTGATAGCACCGCCAAAACGCCGAATTCCGGGCAAAAAACCAAACTTCATATACTTTGCGGTCTTTTTTGTTATTTGCTGCGTTTTGCTCCTTCTGACAGCTGTTATAGACTCAATGATTACTCCGACGCTTTTGTCTTTGTCACTGAAGGCAATTATATAATTGATGGGTGAATTTTATGGAAAACTATTTGCAGAGTTTCGAACTCTATCTACAAAAGAATAAAAACGCCTCTCAGAATACGATTGTCTCGTATATGCGTGATTTAGGCAAATTCAACGACTATGTTTTCGGAAGAGGAATTAAGGACATCGCCCGTTGTTCGGGAAAAGATGTTGCAGGCTATATAAGCGAGCTCAGTGAAGAAGGAAAGTCTGCCGCAACAATTACGAGGGCGCTTGCGTCAATAAGAGCGTTCTATACATATCTTTTATCGATAAAAGCGGTTAAGAAAAACCCCACAAAGGACATAAAATCTGAAAAGAAAAAGAAAGCTCTTCCGAGAATACTTACGGATAAAGAGGTTGATTTGTTCTTAAAACAGCCAAAGTGCGATTCACTCAAAGGCTATAGGGATAAGGCGATGCTTGAGCTTCTTTATGCGACGGGAATCAGAGTAAGCGAGCTTATAGCTCTTGATGTCAAGGATATAAGCTGCGAGCTTGGTTTTGCCCGTTGCGGAGAGGGAAACAGCGAAAGGGTTATTCCGTTATACCCGGCAGCAATTTCTGCGGTTTCCGACTATTTAGAGGCTGCTCGTCCGCTTCTTGTTGCAAACCCCGCGGAGAAAGCATTGTTTGTAAATCTCAACGGAGAGAGAATGACTCGCCAGGGCTTCTGGAAGATTATCAAGCACTACCAGAAAACAGCGAAAATTACGGCAGAAATCACACCTCATGTACTGCGCCATTCATTTGCGGCGCATCTCATACAGAACGGTGCGGATATTGGTATAGTGAAAGAGATAATGGGGCATTCAGATATCTCATCAACAATGCTTTATGCACAGCTTATAAAGAGTAATCTCAAGAGTGCATATATCAAATTCCACCCAAGAGCAAACTAAAGAAAAAGGAGAAAATAAATGGCGTTTTTTAATTTCAAAAGAAACTCGGTTACTCCTGAAACCGATAACAGAGAAAAAAGAGCTATTGTAAGATATTTTGAGATTGTTTTTACAAAGTTCTCAAAGCTTGTTTTGTTGAATCTCATATATTTCGCATGCTTGCTTCCTATGCTCTGCGGAATTGTAATGATGGTTTGTGCATCGTTTGATTTGACAAAGTATATTGACTCTATCTACTTTTTGGAGCTTCTTTTCAAGCTTTCGGCAACAGTAATGAATTTCTCAATGCCGGTTGCGCTTATCCTGTTCCTTGCATCAGTCATAGTTTACGGACCGCTTACGGCAGGGCTTACTTTCTGCGTAAGAAACATTGCGACGGGAAGACATATCTGGATAAGTGATTTGTTCTCAAGAGCTAAAAGCAATCTCAAGCAGGAACTTGCACTCGGTATTATTGATATTGTTGTCGTCTTCACTATGTTCCTGTATTTTACCGCGAATATTTCCGCGATGCAGGGCGGAGCTGTCATGATGTATAAGATACTTAAAATTGTATCGGTCGTAGTTACGATTTTATATGTTGTAATTCGTTTTTATACCTATTCAATGGCAGTTACATTCGAGCTTTCGCTTCGTGATATATTCAAGAATGCGTTTATCTTCCTCGTTCTCGGATTTTTCAAGAATATTATCGCATTTGTCGTGGCGGGGTTTATTCTCATTTCGTTTGTATCGACGCCAAAGGTTGATATAGTGCTTATAGCAACGATTATGTTATCGCTTGCTCGCTTTTCGGCAGTGTTTACGACATATCCGATAATTGATAAATATATGCTCAAGGTTTCCGAAAAAGAAGACAGTATCGAGGAGTAATATAGAGAAAATGCTTCTGGAGTTTTTAATAACCCCGTAAGGTTTTTTGTGCAAAAAACAGCACCCACCAAAAAGGTGAGTGCTGTGAATTTGAGAAGTAGAAACTATCTCTTTGAGAACTGCGGAGCACGACGAGCGCCCTTGAGTCCGTACTTCTTGCGTTCCTTCATTCTCGGGTCACGAGTGAGGAAGCCTTCCTTCTTGAGAAGGGGGCGGAACTCTTCGTTTACATTGAGAAGAGCTCTTGCGATACCGTGGCGGATAGCACCAGCCTGACCTGTTACGCCGCCGCCGATAACTGTAGCTTCGATGTCAACCTTATCTGCCATATCAGTTGTGACGAGCGGCTGACGAACGATAAACTTAAGTGTGTCGAGACCGAAGTAGTTCTCGAGTGAACGGCCGTTAACGG
This sequence comes from Eubacteriales bacterium, assembly GCA_045636165.1. Lineage (GTDB taxonomy): Bacteria > Bacillota > Clostridia > Oscillospirales > JAAYXM01 > SIG480. The sequence goes on from JAZTWZ010000084.1 coordinate 13,367, forward strand.
TTACTTTACCGCTGCCGTTCGGATATACATGAACTCTTGCAACAGAAGACTTTCTTCTGCCTGTTCCGTAAAAATAAGCTTTCTTAGGTGTGTACATTATTTTACCTCCTCATAAGAAGTGAACATTACCGGCTTCTGTGCTGCATGGCAATGCTCAGCGCCTGCGAATACCTTGAGGCGGCCAAGAGCTTTTCTTCCAAGAACGTTTCTCGGAATCATACCCTTAACTGCAAGCTCAAGAGCAAGCTCCGGCTTCTCTTCCATAAGAATGCGGTAGGGAACCTCTTTGAGGCCGCCAACGTATCCGGAATGAGTGCGGTAATACTTCTGTGTAAGTTTGCTTCCTGTGAGAACTGCCTTAGCAGCGTTGATGACTACAACGAAATCGCCACAGTCAACATGCGGTGTGTAGTCTGTCTTGTGCTTTCCGCGGAGAAGGACAGCTGCCTGAGCTGCAGTTTCGCCAAGCGGCTTGTTAGCAGCGTCAAGGATGTACCACTTACGGGTAACTGTCTTCTCATTTGCCATAAATGTAGACATTTTGTATCCTCCAAAAATTAATCTTCGTAGAGATTCTCTAAGTATCGTAAAAAAAGAATGTAAAAAAACATTCCCTTTTTACGCTACTTAGTATATAATCTCATTACGAGCAGTTACAATCTTACACTTTTTAGGACAAAAAGTCAACACCTATTTTTGAAATTTTTAATTTATATTTTTCAATCTCTCAAATTCTCTTGTTTTCTCGTTAAATCTCTCGTATTCTCATAACGCAAATTAAAATTTTTCGGAGGTATTTTTAATGCAAAGGATATTAAGTCTTGTAAGAAAGTGCATTGCAGAGTATAAAATGATAGAAAATGGCGACATTATCGGCGTAGGAGTGTCGGGAGGAAAAGATTCTCTGATTACGCTTCTCGCGCTTTCTGAGCTTCGCAGATTCTATCCAAGAGACTATCAGATAAAGGCGATAACGATAGATTCCGATCCCGGAAAGAGCGATTATTCTCCGATTGAAAAGTTGTGCCGTGATAATGATATTGAATATTCGGTCGTCCCGAGTAATATTTTCGAGATTATTTTCGATATAAGAAAAGAAACGAACCCGTGTTCACTTTGTGCGAAAATGAGAAGGGGAATGCTTCACGATGAAGCACTGCGTCTTGGATGTAACAAAATCGCGCTTGGGCACAACTTCAACGATGCAGTTGAAACCTTCCTTATGTCTCAGATATTTGAGGGTAGAATATCGTGTTTTTCGCCTGTTACGCACATGGACAGAAAAGGGATATATCAGATAAGACCTCTTTTGTATACCGATGAAAAGCTTATCCGCAGCGTGACAAAGCGCCTCGATTTGCCGGTTGTGAAAAACCCGTGTCCTGCAAACGGAAACACAAAGCGCGAGGAGATTAAAAACTTTGTCGCTGAGATGAATAGGAAATATCCGGGATACGCAACGAAGATTTTCAATTCGATGCAGAGACTCCCGCTTTCGGGATGGGAAAAGCTTGATTCCGACCCTCGAAGAACTGCAAGAGAAGCAAAAAAAGAAGCAGATTAATCTGCTTCTTTTTTTATTAAGTCTTTGATTGCTTCGCCGCCAAGCAAAAGTCCTGCCGTTCCGACGACCCACGCAGCACTTGCGGGGGAACGTTCTTTTACGACGGGGAGCTCTTCGGAATAGACGACTTTAAGGTGTTTTACGCCGCGAATTCCAAGCTCCTTGCGAAGAACCTTCGCAAGAGGGCAAACCTTTGTTTTTGATATATCTGAGACCTTGAAAGCTGCGGCGTCAAGCTTGTTTCCTGCGCCCATCGCGGAAATAATCGGAATGTTTCTCTTTTTAGCCTCCATAATGAGGTCGATTTTATCCGTAACCGAATCGATTGCATCTATTATGTAATCGGGAGATTCAGAGAAAAACTCTTCGCGGTTTGCAGCTGTATAACGATAGTTTTTTTCGCAAATCACGGTATCAGGGTTGATATCCGAAAGTCTTTTTGAAATGACGCAGACTTTAGATTCTCCGATTGTACTCTCAAGAGCGCAGAGCTGGCGGTTGATATTTGTTTCGTTGACTGTATCAAAATCAACAAGTGTAATCTTACCAACACCTGAACGGGCGATAACCTCTGCAGCATATCCGCCGACACCGCCGAGACCGAAAATCATAACATGGCTTTCGGAAAGCATTTTTATCGAATCTTCTCCAACGAGGGAATAAAGACGGGAAAATCTTGAATTCATAAAAAATTCCCCCGCAACTGCCGTGTGTATCCGTTTATAACCTGCACGATCGCAGGTGGGTTACCTGTCTCAAGTTTCATAAGCTTCCAACATCCAACGCGCAGAAAACACATTGGGAGGCCTGCTATCGGCTTGAGAACGCGGAGTCCCGTAAAAGTAATGTGGGTTTAAAAGAATACATCACAAACAGAGCAGGGTAATAACCACCTTGTTTTAGATTATAGCACAGCAAAACTTGAACTTCAATCGGCTGCGTGTCCGATTATTCTTCCTCGTCGTCGAGAGCCTCATCCATAAAAGCTTCATAAGCAGCTTCAAGCTCTGCTTCGTCATCAACGGTAACGAGGACTTCTTCGCCGTTTTCGTCTTTATCAAGACGAAGAATGATGATTTCTGAAATGCCTTCATCCGGAGCATCAGCTTCGGTAAATGCGAGATACATTTTTGAATTCAATTCTATTGTGTCAATATGTTCGAATTCGTATTCGTTTCCTTCGTCGTCAGTAAGAGTAATGATGTCTGCACCAAATTTATTTTCCATATTAATCACGCTCCTTTAATAATAGAATACAGCTTTATCGCAAATAAATCAATAAAAATTTTTGGAAATTACTAAAAAGAATCTGATTTTGCATAAATCGGACATTCCTCAAATATATTGTATTGGCAGTAATAAAAGAGAAACAAGGAGGAATGTTTTTTGGAAAGCATCTATAAGGATATTTCCTGTCGCACGCAGGGCGATATATATGTCGGAGTTGTAGGTCCGGTGCGAACGGGTAAATCAACCTTCATCAAACGGTTTATGGAAACTCTCGTTATTCCGAATATCGAAAATATTTACAGCAGGGAACGCGCGCAGGATGAATTGCCGCAAAGCGGTTCGGGAAGAACTATTATGACAGCAGAGCCGAAATTTGTTCCGGAAGAGGCTGTCAGTGTTTCGGTTGACGGAAATTCAAGCTTCAATGTCCGTATGATTGACTGTGTCGGGTATATGGTAAACGGTGCAATCGGAGTGACTGAGGGCGATGCTCCGAGAATGGTGTCAACCCCGTGGTTTGACCATGAGATACCCATGACAGAGGCGGCAGAAATCGGAACTCGAAAGGTCATTGCAGAACACTCGACAATCGGGCTTGTTGTAACAACTGACGGAACGGTTACGGATATTCCGAGAAGCGATTATATTGAGGCGGAAGAGCGAGTTATAGAAGAGCTTTCTGAAATCGGAAAGCCGTTTATCGTAATTTTGAATTCAGCAAACCCAGATTCTCCCGAGACTGTTAAGTTATCACGCGAACTCTCGGAAAAGTATGATGTGACCTGTATTCCGATGAACTGTCAGACTGCGGCAGAGCCTGAGGTCAGAAATGTGATACGCGGAGTTCTTTATGAATTTCCGGTTTCACAGATTGAAGTCTCAATGCCGTCGTGGGTAGATTCTCTCTCGATTGAACACGAGATAAAGAGAGAGGTTTATTCTGTTATTATGGACGCGGCAAAGCGAACAGACAGAATTCGTGATATCGAGAACTTCGCCGATGAGGTAAAGCAGTGTTCATTCCTTGACGATGCATCCGTTTCTGCGATAAATCTCGGAACAGGCGAGATAGAAGCAAAAATTTCACTTCCGCAGACATTCTTCTATGATATCCTCAGTAAGCAAACGGGCTTTAAAATTAAGGATGACGGAGATCTTCTCCCGCTTCTTGAAAAACTTTCAAAAGTAAATTCAGAATACGAGCGTGTTGCCGAAGCTCTTGCCCAGGTAAAGGAGACGGGATACGGAATCGTTATGCCCGATACAGAAGAGCTTAAGCTTGAAGAGCCGGAAATCGTCAAGCAGGGAGGCAGGTACGGCGTCAGACTTCGTGCAAGCGCACCGTCTATACATATGCTTCGCGCAGATATCACAACCGAGGTTGCACCGATTGTCGGAAGCGAGAAGCAGTCTGAAGAGCTTGTTGTATGTCTTCTCAAGGAATTTGAGGATGCGCCCGAAAAGATATGGGAGTCAAATATATTCGGTAAATCGCTTTATGACCTTGTAAACGAGGGATTGCACAACAAACTCCACAAAATGCCGCAGGATGCGAGAATGAAGCTTAAAGAAACGATAGAAAGGGTAACGAACGAAACCTGCAGCGGTTTAATTTGTATTATAGTGTAATTACAGAATGACGGTATAGTGCATAAACTATACCGTCATTTGAATATTTCTTATTATCCAGAAAATTAGAACGAGCGAAAGCAAGATGTATTCAATTATGCGCTCTCTTTTTGAATATCTTTTTTTGATTCCTGTTCGTACATAGTGAACTTTGTTTGAGATATAAATAACCGCAGCAAAAGGAAGCATTGTAAAAAGGAGAGGGTTTGCTAAAAAAGCATTCTTAAAATCAAAGCGAAAGAGTGCGACAATCATGTGTGTTATGCCGCAACCCGGGCACTTCAGTCCGGTTATCAGTCTGAAAGGACAGGGGAAATAAAGATTTGTAAAGTGAACCCTAAGAATGTAGCTGAGTCCGGGTGTGCAAATAAGCGGGTGTTTTTTTTGTTCTGAAATAAATCTGGTTTTCATTTTGTTTACCTTATAAAGAAAGTTGCTGCATTGCTATGGCAATGCAGCAACTCGAATATTATGCCAACTTGTTGAGTGAATCCTGCATAAGAGCATACGAAACGATGCCAAGACCGCAAATGCCCAGAATGAGGAATAATAAAGCTCTGCTCTGTGCAGGGAAACCTTTCTTTATTGCAGCCTCATCAAGCTTTTCACCCATCTTGTAGTACCAGATATAGCCGTAGATACCGCATGTAATAAGTGTAAAAATCAGAGCTTTTATGCCTGAAGTATCACCTGGGTGGTCTGATACAAGGTTAATTTCATCAGTGAGATTTACAAACCAGATGATGCCGTAGATTCCGCAAGTTACAATGGTGAGAATAATTGCTGTGGCGAGATTTCTTTTCTCGATAGTCATACTGATATATCCACCCTCTCTTTTAGATTAAAGGTTCTTTTCGCAGAACTCAAGGTCTTCAACTGTGTTTACGCCGTATATCTCGCAGGTATCGCCGATTGTATAGGCTTCAACCTTTTTTCCGTCAGCAATAAAGAGCTTCGGAACATCTGTAAGATAGTACTCGCCCTGAGCATTATCGTTCTTGAGTTTTGAAAGATTCTCGAAGAGGTCTTTTGAGTTAAAAACATATACGCCAACATTGAGTTCCTTAATGTTAAGCTGTTCGGCATTACAGTCTTTCTGCTCGACGATATTAACAATTTTACCGTTTTCTCTTACGATTCTGCCGTAAGCAAGGGGAGAATCGGAAACTGCTGTAAGGATTGTGCAATCAGCGCCTGTTTCTTCGTGTGAGCGAACCATAGCCTGGTATGTTTCCTTCTTGAGCATCGGCATATCTCCGTAAAGAACGAGGACGGGACCTTCGTAGTTTACAAAATGCTCTTTTGCAGAAGCAACTGCGTGTCCTGTTCCGAGCTGCTCTTCTTGAGTTGCGAAGAGATATTCGCCGCGTGTTTTCTCAATAACCTTTTCGCGCATATAGCCAACGACGATAGTTGTATCCTTCTGCGGAATGAAGTCTATGTTTTCAAGAACATAAGAGAGAAGTGAGCGGCCGTTTGCTTCGCGAAGCACCTTCGGAGAATTGAATTTCTCGCTCTGTAAGCGTTTGCCTTTACCTGCTGCTAAAACTATTGCCTTCATTTTATGTATACTTCCTTTCAATTTTTAATCTTTTATAAATGCCTCTGTGATTTCACATATATAAAGCTTGTGGAAATCTCCGTCGGCATAATTTTCCAAAACTGACTTGTCGATGTAGTTGAATGTCTCCATATCCGCAGTGCACATCTTCTTGCAGTTGAGAATGAGGCGTGCCTCAGAAAAGGCAATAGTGCCGTTCTGAAGCTGAAGCGGGGTAAGGGGAACATCTTTCATCTTATCGATATCGCGGCCGCTTTTTTTACCGCAGAGATTTAATACATCACGGTACTTCTCTTCAAAGAAATTGAGAGAAAGCGTATCCTCGCGCTCTGTGAATTCGTATGTATAACGGCTTGGGCGGATAAAGAGGAAACAGACATTCTTTCTCCAGAGAAAACCTGCACCTGCCCAGTTTGCGGTCATCATATTGTATGAGTCGAGGTCTCCGGAAGAAATCAGGGTCCAGTCCTTTGCAATCAGCTTAAAAATGTTATCTGAAAGTTCTTCGGGGTTAATGCGTTTGAAATTCGTCAATCTCATCACCTCAAATTTATGATATATAAAGTATAACACCCTTTCCGTTTTTTTACAAGTAAATATATTTTTTAAGTACAAGTCAATAATACTTGTTTTTTTTAACAAAATTTGATATAATTAATTAAACTTTTACGCACTTTTGGAGGAAACGATAAGTGGGTTTGGTTAACAGGATATTATCGTTATTTGAAGGTTTTAACTGGCTGATTATTCCGGCAGCATTATTGACTATAATTTTTCACGAAATTTCCCATGGATATATTGCATATCTTCTTGGTGACAGAACCGCAAAGGAGCGAGGCAGACTTTCGTTCAACCCACTCCGGCACCTTGATATTGTCGGTGTTCTGTGTATGGTTCTTTTCGGATTCGGATGGGCAAAGCCTGTGCCGATAAATCCGTATTATTTCAAGAACAGAAAAGTTGGAACTGTCCTTGTTTCGCTTGCAGGACCAATGTCCAACCTGGTTATGGCGACTATGTCGTTGCTTTTGGTTCGAGTGTTGCTTGTGTTTTCTCCTGAAAACACGGTACTTATTTATTCGCAGATAATTGTTGCTGAATTTTTATTTACATTTGCATTTTTGAATATTGGTCTTGCGGTGTTTAACCTTATCCCGATACCGCCGCTTGACGGTTCAAAGATTCTCTTTTCACTTTTGCCAAGCCGTGTATACTGGTTTATGCTTAAGTTTGAGCAGTACGGAATGCTTATTTTGATTATTCTTATAAATCTCCCGTTTTTCAGTAGCTTGCTCGCATTTTTGCGGCAATTGGTTTTTGTTGGAATTCAAGGGCTTCTTGATTTTATTCTTTAAAGATAAGGAAGTTTTAAATGTCAGAAATAACATACCATCTCGAGGTATTTGACGGGCCGTTAGACCTTCTGTTGCACCTCATCTCGAAGAACAAACTGAATATTTATGACATACCGATAGTCGAAATTCTTGAGCAGTATAACGAAGCTCTTGAAAAGATGCAGGAGAGAAACCTTGCGGTAACATGCGAGTTTGTCGCGATGTCTGCACATCTTCTTTACATCAAGTCAAAGATGCTTCTTCCGAAGTATGAGGATATTGACGATGAGGAAGACCCGAGAGCAAAGCTTGTTGAAATGCTTCTTGAATATCAGAAGATAAAGGAAGTCAGTGAAACGCTCAATGCGAAAGCCGAAAAGGGTCTTGATATATACACCAAGCAGCCGGAAATGATCGAGCCGGATAAGACCTATAAATACTCTCACGACCGTATGGATCTCAGAATGTCAATTCTCTCGATGCTTGAGAGAGCTGAAACTAAGGTTCCGCCGAAGATTGCGAACTTTGCAGGTATTGTAGGTAGGGAAATTTACTCGGTAGGTAAAAAGGTTGCCCATATCCTTACAAGGCTCCTTTCAAAGCAGAAAACGACATTCATTCAGCTATTTGACAATGTCCGCTCCCGTTCCGAGGTTGTTGCAACCTTCCTTGCGGTTCTGGAGCTTTGTAAGACGAACAGGATAGATATTTCAAAAGAGAATGAGGAAATAACTCTTCTCCCTGAATCGGAAAACAAAATCGAAAATGTATAAAGGAATGTTTTTATGGAAATAGCAGAAGTAGAACGCGCCGTCGAAGCTGTGCTTTTTGCAACGGGCGAACCCGTTAAGCTTTCAAGGCTTTCGGAAATAATTGAGGTTGAAGAGGAAACTCTTGAAAAAATTATAACAAAGCTTCGCGATGATTATGATTTTGAAAAAAGAGGAATTCGAATTGTAAAGCTTGAGGATTCGTATCAGATGTGTTCAGCTCCTCTTTACGCGCCGTTTATAAGAAAGGCTCTTGAGACAAAGCGCGCACCGCGTCTTTCTCCGCCGCTTTTAGAGGTGCTTTCTGTGATAGCATACCGTCAGCCGGTTACGAGGGCGTATGTTGAGCAGGTAAGAGGTGTTGACTGTTCTTATTCGATAACTTCTCTTGTAGAAAAGGGGCTTATAAAAGAATCGGGAAGACTAGATGTTCCTGGTAAACCTATTCTTTATCGTACAACAAAAGATTTTCTCCGCGTTTTCGGTCTTGAAACATTGAATGATCTTCCTGATTTGCCTGAATTTGCGGACACCGAAGACGGACAGGTTACCTTTAGCGAAATTTCTGCAGAAGAGAATGCTGAATAAAGGGAAATTTATATGCTTGTTGTTTTTCTGATATTTTTAGTAATACTGTTACTGCTTCTAAAAATCGGAATTGTAGCAGAATATGGGGAAGACGGTTTTTCGGGATATCTTAAAATTTTATTTTTCAAATTAAAGCTTCCGCCCGAAAAAAAGACAAATAAAAAGAAAGAGATCAAAACAAAAGAAATTTCTAAAGAAAAGAAGGGGTTTGGAGACCTTGAAACATTAAAGGGCATCGTATCTCCCATCTTGAAAACACTTGGGAAGCTTCTTCGCATGATAAGCATAAACCGCCTGACACTTGATATAAAAATTGCAACAGGCGATGCTTATTCGACCGCACTTCTTTATGGTGGCGCGTGGGCAGGCGTCGGGATGATTTTTCCCACTTTGGACAATAATATAAAAATAAAGAAGAAATCTATTTCAATAAACGCAGACTTTGAAAATACGGAAAGTACGGCGTATATGTATGCTGATATTTCACTCCGCGTCTGGCAGATACTTATACTCGGTATATACCTTATTTTCCAATATATAAGAAAACAGAAAGGATTTGAGAAAAATGGCGGAACACGCACTTAATGAAGTAATGAAAACAACTATGGAAAAGCTTCGCAGTATGGTCGATGTAAACACAATAATCGGAGACCAGATTACCACTCCCGACGGGACGACGATTATCCCGATTTCCAAAGTTTCTTTCGGGTTTGCGTCAGGAGGCTCAGATTTTGACAGCAAGAAGGACGGTGTGAATTTCGGAGGCGGTGCAGGCGCAGGCGTTTCAATCAACCCTGAAGCATTTCTCGTTGTTAAAGACGGAAATGTGAGAATTCTTCCGATGGCTCAGGCTCCGAGCACAACCGTTGACAGGCTTGTCGAGCTTGTTCCGGATGTTATGGACAGAGTCGAAGGCTACATCAAGAAGAACAAGAAAGAAAAAGAAGAACAGTAATAAATGTAATACTTAAACCCTCCCGGTCATATAATTTTGATCGGGAGGGTTTTTTTATGAAATCTCTTGCTTGTTTTCTCATTGCTGTTTTTACGGTAGTCACACCGTGTCTCGCTGTAAATGTTTCTGCAAAGAGTGCAATTTTATATGAACCCTCGACAAAGACGGTTCTCTTTGAAAAGGAAAGCCGTGAAAGGCGCGCAATTGCCTCTACAACTAAGATAATGACGGCGGTTGTTGTTCTTGAAAATGCAGATATCGAAGATGTGGTGACAGTTCCTGCATCATGCGTCGGAATTGAAGGAACATCCATGTACTTAAAGGAAGGTGAAAAACTGACAGTTTCAGAGCTTCTTTTTGGTCTGCTTCTGCAATCGGGGAATGATGCAGCAGAAGCGCTTGCGAATTTTGTTGGAAATGGAGATACCTCCCGATTTGTTGAAATGATGAATGAAGAGGCAAAAAAAATAGGGATGCATGACACGAATTTTAAAAACCCCAGCGGACTTCCGGATGAAGAACATTATTCGACTGCGTATGATATGGCAAAATTGACAGCGTTCGCACTCGGAATGGATGCGTTTTCAGAGATTGTTTCAACAAACAGTAAGACTGTTGCAGGGAGAACTTTTGTTAACCACAATAAGCTTCTGCGGACTTATGACGGTGCAACGGGCGTAAAAACAGGTTACACCAAGGTCGCAGGAAGGTGTCTTGTCGGAAGTGCAGAGAAAGACGGTATGAGCCTTGTTACCGTTACCTTGTCGGCACCGGATGACTGGAATGACCACAGAAACCTTTTTGATTTCGGGTTTGAAAACTTTTCTATATATAATGAAAAGGTGTCTGACGGCAATGTATCTGAGGTGTTTGTCGCAGGCGGCGAAGATGAGACTGTATCGGTTGAGCTTGCTGGGGATATTGAATTTTTATCCCGAAAAGGTGACAAAATAGAAAGGGTGGTATATCTTCCGAGATTTATATACGCTCCGATATCTCGGGGAGATGTAGTTGGGAAAGTAGAATATTTAAAAAACGGTGAGCTTATTGAAACGGCGTCGCTTGTGAGCTCAGATACGGTTAAGGAGCACAAAGAACCATCATTTTTTGAAAAGATTTTGAAAATTTTTATAAGACATTAAAAACAGAGGTAGAAAATGAATTTTAAAGAACATACAGAGCGTTTTCATAACGGAATAAACCATTTTGCATATAAATACTTCGGTGCACATTTTGCGGAGAAGGACGGCGTTTCGGGCGTTATTTTCCGCGTGTGGGCACCGCACGCTTTTTCGGTATCTGTTGTAGGTGATTTTAATAACTGGAATGCAGAGAAAAACCGGATGACAAATGAGAACGACAAAAGTATATGGGAGATATTCATTCCTTATCTTTCCGAATTTACGATGTATAAATACTGCATACGGTCAAAAAAAGGTGAGGTCTGTATGAAGTCAGACCCGTTTGCATTTCATTCGGAAACACGCCCCAAAACAGCATCAAAGGTATATGACGTTGAAGGGTATCTCTGGCACGATGAAAACTGGATGAAGTACAGGGCAAAACAGAATATCTTTAAAAGCCCTGTGAACATTTATGAGATTCATTTCGGTTCGTGGAAGAGAAAAGATGACGGGAATTTCTATTCGTATCGCGAAATGGCGAATGAGCTTATACCGTATGTAAAGAAAATGGGATATACCCATATAGAGCTTATGCCGCTTTCTGAGCATCCTTTTGACGGTTCGTGGGGATATCAGGTAACGGGGTATTTTTCTGCGACATCTCGCTTTGGTGTGCCAAAAGACCTGATGTATTTTGTCGACGAGTGTCACAGAAACGGTGTCGGAGTTATCTTTGATTGGGTGGTGGCACATTTCCCGAAAGATGCACACGGTTTATACAGATTTGATGGTGAAGCACTTTATGAATATGCAGACCTGTTAAAAAGCGAGCATCCGGAATGGGGTACTATGATTTTCGATTACGGAAGATGCGAGGTAAAGTCGTTTCTTATTTCAAATGCATTTTTCTGGTGTGAGTATTTTCATATCGACGGAATTCGCGTTGATGCGGTTGCAAGTATGCTGTATCTCGATTACGGAAAAACGGACGGAAACTGGCGTCCGAATATATATGGCGGAAATGGAAACTTAGAAGCCGCAGCGTTTCTAAGAGAGCTTAACGAAGAGCTTCTGACTGAATTTCCGGATATCATTATGATTGCAGAGGAATCTACTACCTGGCCGAACATAACAAAACCGCCGTATGTGGGAGGACTGGGTTTTCACTTCAAATGGAATATGGGCTGGATGAATGATACTCTCGCGTATTTTTCAAAAGACCCGATTTTCAGAAAGTATGAGCATAATAAATTGACATTTTCAATGTGCTATGCATTTTCTGAAAATTTCATCTTGCCGTTTTCTCATGATGAGGTTGTTCACGGTAAGAAATCGCTTATTGACAAACAACCCGGAGTTTATGAGATAAAATTCGCAGGACTTCGCGCTATGCTTGGATATACAATAGCTCATCCGGGTAAGAAACTCAGCTTTATGGGCAACGAGTTTGCACATTTTTCTGAATGGAGCTGCGAGAAAGGTCTTGATTGGAATCTTCTTGAGTTTGATATGCACAGAAAATTCCGGGACTATGCAAGAAAACTCAATCTCTTATATCTTGAAAATCCGGAGCTTTGGGAAATTGAAGATAGCTGGAACGGATTTGAATGGATAACTGTTGACGATGCGGAGAAAAATATACTCATATTCAAAAGAAAAGGAGACTGTGGAGGTGAGCTTTATGCGCTTTTTAATTTCTCGCCCGTGGCGCGTGAAGGATATACCTTTACAGCAGCAGTTCCCGGTAAGTACAGCGTTGTTTTAAATAGTGACAGCAAAGAATTTGGCGGTTTCGGAGTTTTTTCTCCTGAAGAAATTAAAACCGAAGGAAACATATTGTCGGTAACATTGCCGCCTATGAGCGCTTTGTTTATAAAGAAGAAGGGAAGAAAAAGTTATGGCAAAATCTAAAGAGTGTATAGCTATGCTTCTTGCAGGAGGTCAGGGAAGCCGTCTTCATGTGCTTACAAAGAAGGTTGCAAAGCCTGCACTCCCGTTTGGTGGAAAATACAGAATTATAGATTTTCCCCTCTCTAACTGTATAAATTCGGGTATTGATACTGTTGGAGTCCTTACACAGTATCAGCCTCTCGAACTCAACACATACATAGGTAACGGGCAGCCCTGGGACCTTGATCGCTCAAATGGAGGTGTTGCTATCCTACCTCCGTATATGACAAGCTCGACAGGAGATTGGTACAGAGGTACGGCAAACGCGATTTATCAGAATATGAACTTTATCGAAAGCTTTGCACCTCAATATGTTCTTATTCTTTCGGGCGACCATATCTATAAGATGAATTATGACCTTATGCTTTCTTATCATAAAAAGGCAGATGCAGATTGTACGATAGCGGTATTGGATGTTCCGATTAAAGAGGCTTCAAGGTTTGGAATAATGAATGTTCGGGACGATAACTCAATATACGAGTTTGAGGAAAAACCAAAAAAACCAAAAAGCACAAAGGCCTCTATGGGAATTTATATATTCACCTGGAGTGTTCTTAAAAAGTATCTTCTTCGGGATGAAAAGAAAGAGGGAAGCAGCAATGACTTCGGTAAGGATGTAATCCCTGCGATGCTGGGGGATGGAAAAAAACTTATGGCGTATGAGTTTTTGGGATACTGGAAAGATGTAGGCACAATTGAAAGCCTTTGGGAAGCCAATATGGATATTATAACTCCCGGAAGCGGGCTTGTCCTTTCAGACTCATCGTGGAGAATATATGCGAGAAACCCGGCTAAACCTGCTCAGTATATTTCTGAAGAAGCTTTCATAAAAAATTCGATGATTGCCGAAGGTTGCGATACTCACGGACATATAGAACGCTCAATAATTTCGTATGATGTGAAGATAGGAAAAGGTGCTGTTGTGAGAAATTCAATAATCATGCCGGGGTGCGAAATCGCTGAAAATGCCGTAATCAACAACTCAATAATTGCCGAAAATGTAATTATAGGCAAAGGTGCGGAGATCGGTTTGGCAGAGAATGCGAGTGAGCGGAAAATTACAGTTATAGGTGAAGAGCTTTCAATCGGAGCAGATGCAAAGGTTGCGGCAGGGGAAATTATTGACAGTGATGTTGTGGTCAGCGAGGTGATATCGTGACAAGGGAAACTTTAGGTATAATTTTTGCACACGAAAAAATTGATGCTATGCGTGAGCTTACGGCAAACCGCGCTGCCGCGTCTGTTCCTTTTGGTGGCAGGTATCGCATTATAGATTTTCCGCTTTCGAATATGGTCGGCTCGAATATAAAAAATGTCGGCGTTGTAACGAAAAGCGACTATTACTCGCTTATGGATCATCTCGGAACGGGAAAGCAGTGGGACCTCAACAGAAAACGGGGAGGGCTTTCAATTTTGCCTCCGTCAATCGGAGAAAACAGAACTCTTTCAGACAGAGATGGAAAGATTTCTTCTCTTATGGGAATTCTTGATTATATAAAAAACAGCGACTGTAAATATGTGCTTCTTACAGATGCCAATGTAGTTGCAAACATTGATTACAGAGAGCTTCTTCGCCGCCATATTGAAAAACAGGCATATATGACAGCACTGTATAAACCGGAAGTATTTGAACCCGGAAAATTCAAGAGTAACACCTTTGCGGATATCGGTAAAGACGGCAGAATATGCGATGTAACAATAAACCAGAACATTCAGCTTCACAGCAATATGCTCCTCGGAACATATATTATAGAACGCGGTCTTCTTGAGTTTTTAATTTGTCAGTGTGTTGCACATAACAAATATGACTTTGAACGCAACATAATTCAAGAGATGTCAGATTCGCTCGATATCTTCGGCTGTGAATATACGGGCTTTGCCGAAAGAATAGATTCGATAGATTCATTTTTTAAAACAAACCTTGACCTCTTGAAGGAAAATGTAAGGAACGAACTTTTTAACGAGGGTAACGAGATAATAACAAAGGTTCACGATGAAGTTCCTGCCGAGTTCAAAGAGAATTCCTGCGTCAAAAACAGCCTGATTGCGGACGGATGTATCATAAACGGTACTGTTGAAAATTCGATTATTTTCAGAAATGTCAAGGTCAAAAAAGGCGCAACTATTAAAAACTGTATCATAATGCAGGGTTCGGAAATCGGTGAAAATGCAGATCTCGAATACTGCATAACCGACAGGCTCGTAACCGTTTCGCAGGGTGTAAGGCTTCACGGAGCAAAATCGTATCCGTCAGTGCTGCCAAAGGGCTGCAAAATTTAGAGGAGATGGAATAATGAACGATAAAATTAAAAAAATTTTGTTTGTCGCATCTGAGGCTGCTCCGTTTATAAAATCTGGTGGTCTTGGAGATGTTATTGGCTCATTGCCGGAGGCTGTTTTGGGTGACGGATATGAGGTTTCTGTTATGATTCCGCTCCACGAAGGAATTTCGTGGGAGTTTCGGAATGAAATGACATATTTGACTACCATAAATGTTCCGCTTGCATGGAGAAATCAGAATTGTGGAATTTTCAAAATTGAGAAAAACGGTGTTACATGGTTCTTTCTCGATAACGAATATTATTTCAAGCGAGGAGAAGCTCTTTACGGATGCTACGATGATGCAGAAAGATACGCCTTTTTCTCACTGGCAGTACTTGAGAGCTTTTCGTATATAAACTATTTTCCCGATGTTATTCACTGTAACGATTGGCAAACGGCTTTAGTTCCAATATATTACAAGCTCAAGTTCTGTGACAGACCGCATTATAAAGGTTTAAAGAGACTTGTTACGATTCATAATATAGAATATCAGGGAGTCTTTGGGCGCGATATCGTAGAGAATGTTTTAGGGCTTTCTATGGAGGAGTTTGAAAACGGTTTTCTTGAATACGACGGGAATGTAAATTTTATGAAAGCGGCTCTTATCTGTTCCGACAGAGTAATAACCGTAAGTCCGACATACGCCGAAGAAATAAAAACTCACGAGTACGGTCACGGGCTTGATGAGGTTCTCCGGTGGGAAGCCGGTAAGGTTTATGGAATTTTAAACGGAATTGAAAGTCGGAG
>JAZTWZ010000085.1:0-2906 GCA_045636165.1 Eubacteriales bacterium
AAATGCCGCCGTATGTTCTACGGCGGCATTCTAAAGGTAATTTACTTCTTTGAAGAATTCTCGCACTTCTGGTTTGCGATACCGCAGCTTGTCTTGCAAGCAGACTGGCATGAAGTCTGGCACTCACCGCAGCCGCCATTCTTTGCGCTCTGGCAAAGGTCACGAGTTTTCAAAGTCTTGATATGGTTCATTTTAAAAGCCTCCGTAAAGTTTAATATCTTTTTTAGTATTATATCACGCCAAAAGACTAAAAGTCAATAGCGGTGTTTATCGGAAATACACGAAACCGAGATCTGAGACGCCCTTTACGCCGTACGCAACGAGGTTTCGCTTCATGATATCATCTACAAACCACAAGCCCTCGAGCACGAGCACTGCCGCATTTCCCTGATGTAACTCTCTTTCACCTACAAACCACGCATTCCTGAACTCAACTTCAAGGTCTTCACTGAAATCCAACTTATCAAGCGTCGCATCTGCCGAGACATCTGCACTGTTGCTTCCGGCAGGGTAATACTCATATGTTATCTCCACATTGTCATACTCATCGTCCTGAGAAAACATCATATATGTGGCAATACTATCTCCGCTTTCAAACTCATATTGACTGATGATATAGAATGCTCTCTCAGTGCTGTCATGTAAAACTGCAATGCCCGAGATTCCGCCATTATCCTCAAACATCTCTCCGTATGCAGCACGACCGCCAATCTCCATGTTAGAGTAGTTTGCAATCCACAACTGGAGCAGATATGCTGCCGCGTCCGAAGGCCACCAGCCTGAAACATCAACATCGCCGACCGTGAGTTTTCCCTTTTCAAACTGTCCCGTGTAATCGTGGGGGTCGCTTTCCCTGTTGTAGCCCTCGATTACCGAAATCGGACGCGCGAAGTTTAAATTCTGACCCTCCATATAAACCGCGGAGGTGATACCGATTACCTTACCCGATTTATTTATGAGCGCGCCGCCGGATGAGCCATGAGAAATCGGAACGCTTATCTGGATATACTGCGCATCTCCGATAATTCGGTTCGGATTCGAAACAAGTCCTTCTGAAATCGTGTTTTCAAAACCCTCAGGGCTTCCAATTGCATAGACGGTCTGTCCGCCGCGGACAGGCTCTTCTTTTTCAATCTCGAGGTACGGGAAGCCATCTCCGCTTATCTGAAGAACCGCCCAGTCTTCTTCCTCGCTGTAATCGTAAACGCTCTTTACGCTGTAAGTTTTTCCGCTATCGGAGAGGCGGATTTTTGCCTGTGTCGCACCCTCGATAACATGGTAGTTTGTAACGGCTGTACCGTCAGAGTCTATAAAGAAACCGCTTCCGGTTGCAAACGGCTTTCCGCTCTGGTCATATACCTCGATGTAGAAAACGGCAGGGGAGCACTTTGCATAAATTTCCTCAGGCGTGAGGACCTTGCTCTGTCCTTCGTTTTCAAACTCCGAAACATTGTAGTATCTGTCATACTTTTCAGCCGTGAAAACTCCCGCTTCAATAAGCTTCTGGGCAAGTGTCTTGCGGCTACCCTTGATTTCAGCTTCAAGTGCTGCGTACGAGACGAGAACGACATCTGCGCGGAGGAATTTCATTACATCGGGGTTGCCCTTCATAATGCCCGTCTGTCTTGCAAGAGTAAAGGGGTTATCCCAAGTAAAATCTCCGTTTGAGTCGGAATACCCGAGAGCACGGAGAACAAATGTCAGATACATAGACGCCGATGCGATGCTGTTGCTTCCGAACTTCGTAGCGGATACGCCGTTTGTGAGGTTGTTTTCGTAAGCATAGCCTACATATTTATCAGCCCACTGCGGAACATCGAGAAACGGATGTCTTCCACCCTTTGCAAGCGCATCGCTCTCGCGACCGAGAACGCGGATAAGCATAACGAGGGCTTCGGTTCGCGTCGGCGCGCGGTCAAGCGCAAAATCAGTTTCTGAAACGCCCTTGAAGATGCCGAGAGCCTTAAGCTCCTTGGCAAGAGCCTCTTCACGGACAAGCGTTCCGCTCGCCGCAAAAGCGGACATTGGAAGAAGTGACATAACCATCACAACACATAAAATCGCCGCAATAAGCTTTTTCATTTTACTGTCTCCTTTTGGTTTCTTTCCTTTATTTTACCACAGCTTACCTCACAATACAAGGTCACGCGTTATTTTCCGTTGCAGAAAGCGCGGTTTTATAGTATAATATTCTGTGTCAAATAAAGGAGAGTCTCATTTATGGAATATATTGCAGGAAAATATGATATAGCGGTTATCGGTGCAGGGCATGCAGGCTGTGAAGCGGCTCTTTCTGCGGCGCGACTTGGCGCGCGCGTTATCTGCTTTTCGATAAATCTCGACTCCGTCGGTAATATGCCGTGCAACCCAGCTATCGGCGGTACGGCAAAGGGTCATCTCGTCCGCGAGCTTGATGCGCTCGGCGGTGAGATGGGAAGAGCGGCAGACGATACCTGTATCCAGTACCGTATGCTTAACCGCGGCAAGGGTCCTGCCGTATATTCTCTCCGTGCGCAGGCTGACCGCCGTGCATATCAGGAGAGGATGAAAAAGGCTCTTGAAAAATGCGAAAATCTCCACCTTTTGCAGGCTGAGATTGTAAAAATAGAAGTTACGGACGGTGCAGTTTCAGCCGTAGTTACGGCGACTGGCGGCAAGTATCTCGTTTCGTCCTGCATCATCGCGACGGGTACATACCTCGGCGGCAGAACAACTGTCGGCGAAAGCTCGCGCGAGGGCGGTCCTGACGGTATGTTTGCGGCTACCGAACTTACGGAAAATCTCCTTTCTCTCGGGCTTCCGCTCCGCCGCTTCAAGACGGGAACTCCGCCAAGAATCAATGCTCGCTCAATCGACTTTTCTAAAATGGAACCGCAGCCGGGGGATGAGGACATCGCGCCGTTTTC
>JAZTWZ010000086.1:0-11846 GCA_045636165.1 Eubacteriales bacterium
CGCTCAATCCAGTTCCTTACCCTGTTTTCATCAAATGCATAGGGATAATGCTGCATTACATCCGAATCTGCTAACACCTTATAAAGTGCATGAAAATCCCCATCCGTCATTTCTCTTAATAGTAAACGTTCTGTTTCAATATCCATTATTTTTAGCCTCATCAAATTCTTATTTATCTGTAGTTCACCCTCAAGGAGAAGATTATGTTTTGTTCTCGACTTTTTTCGACAATCTTTATATGCTCGTGTGGGGTCAGAATCAAAAATCACAGCAGTATAAAAGCAAACATATTATAAACAAAAAGCTTTTGCAGGTGATTTATATGTTCAATAATTATATACTGACTATCAAAAAAAGACCTTATGCGTTTGCAAAAATAAAAGGAAGCAATGACTACACAAGCATTAACGGCATTGCCTATTTTTATAAAACAGAGTCAGGGGTGCTGCTTTCCATACAACTGAAGGGATTGCCCGTGTCAGATGACATTTGCAAAAAACCAATATTTGCAATTCACATCCATAGCGGAGGTAGTTGCACCGGCAACAAGACCGATTCTTTCGCTGATGCTATGACGCACTATAAACCGGATGATTGCGCTCACCCATACCACGCAGGCGACTTGCCACCTGTATTTGGTGTAAACGGGTTTGGTTTTTCTGCATTCTTAACAAACCGGTTCACCGCTGAAGAAGTAATTGGAAAGACTCTTATAATCCACTCTGCAACTGACGACTTTACAACCCAACCATCCGGCAATTCCGGTATGAAAATCGCTTGCGGTGTGATTTCGTCTATATATTAACCTCTTTCAGCAGTAGCAAGCCCCCGCCATGCAATCAATTACATTATACCACAAAAAAATACGGCAGACAATCAAAAAGACTGTCTGCCGTATTTTTTATTATTTTTTCTTTTTTTCTACCTTTTTCTTGTTGCCGTGCTCGTCAACGATATAGACATTGCTGAGCGCGTTTTCCATTCCCTGACGGAACTTTGCAATATATTCTTTTCTTAATCGAGCCTGTTCTGCAAGCTCTGCCTCCGAAAGCCCCTCTTCACGTGACTTTTTCGCAAGCTCATTTATTCTGGAAATAAGTTTTTCCATCTTACATCAAACCTCTTTTACTTCGTTCAAATCTGCCTATTTCTCTTCCCGTGCGAAACCAGCTATTTCCTCTAAATTATATCACAACCATAGCGAAAAGCAAAGGTTTTTTTATTGCAAACAAAAAACATTGATTTTTGACATTTTATTTGATATTATATTCATATAATTATTTTTAGTTTGGAGTTTTTACTATGGCACTTTACAAATTTACTTCAGAATCTGTTACGGAAGGTCATCCTGACAAAGTCTGCGACCAGATTTCAGACTCTATTCTCGATGCTATCCTTGAAAACGACAAGAACGCGAGAGTTGCTTGCGAAACTATCGTAACTACAGGTATGGCGCTCGTTATGGGTGAAATTTCTACCGACTGTTATGTTGATATCCCTGCAACCGTAAGAAAGACGATTGACGAAATCGGCTACAACAGTCCGCTTATGGGCTTTGATTCAAAGACCTGCGCTGTTCTTTCTTCTATCGACGAGCAGTCTGCAGATATCGCGCTCGGCGTTGATAACTCCTTTGAGTTCAAAGACTCTGCCGCCGATATCGCTAACAAAATCGGTGCAGGTGACCAGGGTATGATGTTCGGCTATGCAACAAACGAAACCCCCGAATTTATGCCGGCCCCCATTACTTATGCACACAAGCTTTCAAAGCGTCTTGCAGATGTCAGAAAGTCAGGCGAGCTTGACTTCCTCTGCCCCGATGGCAAGAGCCAGGTTACCTTTGAATACGACGGCAATAAAATCAAGCGTTGCGACACGGTCGTTATCTCAACCCAGCATCTCGACACAGTTTCTCTCGAGTCTCTCCGCGACGCTGTTCGCGACCATATAATTCTCCCTGTTATGCCTGAGGAATACATCGACAAGGATACAAAATTCCTCATCAACCCGACAGGCCGTTTCGTTATCGGCGGTCCGCAGGGCGATTCAGGTCTTACGGGAAGAAAGATAATCGTTGACACCTACGGTGGCTTTGCCCGTCACGGCGGCGGTGCTTTCTCAGGAAAGGACCCGACAAAGGTTGACAGATCAGCAGCTTATATGGCTCGTTACATTGCAAAGAACATCGTTGCAGCAGGACTTGCTGACCGTTGCGAGATTCAGCTTGCTTACGCAATTGGCGTTGCAAACCCCGTTTCCGTTTTCGTTGACACATTCGGAACAGGAAAGCTTTCTGACGATGCAATTTCAAAACTCGTTTTTGATAACTTTGATATGCGTCCGCTCAAGATTATCGAAAACTTTGACCTTCGCCGCCCGATTTACAAGCCGACTGCGGCTTACGGTCACTTCGGAAGAAGCGACCTCGACCTTCCGTGGGAAAAGCTTGATATGGTTGACAAGCTCAAAAAGTAAAACAAATAACAAAAGCGATGATTCAAATGAATCATCGCTTCTTTTTATATCTTAAAGTGTTGCTGCCATAACAGCTTTGATTGTGTGCATACGGTTTTCTGCTTCGTCAAATACGATTGAACGGTAGGACTCAATTACTTCATCAGTAACCTCCATTGCAGAAATGCCGAACTTTTCGTAAATATCGCGACCGATAGTTGTATTAAGGTCGTGGAATGCCGGCAGGCAGTGCATAAACACACATTCCTCTCCTGCATTGTCCATAAGCTTCATATTTACCTGATACGGGAGAAGGTCTTCAATTCTCTCCTTCCATACATCAGCAGGCTCGCCCATTGAAACCCATACATCTGTATAGATTACATCAGCACCCTTTGTTGCTTCCATCGGGTCTTCAATGAACTCAATAACTGCACCTGTTTCCTTTGCAATCGCCTGACACTCGGCAACAAGCTCATTTTCCGGGAAATATTTCTTCGGAGCGCAAGCTACAAAATGCATTCCCATCTTAGCACAGCCTACCATAAGGGAATTTCCCATATTATATCTCGCATCTCCCATATATACGAGCTTTTTGCCCTCGAGAGTTCCGAAATGCTCTTCGATTGTCATAAAGTCTGCGAGAATCTGGGTCGGGTGGAATTCGTTCGTGAGACCGTTCCATACAGGAACACCTGCATATTCAGCAAGCTCTTCTACGACTTCCTGACCGAAACCGCGGTATTCTATACCGTCAAACATTCTGCCGAGAACTCTTGCAGTATCTGCAATACTCTCCTTCTTTCCTATCTGAGAGCCCTGCGGATCAAGATAGACGGGATGCATACCGAGGTCTGCTGCTGCAACCTCGAAAGCACAGCGCGTTCTTGTGCTCGTCTTCTCAAATATGAGAGCTATGTTCTTGCCCTTGCAAAGCTCATGTGCCTTGCCGCTTTTCTTTTCAGACTTGAGCTTTTTCGCAAGGTCGATAAGACCTTTTATTTCTTCAGGTGTAAAGTCAAGAAGCTTTAAAAAGCTTTTTCCCTTTAAATTCATAAATAACACTTACCTTTCACATTCGGAAGCGATAATCTCTACCGCTTCGCGCAGAATTTCGAAGTCAATATTAAGTGACGGAAGAAGACGGACCTTATCCTTAGCAGTAAGGCACAGAACTCCCTTTTCCATACAAGCCTTGACAACCTCGCCTGCCGGTTTTGCCGTCTTTATTCCTATCATAAGCCCCATTCCGCTTACAGATTCAACGCCACTGCAAGCAGAAAGTTTTTCAAATATATACTCGCTCTTTTTCTTTACTTCAGACAGGAGAGCGTCATCAATTCGCGAAAGAATCGAATATGCACCTGCTGCTGCGACGGGGTTTCCGCCGAAGGTTGAGCCGTGGTCACCGAAACCGAGAACGCTCTCAACCTTTTCAGAAAGGAGCGCTGCGCCTATCGGAAGACCTCCGCCAAGACCTTTTGCCGTCGTAACGACATCCGGCTTGATGCCAAAATTCATATATGAATAGAGCTCACCGCATCTTCCGTTACCCGTCTGAACTTCGTCTATTATAAGAACGATATCGTTTTCTTTTGCAAGCTCGGCTGCCTTTTTCACAAAATCTGCCTCAAGTGCAATTACGCCACCCTCGCCCTGGACACATTCCATCATTATTCCTGCACACTTATTCTCTGAAACAACCTTACAAAGTGCTTCAAAGTCGTTTGCAGGTGTGTGGATAAAGCCCGGTGTCAAGGGGCAGAAAAGCTCGTGATAATGCTCCTGACCTGTTGCGGCAAGAGTTGTAAGCGTTCTGCCGTGGAAACTGTTTTCAAGAGTTACTATCGTATAGTAATCTTTACCCTTCTTCTCTGCTGCATATTTTCTTGCAACCTTTATCGCACACTCGTTTGCTTCTGCACCCGAATTTCCGAAGAAAACTTTCTTCATACCGGTTTTCTTGCAAAGAAGCTCTGCAACAAGAGCACAAGGCTCGGTAAAATAAAGGTTTGAGGTATGCTGAAGCTTTTTCGCCTGAGCGGAGACTGCCTCGCTCCAAAGCTCATCGCAGTATCCGAACGCGGTAACTCCGATACCCGTTCCCATATCTATATAGCGCTTGCCAGCAGAGTCATAGACCTCTGCGCCCTTCCCACTTACGAGCTCAATCGGAAAACGACTGTAGGTATTCGCTACATAGCTTTTATCTTTTTCTGTAATGCTCATTTCTGACCTCCGGTTACCATCGTTCCGGCACCTTCGTTTGTAAGAAGCTCCATAAGTATCGAATGTGAAACGCGTCCGTCCATTATGATTACCTTTGAAACACCCTCGTGGATCGCTTCGATACAGCAATCTACTTTCGGAATCATTCCGCCTGAAATTACACCTTCCGCGTAAAGCTTACTTGCATCGTCAAGAGTTATCTCGGGGATGAGAGTCGATGGGTCATCCTTATCGCGGAGAATACCTGCAATATCAGTCATCATAATAAGGCGTTCTGCACCAAGTGCTCCTGCGATATGTGCTGCAGCAGTATCGCCATTTATGTTGTAGGTATTTCCTTCCTTGTCACATCCGACGGTTGAAATAACCGGAATGTAGTTCTTTTCAAGAAGGTCAACAACCGGATCAATATTTATCTTTGTTATATCTCCGACAAAGCCAAGACGCTCATCCTTCTTCTTTGCTTCGATGAGGCGACCGTCCATACCGGAAATCCCCATCGCCTTTCCGCCCTTTGCCTCAAGGAGAGTAACAAGAGTTTTGTTAACCTTTCCTGCGAGAACCATCTGAACGATATCAACTGTCTCTTTATCGGTAACGCGAAGCCCGTCAACAAACTCCGGCTTCTTTCCGAGTTTACTCATAATGTCGCTTATTTCGGGACCACCACCGTGAACAAGAACAATCTTTACGCCGATAAGCCACAGAAGAACGATATCCTCCATAACCTGCTGCTTCAACTGTTCATCAACCATAGCGTTTCCGCCGTATTTTACGACAACTATTTTTCCGTTGTAGCGCTTTATGTACGGAAGAGCCTGTGCAAGAACTTCTGCACGCTCCGGATTTGAAAACATATTTGTCATCTCTACTCTCTCCTATTATGTTCTGTAGTCGCCGTTTATTTTTACATAGTCATAAGTAAGGTCACAGCCCCAAGCCGTTGCCGCGCCGTCACCGTCACCTACAGAAACTATGATTTCAATCTCATCTTCAAGAAGAATTTCCTTTGCAATCTCTTCAGAGAACGGAACTCCTGCGCCGTCACGGCAAACCAAGATTTCGCCCTTCTTGCTCTTAAAGGAAACATCAACGCGGTTGACATCGACATCAGCACCGCTGTAACCTATCGCACAGAGAACCCGTCCCCAGTTTGCATCAGCACCGAACATCGCCGCTTTGAGAAGACTTGAGCAGATTACGCTCTTTGCGACAATCTTTGCTGTTTCTTCATCCTTTGCGCCGCTGACTGCACATTCAAGAAGCTTTGTTGCACCCTCACCATCTGCAGCAATCATTCTGCAGAGATTTACCGTAACGGTATTGAGTGCTTCCATGAACACCTTGAAATCTTCATTCTCTTCGCAGACTTCAACATTTCCTGCTTTTCCGTTAGCGAGAACACATACCATATCGTTGGTTGAGGTATCGCCGTCGATGCTTACCATATTGAATGTATTCTTTATATCTGAAGAAAGCGCAAGGCGAAGCATATCGGGGCTGATTGCTGCGTCAGTTGTTATAAACACAAGCATGGTTGCCATATTCGGATGAATCATACCGCTTCCTTTTGCGATACCGCCCATTTTGCAGACCTTACCGGAAAGCTCAAACTCAACCGCAACTTCCTTTTTAACGGTATCGGTGGTCATGATTCCTTCTGCTGCAAAAGCACTGCCGTCACAGGAAATTCCTTTTGCAAGCTCACTCATTCCGTCTGCAATCGGGGTTACATCAAGCGGCTGTCCGATAACACCGGTAGATGCAACAACAACATCATTTGAATTGATTTTGAGAGCAGCTGCACAGATATCACTCATTTTTTCTGCAACCTCAATGCCGTCAGCATTGCAGGTATTTGCATTTCCGCTGTTGCAGATAATCGCCTGCGCCTTGCCGTCAGCTATATGGCGCTTCGTTACTGTAAGGGGTGCTCCCTTTACAAGGTTTGTCGTATAGACCGCTGCTGCAGACGCCGGAACTTCGCTGTATATAAGAGATAAGTCTCTCTTTGTTTTATTCTTTCTTATTCCGCAATGTATTCCGTTTGCGAGAAAGCCTTCTGCGGCACAAACACCGCCGTTAATCAATTTCATTTGTACTACCTCCGTTATACATCAAGCCCGGTCTTTTCATCAACACCGAGGAGAATGTTCATATTCTGTATTGCCGCGCCCGATGCGCCCTTACCGAGGTTATCAAACCTCGATACCAGAACGACTCGCTCATCGTTTCCGAAAACTGAAACTTCCATATCATCGCGACCTGAGAAAGCTGCTGCCGAAAGGAAACCGCTTTCATCTGCGTTTTCGTTGAATTTTACAAGACCTGTCTTGTAATAATTCTCATAAACGCTCTTTATATCTGAAAGACTTCCCGAAAAGTTCTCTCGCGCGAGCGAAACGATAACCTCCATACCGCTGTAAAAAGGAGCAACTATCGGAGAGAAAACCGGTGCTTTTTCGAGATTACATACCTTTCCTATTTCGGGAAGGTGTTTATGTACCTGCGAAAGCCCGTACATTCTCGGAGCTGCGAGAAGCGGAGATCTGTCCGCAGCTTCGTATTCAGCTATCATCTTCTTCCCACCACCGGAATATCCCGTAAGCGAGGTAACTGCAAGAGAGGCATCTTTTGACATAATGCCTTTTTCAATAAGAGGAGCTACGAGAGCGATAACGCCGCTTGCATGGCAACCGGGGTTTGCTATTCTCTTTGATGACTTTATCTGATCGCGCCTTCCCGAAAGCTCCGGGAAACCGTATGCCCAACCGTCTGCCGTTCTGTGGGCAGTCGAGGTATCTATAACCGCCGTTGTATCATTCGAGATTAAAGATACAGACTCACGCGCCGCATCATCCGGCAGGCAGAGAAAAACAATATCTGCAGTATTGAGCATCTCGCGTCGTGCTTCCCTGTCCTTACGAAGTTCTTCAGTAAGAGAAAGAAGCTCTATATCCTTTCTATTCGAAAGCCTTTCGTAAATGCGAAGCCCTGTCGTACCTGCGCTTCCGTCTATAAATACCTTTGTCATTTTTATCCCTCATTTATCTTTTAGGAAAACAAACATTTCCCATTTTAATTCTGAATTATTATACACCAGTTGCATCACTATGTCAAGCATATATTTAATAAATATTTATTAAATGATGAATATTATTCACTACGAAATGAATAATATTCGGGCCGCAGTCAATTTCACCGCAGCCCGAATATTTATTTCTTCTTAAAATCAAGGCGCATCATCGCAACAATTATAGAAATCATATTTATAACCTCGGTTATCGCACCGCCCCATGCTTTACAGCTTATGTTATAAATAAGCCACAGCGGAGAACTCGGAAATGCTGTCATTCTCACATATTTCGGAATTTTTATCCAAAATGCAACCGTTGTAAAAAGCATACCAAACACAGGAAGGACCGAAATCACACTGCCATCCCAGGTGAGCACTCCCGTACCGACTGACACAACACAGAACAGAACGAGCCAGACTATACTGTTCGCCCAGTCTTTATCTTTATTTATAAATACAACCGAGCGGAGGAGCGCAATCGCATTGAGAATTGCTCCCGTATATGCACCGAGAAGCGCATAGTGCGCAACAAAAAGCGCGGTTGATGCGAGCTGAAAAGCCAGTATGAACTTATGTGTCCTCTGCTGAAACGATGTTACCGCGCATATAAGCGCGATAATTCCTATTATCTGTGCTACCGTTTCCATAAATTCCCTTTCTTCAATCAAAAATGTCCGCAACATGCGGACATTTTATTTCTTCCTTAATCTTCTGAGCACACCCGCTATCACGCCTTTTGCAAAAAACTTTGCTTTTACACAAACGGGATGCAAAGCGACTATAATGACAGAATATGCACGATACCAGAAGTTTGATACTTCATAATATTTATCCTTGCGGTAAAACGCGCGCAACACTCCGAGAATATCCTCATCTCTGATTCCGTATTCCTTGGCAAGGCAATTATCGCCACGAATAATATACGAATCAGGTAGGACCTTTATTATGCGGTGAAGAACATACTGGTCTCCCCTGCGATAAAGCGGCACATCGTACTTCTTGAGGCGACCTTCAAAGGGCAGGACTATAATCGTATCCCGACGGTCATAAAAAAGAGGCCACATACTGAAGCCCGAGGTCGTCGAAACATGCTTACCCTCTGAGGCAATAACTTTCTCTATCGAACCCTTCTCGTTCATTACTCGAAAAAGCCCTTTTCAGCCATAACCGCAATCATGGACTTTGTATCTTCTGCAGCCTGCTCGACTGATATTTCATACTTTTCCGAAAGCTTCTTTGCAATTTCCTCTTCAGAATTACCTTCGGCAATCAATTCCCAGATAACAGCTGCAGTTTCGTTCAATTTTATCATTCCGTGAAAACTCTTACTTGCCTCGCCGCTTGCAACAACAATCGCCTCATCAAGAACTCGGCGCAAAACAAAACCTTCTTTTATCTTCATCGATTTTCACCTTTCCCACAATCTTTTTATGTCCTATTTATTATACAGCATACCATATCACTTTTGCAATACTATTCTGCTGTTTTTTCGTTTTTCTCAAGAAGACCGTGCATAAAACCTCCAAGCTTCGGAGAAGAAACATCTCCGCCGATAAGCTTATCTTTATACACGATAAGATTTGCAACAACTCCCTCTTCGCCACCGGGGTATCCGTTTATCTTGTATGTATAGCGCATAACTCTTTTGCCCGAAAACCTTGAAAGGTCCATCCCCTGCCCCTTCTGAAGCTCGTTGTACTCCGTATAGACGCCGTCAAATTTTTCAGGAATCTTTACTTCTATAAATTCAATCGGCTCATTGTCAACTTCCCAACCGCATTCGCGAAGAAGCGAAACGCGCTCTTCGTTCGACTTTACTTTTCTTTCAACAATCGTCGGCTGAGTTTCGTCTGACACAGATACAACAGTCTCCTCTCCCGAGTTCATAATCACTGACACCGCAGAGAAAACTATCACGCAGAGAGCAAGCATCCCCATCACAATTTTTCTTCTTGTTATCTTCGCCGTAAATACTACCATACCAATCTTTCCTTTCTGTTTTGTATATTAAATAATATTTCACAAAATTTACAAATATGACATATTAAATAACCCTTCCTTGATTGACCTTTTCCTTATTTTATGGTATGATATAATATCAAATTGTATTTAAAAGGAAAGAACGACATGTGGATTGCAAAAAACTTTGACGATTACAGTGTAATAGATTGCGGAAGCGGCGAAAAACTTGAGCGCTGGGGAGAGTATTATCTCGTCCGTCCCGAGCCTCAGGCTATATGGACTTCTCCGAGAACAAACCCTCACTGGAAGAAGTATGACGCCCTTTATTCGCGCTCATCTTCAGGCGGCGGAAGCTGGAACAACCGCAACCTTCCTGCCTCCTGGCAGATTTCTTATAAGAACCTCACATTCAACTTAAAGCCGATGAACTTCAAGCACACCGGCATCTTCCCCGAACAGGCTTCAAACTGGGATTTCATCACAGAAAAAATCTCAAATGCCGGTCGCCCGATAAATGTTCTTAACCTTTTTGCATACACCGGTGCTGCAACAATCGCAGCTGCGGCTGCAGGTGCTTCAGTCTGCCATGTTGACGCTGCACGAGGTATGGTTGCATGGGCTCGTGAGAATGCTGCATCTTCAGGTCTTTCCGAAGCTCCGATTCGCTGGATAGTCGATGACTGTGCAAAGTTTGTTGAGCGCGAGATTCGTCGCGGCAGAAAGTACGATGCAATAATCATGGACCCTCCGTCCTACGGTCGCGGTCCGACAGGCGAAATCTGGAAGCTTGAAAACAACCTTTTCGATTTCGTTAAACTCTGTTCAGGAGTTCTCTCCGATGAACCTCTTTTTGTTATCATAAGCTCATATACAACGGGGCTTGCTCCGTCAGTTCTCAAGTATATTTCAGAAATGATTTTCACAAGCCGCTACGGCGGTCACAGTGAATGCGAAGAGCTTGGTCTCCGCGTCGAGGAGACAGGGCTTTATCTCCCTGCAGGAAGTGCTATGCGCTGGTCTGCAATTAAGTAAATTCAGGAGTCTTAAAATGAAAGACATCATCAGATCTGAAAATCTTACATTCCAGTATAACCTCGATACTTCGCGTCCTCAGACTGCGCTCTCCGAGGTCAATATTTCCGTTTCCGAAGGCGAGTATCTCGTCATCCTCGGTCACAACGGCTCGGGAAAATCTTCTCTCGCTAAGCACTTTAACGCGGTCCTTCTTCCCTGCGGCGGAAAAGTTTTTGTTGACGGCATGGATACGCTCGATGAAAATCTCCTCTTTGAGATTCGCCACACCTGCGGAATGGTGTTCCAGAACCCCGACAACCAGATTGTCGCAACAATCGCAGAGGAAGATGTCGCTTTCGGTCCTGAAAACCTCGGACTTCCGCGAGAAGAAATCCGCAAGCGCGTTGACGATGCTCTCAAGACCGTCGGAATGTATGATTACCGCGAGCACGCGCCTCACCTTCTCTCAGGAGGTCAGAAGCAGCGCATCGCAATCGCAGGAGTTATTGCAATGCGTCCGCGTTGCATCGTTCTTGACGAGCCGACCTCAATGCTTGACCCTGTCGGTCGTCGCGATGTTCTCACAATACTTGATGACCTTAACAAAAACTACGGCATTACGGTTGTTCTCATCACTCACCACATGAACGAAGCCGTAAATGCCGACAGAATTATAATTATGGACAGCGGAAAAATAGTTATGGAGGGAACTCCGCGTGAGATTTTTCCGAACATCGAGAGGCTTCACGATTTAAGCCTCACTGTTCCGCAGACCGTTGAGCTCATTTCAGAGCTTAACAAAAACGGTTTTGACATTCCCCTTGAAAACATTACGGTTGAAGAATGTGCAGATGCAATCTTTAAAAGTCTCAACTCTTCCGGAGGTAACCTGTAAGTGAACGCAATAATAAGTATTCGTGGGCTTTCTCATGTTTACAGCCCCAAAACTCCTTTTGAGTGTTCTGCAATCAATGATATAAACCTCGATATTTACGCCGGTGAAACACTCGGCGTTATCGGTCATACAGGTTCCGGCAAATCAACGCTTATTTCTCACCTTAACGGACTTATAAAGCCCTCTTCCGGAACAATTCTTTACAACGGTGAGGAC
>JAZTWZ010000087.1:0-2202 GCA_045636165.1 Eubacteriales bacterium
CTGACTTTCCGACTATTGCGACGAATTCGCCTTCTTTTATGCGAAAGGAAACGCCGTCAAGAGCACGGACCTCGTTTTCGCCTTCGTCATAAATTTTATATACATCGGAAAGCTCTATCATCTCATACCTCCGGGCATACCGCCATTCATACCGCCACGGTTTCCACCCGTGCCTCCGCTTGGCATACCACCGGCAGGTATTCCGCCACCCATACCTCCGGGCATCCTGCCGCTCATACCGAACGGGGACTGAGTGTTGGCTGAAGTGTTTTTGATGACGGGGACATATATGACATCACCCTCTGAAAGTCCTGAGACAACCTCAACATAGTCATCGTTCGCCTCTCCTGTTTCGATCATTACATATTTATATCCCTCGGGAGCTTCAGGGAGTCTCATTTTATTGGGAGCGTCTTTGCCTTTCTTTGTGCTTTTATCATCTTCCTTTTTGTTTGTTTTGCCTTCGGTTGAAGAGTTACTTTCAACAAGGACTAGGTTTCCTCGTGTTACTGCATTTACCGGAATCATAAGAACATCTGATGCGTCGCTTATTATGATTTCTGCATCGACATTCATACCGGGGAGAAGTCCTTCGTATTCTGAAATTATTATACTTACAGGGTAAACCGTGACACCGTTTGTGGGAGTGCCTATGATGCTTACGGTATCGACCGTACCCTCGAAAACTTTGTCGGGAAGAGCATCGGCTGTTACGGAAACGGTCTGACCAACTTTGATGCTCTGAATGTAGAGTTCGTCAACGGAGATTTCAAAGGTGAGCTTTGACATATCTGCAACTATTGCAAGTGAAGATTTGTTTCCGTCAAGAGTATCGCCTGCTTTCATTGTTTTTGAAATAACGGTTCCTGAAATCGGAGAACGGATGGTATAATCGTCAAGCCTCTCTATCTGGTCATCAAGAGAAAGACGGGAATTTTTGAGTGAAAGCTCGCTTGAGCGAAGGTCGGAGGAGGAAGAATCGTCAACTATTGAACAGATGAGATTTCCTGAGCTTACCTTATCTCCTTTGTCAAAGGCGAGAGATTTTATATCACCCGACACCTTTGCGACAATTGTTTCGGTTTCTCCTTCTTCAACAGTTCCCGTATCGTTGCAGGCGTAGCTTCCGACAGTTGCTGTGACGTTCTCACCGGGGAGAATTGCGCCGGGGTTTTTAAAAGTTATTTCAATATTTGAAACTATCGCGCCGGCATCGGTTGCATATGTACCTGTTGCGACATGGGAAACATATCCCGTGTGAGATTCGTTTCTGTCATCAAACCATACCGTTGCGGTCTGGTTCAAGTGTATGTTTTTTGCGTTTGCTGAAAGAAACGGAACGGAAACTGTGAGAGTTTCGGTATTTTTTATCTCGCAGATTTTAGTTCCTGAGTTTATCTCGTCTCCGTTATCTATGTACATTTCGGTTATGACACCGCTAATCGGAGCTTTGACGCTTCTGTTAGCCTCGGCTTTATTGTGGTCCGAAACTTTTTTGTTGTGGGAAATGAGCTGCTGTTCATAGCTTGTTTCGGAGCGTTCAATGCTGTTGCGGGCAGACTCGGAATCTATGACATAAAGAATCTGGTCTTCCTCCACACTCATTCCTTCGCTCAAATGGTCCTCCAGGATTTCACCTGTTACGATTGACTGTATTTCATACTGCTCAATGGGCTCAACCGTGCCGCTTCCCGTAACTGATACGGTGATGTCGCCACGCCTTACTGTGAAGGGGTCGTATTCGGCAGAGGCGATGTTGCCTTCTTTTTTGTCACAGGAGCTTAAAACTGTT
The DNA here is from genome assembly GCA_045636165.1 of Eubacteriales bacterium. Taxonomy (GTDB): domain Bacteria; phylum Bacillota; class Clostridia; order Oscillospirales; family JAAYXM01; genus SIG480. The sequence goes on from JAZTWZ010000087.1 coordinate 1,793, forward strand.
ATGAGAATAAATATTACGGCAAGAAATGCAGCTGCAAGCATAATTAGCTTTTTCTTAGAAAGTGAGGGTAGTTTGAGTTTCATAAAATTTCCTCCGTTTGCATTAATTGAGAATTATTATACCACTATTTTATGTATGAATCATCACATAAAAATAAACAGTTTGTAAATTTATAACAGAAAAATATCTTTACAATCATTTTTTTCAATGTTAAAATACTATGGAAAAGAAAATTTGCGGAGGATATTATGGCTGATAGAATAATCCGTGCCGTAACTTGTGACGGTGCGATAAAAATACTTGCGATGACGGCGAGGGAAACGGTTGCGGAGGCGGCGCGCCTTCATAACCTCACTCCGCTCACCTCTGCCGCGCTTGGCAGAACGCTTATTGCGGCATCACTTCTCGGC
>JAZTWZ010000088.1:0-3310 GCA_045636165.1 Eubacteriales bacterium
TAAACCTTAAATAAATAGTTAGTCTATTTTCCGGCGAGGGGTTTCCCCTCGCCGGTTTTTTTGGAAATTAAAAAGAGCAGATACACGGTTTGTGTATCTGCTCTTTTATTATAATCAGTCTGTTTTTATTGAGTTTTTATATTCGCTTGGGCTCATTCCCGTTTTCTTCTTGAAAACTCGGGAGAAGTAAAACGGGTTTGAAAAGCAGAGCATATCCGAAATCTGCGTGAAGTTGTAAAGCTGCTCACGGATAAGCGTTTTCGCCTCTTTGACCTTCGCGTTTATGATATAGTCGTGTATCGTACAGTCGCAGGCGTTCAAGAAGATTCTCGAAAGGTAAGCCTTTGAGTAGTTCATTTCTTTGCAGAAGGTCTCAACGCTTATCTTCTGATAGATATACATATCAAGCTTCTTCCGCATCTGCCCGACGAGGTTTTCCTCGGAGGTTTCTTCTCCTGCCCTCTCTGGGTTCGTCTTTCCGTATTGCTCGCGGATAAGCGAGATGAGAAGCTGTTCAAGGTATGTCCGAATCATCTGCTGACCGCCGATAGATTCGTTGCTCGAGAGCTTGAGCTCGCGTCCGCCAGAGTTATTTATCGGAAGCTCGAAAACATTCTTTGCTTCAATCAGTATGTTTGAAATATATCCGCGTGCGGTTGGAGAGAGCTTGAAACGGTTTTTTCTGAAAAACTGTATATGCGATGAGTTGCAGACAAAGCCGAGAACGAAGTAGTTCGGCGCTGCAACGCCGTCTGCCTTGTGTGCGTGAAATTCGTTAGGACGGTGGAAGATGCATTCGCCGCGCGTGAGAGAGATTTCGCCGGATTCCGTTTCTACGAGGAGATTTCCCTTATCTACATAGACAAGCTCCCAGAAATTATGCCTTTCTCCGCGGTGGTGGAAGGTGTTTTCAAACTCAAAGTAGTTGAGCGTGACGATTTTATGGATGTTTATTATGTTTGAAAGCTGGTGCGTTACATATTCCGAGTGTTCAGTTGTCAGATTCATCTTTTCCACCTCCAAACAAATTATAACATATAAAATTTTTTGTTGCAATATAATTTGTTTACAAAAAGATATGTTTAAGATACAAAAATGTATTCGGAATGCATCTTTAAAATACTATAATATAAATAAGCTAGATTGTTTGAAAATCGCGATTTTAGACCTTTTCCCTAAAAGAGTCAGATGTATTCTTTTCATTACCTGAGGAGGTGAAGAAGATGGCAGGTAAAACGACTGAAGCACATATAATTATGCCTACATCCAAGTTAGCGGTTTTTCCGTGCGTAGTAAAGATTATAAGGGAAAGAACAAGCCCTGCCCACTGGCACAACTTCCCCCAGATATGGTATGTTTCAAAGGGAGAGGTAACGCTTACCGTTGCGGAAGAGACCTTCACCGCAAAGAGCGGCTCGTGCGTTTTCGTTCCGGCATATATAACCCACAGCATGGACGAAAGCAGAGACGGGTTTGAGGTATATGTAATTTCGTTTACCGATGCCATGTTCAGAGGCTTTGAGGACGAGTGCTTCCTCGCAGGAAAGCACGCCCACATAAACCACAGGTTGATAAATACCCTGACAGAATTGACTCCTGTAGAAGAGAGTGAGGCGACACAGCTTGTCGGAGAAATGAGGACCGAGCTTTTAAAAGGGCGGGCAAGAAACCCTGCAAAAATTTCGCTCGCGCTTATCAATCTCCTTGAAAGAATGGCAAGCAAGAGAAAGGACAGAGGTTCGCATATAGTTGAACACAACCGCATTTCCGAGATGTCGAAGATTATTCGCTATATAACTGCAAACATCTCAAAAAAACTCACGATAGAAGGAGTGTGCGAGAGATATAATATGTCGCAATCAACCTTCGTCCGTGAGTTCAAAAAGGCGACGGGAATGTCTTTTGTGCAGATGATACTGAGCGTGAGAGTGCGATACGCCTGCCAGCAGCTCCGATATACAAAAAAGAAGATAATCTTGATTGCAGATGAAATGGGCTTCTACGACGAATCACACTTTACCCATGCATTCTCCTCGATTGCAGGCATTTCCCCTGCACAGTATCGGGCAGATGAAATCACCCCGTTTGATGATGTTGGGTTTGTTTTATAGAATATTACAATGGAATAAATGTTATCAAAAATGCTAAAAGAGGCAGAAAAGGTCAAAAAGGCGCGGAGAAAGTTAAAAGCGCTGAAAAGATGCACAAAGCCGCCCTTTTTGTTTGTCTATTTAGTATAGTGATGTTATACAAAAGGTGCACAAAAGCTTTGTCTAATTTGGAAATTTACTTTTTTGTGCTAAAATGGTATAGTATTTAAGGATGCTAAATCAGTATAATTTTTTGGAGGTAAATATATATGTCAAGTGTAAAACTCGAGCATGTCTATAAGAGATATGACGGCGGCGTTACCGCTGTTTCAGACTTCTGCTTAGACATCGCTGACAAAGAATTCATTATCCTTGTTGGTCCGTCAGGTTGCGGTAAGTCAACTACTCTCCGTATGATAGCAGGTCTCGAAGAGATCTCTGAAGGTGAACTCTACATCGACGATATCCTCTGCAACGATATTGCTCCGAAGGACCGCGATATCGCGATGGTTTTCCAGAACTACGCTCTTTATCCGCACATGACAGTTTTCGATAACATGGCTTTCGGTCTCAAGCTCCGCAAGACTCCGAAGGATGAAATCCGCCGCCGTGTTGAAGAGGCTGCAAAGATCCTCGAAATCGACTACCTTCTCGACAGAAAGCCGAAGGCTCTCTCCGGCGGTCAGCGTCAGAGAGTTGCGCTTGGTCGTGCTATCGTTCGTGAACCCAAGGTTTTCCTTATGGACGAACCTCTCTCGAACTTGGACGCCAAGCTTCGTGTACAGATGCGTTCCGAAATCGGCAAGCTTCATAAGAGACTTGCAACAACCTTTATTTATGTAACACACGACCAGACGGAAGCTATGACAATGGGTACCCGTATCGTTGTTATGAAGGACGGTTTCGTTCAGCAGGTAGCTTCTCCCCAGGAACTGTACGATACACCTGCTAACCTCTTCGTTGCAGGCTTTATCGGTTCTCCCCAGATGAACTTCTTTGATGCTACCCTTGAAAAGACAAACAACCAGGTTTCTCTCGTATTTGATGGTGGCACCATTATTCTTCCCGAAGGCAAGGCAAAGGCTCTTGAAGGCAAGGAAGAATACTTCGGCAAGACTGTTGTTGTTGGTATCCGTCCTGAATCCATCTATGATGACCAGGCACACCTTACCACATTAACTGACAGCCAGATTAAGGTTCATGTTGACAACACCGAAATG
>JAZTWZ010000089.1:0-2856 GCA_045636165.1 Eubacteriales bacterium
AACGACATGGCTACGATCCGACTTATTCCCTTTGCGATTCCGCATATTTTTGAAATTTGGGAATAAAAAAAGGAAGTCAAAATGACTTCCTTTTTACTTTGCTTTATAAAATTAGTTTACGCCGTAAGCAAGCATAGCTTCCATAACTTTCTTGAAGCCTGCGATGTTAGCGCCTGCAACGAGGTCATAACCGAGACCATATTCAGCAGCTGCATCTTCGCTAACCTTGTGGATGTTAGACATAATGCCTTTAAGCTTTTCATCAACTTCTTCGCTGCTCCAGCTATAACGCATAGAGTTCTGAGCCATTTCAAGAGCAGATACTGCAACGCCGCCTGCGTTAACCGCCTTTGAAGGACCAACAACAACGCCGTTTTCCTTAAGGAAAGCAATGGCTTCGTTAGTTGAGGGCATATTTGCAACCTCGATATAGTACTTTGTACCATTAGCAAGAATCTTCTTTGCTTCTTCGATACCGATTTCGTTCTGAGTAGCACAGGGCATGCAGATATCAGCCTTAACACCCCAGGGCTTTTCGCCTGCGAAGAACTGGCAACCGAACTTGTCAGCGTAGTCCTGAGCCTTATCACGACCGGAAGCTCTCATTTCAAGCATAAAGTCAATCTTTTCCTGAGTTGTTACGCCATCGGGATCATATACATAACCGTCGGGGCCGGAAATTGTAATAACCTTACCGCCGAGCTGAGCAACCTTTGCTGCAACACCCCAGGCAACGTTACCGAAACCGGAGATTGCAACTGTCTTGCCTTCGATTGTTTCGCCGAAGTGCTTGAGAACTTCACAAGCATAGTATGTAGCACCGTAACCTGTTGCTTCAGGACGGATAAGAGAACCGCCGTAGGAAAGACCCTTACCTGTAAGAACGCCGTTTTCCCAGCAACCCTTAATTCTCTTGTACTGACCATAAAGGTAACCGATTTCTCTGGCACCTACGCCGATGTCACCAGCGGGAACGTCAACGTCGGGACCGATATGACGATAAAGCTCTGTCATAAAGCTCTGGCAGAAACGCATAATTTCGCCGTCAGACTTGCCTCTGGGGTCGAAATCGCTACCACCCTTACCGCCACCGATGGGAAGACCTGTAAGGCTGTTCTTAAATGTCTGCTCGAAAGCAAGGAACTTCATAATTGAAAGGTTAACAGAGGGATGGAAACGAAGACCTCCCTTGTAAGGTCCGATAGCACCATTGAACTGTACACGGAAACCGCGGTTTACCTGTACCTTGCCGCTATCATCAACCCACGGAACGCGGAATATAATCTGTCTTTCAGGCTCAACGAGTCTTTCAAAAAGACCTGATGTTTCAAGTTCAGGACGCTGCTCAACAACGTGCTCAAGGCTTTCAAGAACCTCTGTCACAGTCTGGATAAATTCGGGTTCATTGGAGTCTTTCTTTTTAACATCCTCCAAAATTCCAAGCAAAAACTTGTTTTTCATAGTAAAAACCTCCTAATATTCAAAAATTCTACATTGGAAATATTATAACACCCCAAAAAAATGATGTCAACATATTTTTATAGCATTAAATGTGTATATATTCACGATTTTAATCTTATTTTATCTCCACAATTGTCACCCCTGCTTCTCCCTCGCCATATCTTCCGGGGCGGAAGCTTTTAGCATGGGGATGATGGCGGAGCATATCGCTTATAGCGCTTCGGAGAGCACCTGTGCCCTTGCCGTGGATAATTGTAACAGTTTCAAGGTGAGAGAGGGATGCATCGTCAAGATATTTGTCAACGAGAAGAAGCGCGTCGTCAACAGTTTCTCCGCGGAGGTCAAGCTCCATCTTTACCTCGCGCTCCATCTGTCCACCACTTGAAATATAGCTCTGCGCGGTCTTCTTTTTCTTTTCCGTGCGGGCAGGAGCAAGCGCGGAAACATTTGTCTTTATCTTAAGGATTCCCACCTGAACGGTGAGGTCTCCCTTTTTGTCGGGAAGCGTGAGGACATTTCCCACGGAATTCATCGTAGTTACTTCGACTTCTTGCCCGAGAGTAATCTTTTTGGGGTCAAGCTTCGCTTTGGACTTGTTTTTGAAAACGTCCTCGCTTAATTTACCCTCTGCGTTATCGAGCGCTTTTTTGAGAGAGCGTCTGCCCTCTTCGATTTCGCTTCTGTTACTACTTGCAGATTCTTCAAAAAGCTTCTGCATCCTTTTCACGATTTCATCAGCTTCTTTTTTCGCCTGCTCGTAAATCTTTTTAGCATCACGCCTTGCGTCGTTAAGAAGCTTTTCGCGTTGCGCCCGGATGCGCGCTTTTTCTTTTTCAGCCTCTTCCTTTTGTGCGAGAGAAACCGCCGCTGCTTCGGTAGCTTTGTCTAGCTCCTCCTGCGCTTTTGCGCGGTGTTCTTCAAGAGAAGTTATAACATCCTCAAAGCGCGTGCTTTCGCCGTCAAGAAGCTCCTTTGCCTTGTCTATAATATCCTCGCCAAGACCAAGCCTTCTTGAAATTGCAAAGGCATTGCTTTTTCCGGGGATGCCTATAAGAAGCTTATACGTCGGGCGCAGTGATGCCACATCAAACTCACACGCTGCATTACATACGCGCGGAGTAGAAAGGGCGTAAAGCTTTATCTCGCTGTAGTGTGTGGTTGCCGCAACTTTCGCCCCGAGAGTCTTTGCGCGCTCAAGAATTGCAACTGCAAGAGCTGCGCCTTCTGTCGGGTCAGTTCCCGAGCAAAGCTCGTCAAAAAGAACAAGAGACTTATAATCTGCCTTTTTAAGTATTCGGATAATATTCGTCATATGTGCTGAAAAGGTACTGAGCGACTGCTCGATTGACTGCTCGTCACCAATATCCGCATATACGTTTTCAAACACCGAAAGCT
>JAZTWZ010000090.1:0-7711 GCA_045636165.1 Eubacteriales bacterium
TTGTTGACCCGAGCCACGCAAGCGGAATTTCGAGACTTGTAAAGCCGATGGCTCTTGCAGCGGCGGCGTGCGGAGCTGACGGAATTATGATAGAGGTTCATAATGACCCCAAGCGTGCGCTTTGTGATGGCGCGCAGTCGCTTACGCCCGAACAGTTTGCAGATGTTGCGAAGGGTGTATTTGCAGTCCGCGAGGCGGTGGCGAGATGACTATAGGTATAGCAGGGCTTGGCCTTATCGGCGGCTCACTTGCAAAAGCATATAAATTCAACACAGATTATAAAATTCTCGGCGCAGATGCAGACGAAGTTACTTTCAAGCGCGCAGTTCTTGTAAATGCGATTGATGGAAGACTTACGGAAGAAAACATAGGCGAGTGTGATTTTCTCTTTCTCGCGATGTACCCGTCTGCTGCCATTGAATACCTTACAGAAAATGCGAAGTATATAAGCAAATCGTGTTGCGTCATCGACTGTTGCGGCGTGAAGGAGAGCGTATGCCCGAAGATGTTCGAGCTTTCGGAAAAATACGGCTTTTCGTACATCGGCGGTCATCCGATGGCAGGTTGTCAGTTTTCGGGCTTCCGTTATGCAAGAGAAGACCTTTTTGACGGTGCGTGTATGATTCTTGTTCCGAAAAAAGGCGAGGATATCGCTTTTCTTGAAAAGGTGAAGAATGTTTTGAAAGGCGCCGGCTTTTCGCATGTCAGCATAACAACGGCAGAGAGACACGACGAGATTATCGCCTATACTTCTCAGCTTGCCCATGTCGTTTCAAATGCGTATGTAAAAAGTCCGCGTGCCGAGGGGCATAAGGGTTTTTCTGCAGGAAGCTACCGCGACTTAACCCGAGTTGCAAAGCTTTCCGAGAAGATGTGGACAGAGCTGTTTTTAGATAACCGCGGAAACCTTGTATCAGAAATAGATTTTCTTATAGATTCGCTCACGGAGTACCGTGATGCATTGGTCAAAAATGACGCCGATGCGCTTATGACTCTTCTGAGAGAGGGTCGAGAGCGCAAGGAAAGGATAGATGAAGAGTGGAGAGAATAACCGTTTCTGCTTCAAAAAGCTATGACATTATAATAAAAGACGGAATAATCAGCGAGGTCGGCACGCTTCTCAAAGAGATACAGAGAGGAGGAAAGGTTGCGGTTATTGCGGATGAAACTACATGCTCGCTTTTTGGAGCAACCGTAAAGGCTTCACTTTCAAAAGAGGGATTTGAGGTTTTTGAGTTTGCAATTCCTGCAGGGGAAGAGTCAAAAAGCGCAGAAAATTATATATCACTCCTCAATGGACTTGCCGGGGAAAAATTCAGCCGTTCAGATTGTTTAGTCGCTCTTGGCGGCGGAGTCGTCGGCGACCTTACGGGGTTTGTTGCGGCGACATACCTTCGCGGTATTTCCTTTATCCAGATTCCGACAACGCTTCTTTCGGCGGTAGATTCATCGGTGGGAGGGAAGACTGCGATAAACCTTTTGGCAGGGAAGAATCTTGCAGGTGCTTTCTTCCAGCCCTCACTTGTTATCTGCGATACGGAGATAATAAGAAAACTTCCCGATGATGTTTTCGCGGACGGAATGTCTGAGGTTATAAAATACGGCGCGATAAGAAATGCGGAAATTTTTGACCTTATAAAGAGCGGTGCGAAAGATAATATAGAAAAGATAATCGGCGAATGTGTTAAGATAAAACGCGATATCGTCGCTCTTGATGAGTTTGACCGTGGAGAAAGGCAGCTTCTGAATCTTGGTCACACGCCTGCCCACGCGATAGAAAAGAACAGTAATTTCAGAATTTCTCACGGAAAAGCCGTTGCGGCAGGAATGGTGCTTATGGCGCGTGCAGCTGAAAAGCTTGGGCTTTGTGAGGTCGGTGTTGCATCGGAACTTGCGGAGCTTTGCAGGATGTTTTCACTCCCGACAGAGTGTGAATATTCGGCTCGTGAGATTTTTTCTGTCGCGATGTCAGATAAAAAGCGTGCCTCCGGGCAGATAACGCTTGTCGTTCCGAAGAGAAGGGGAGAAAGCGTTCTTCTCAAAGTGCCGGAGGATGATATGAAAGGCTTTTTCGAAGCGGGACTGGGGAGAAAGTAAATGAAAGTATCAGTTTCGTGCAAAAACCCATTTGGGGAGATAAAAGTTATCCCCTCAAAGTCGGTTGCACACAGAGTTATAATATCCGCAAGCTTGTCGGAAAAACCAACTGAAATTATCTGCGATGCTGCATCACGCGACATCGAAGCAACGCTTGATTGCATCTCCGCACTTTGCGCTGATGTAAGACGCGAGGACGCATCGTTTTTCATAGAGCCATCGGATAAAAAAGAAAAGGCGATTCTTGACTGCAATGAAAGTGGGTCAACGCTTCGCTTTCTTATCCCTGTTGCGGCGACATTTGCGCGCGAGGTTGAGTTTCGCGGTCGGGGAAGGCTACCAATGCGTCCGATACTTCCGCTTCTTGAGTGCCTTGCGACAAACGGTGCGAACTTTGACTACGAAGGGACTCTTCCGCTTACAACCCATGGGGGACTTCGTGGCGGAAAGTTTAAAATAGCAGGGGATATCAGCTCGCAGTTTATATCAGGACTTATATTCGCGCTTCCGCGACTTGAGTCAGACAGCACGATTGAAATCGAGGGAAAGCTCGAATCTTCAAAATATATAGATATGACAATTTCTGCGGTTTCGGAGTTTGGAATAAAGCTTTTAAGAGAGGGAAATGTCATACATATCCCCGGAAATCAGAAATATATTTCGCCCTCAAGCTTTGAGGTTGAGGGGGACTGGTCGAATGCCGCGTTCTGGGCAGTCCTCGGCGCGTTATCTGAAAAGGGAATTACCTGCCGTGGTACGAAAAACGGAAGCATTCAGGGCGACCGCGAGATACTTAAAATTTTAGAGAAGTTCGGAGCAGAAGTGGAAATCGGAGAAGTTTTTTTCACAGTAAGAAAAAAGAACCTTCGAGGAACAGAAATTGATGCATCCGAAATCCCGGACCTTGTTCCCGTTCTTTCGGTTCTTGCATCACGCGCAGAAGGCGAAACAAAGATTTACAATGCAGGACGCCTTCGTATAAAGGAAAGTGACAGAATCGAAACGACGGTCGCGATGATAAAGGCCATCGGCGGTGATATCAGAGCAGAGGGTGACAGTATTTATATTTCGGGGAAAAAGAGCCTTTCCGGCGGAACGGTAAATTCAGAAAATGACCACAGAATCGCGATGAGCGCAGCGATTGCCGCTGCGGTGTGCGATAATGAGGTTGAGATTTTGGGAGCTGAAGCCGTAGAAAAATCATACGGCAACTTCTTCGAGGAATACAAAAAATTAGGTGCAGAGGTATCGGAGGAATAGAAAATGAGTTCTTTATACGGAGAAAAATTAAAGATATCGATTTTCGGGCAGTCCCATTCCGAGGCAATCGGAGTTGTGATTGACGGTTTCCCTGCAGACTTTAAAATTGATACGGAAAAGCTTCTGTCGTTTATGGCGCGTCGCGCGCCGGGAAGCGGAGCGCATACAACCTCAAGAAAAGAGGCGGATGCTCCTCGGTTTCTTTCGGGAGTAGTGAACGGCGTTACTACGGGTGCACCGATTTGTGCGGTTATATATAACACGAATACCCGCTCTAAGGACTATGACAATCTGCGCGATATTCCACGACCCGGTCATTCCGATTTTACGGCGTATATGAAGTACGGAACAGCTCACGATATCCGCGGCGGCGGTCAGTTCTCGGGTCGCCTTACAGCGCCACTCTGCATTGCAGGTGGGTTGTGCCTCCAGTATCTTGAAACGCGTGGCGTGAAAATCGCGGCCCATGCCGAAAAAATAGGAAAAGTTTCTGACAGAAGATTCAACCCCGCGTCCCCCGAGTTTTCGGAACTCTGCGGAGAGAGCATAACCGTTCTTTCCTCCGATGCTGAAAAGGCAATGCTTGATGAAATTTTATCTGCAAAGAACGACCTTGATTCTGTCGGCGGCGTAATCGAATGTGCGGCGACGGGAGTGCCGGTGACACTTGGCGAGCCGATGTTCGGCGGCGTTGAAAACAGAATCGCGTCAGTTGTTTTCGGTATTCCTGCAGTTAAGGGGATAGAGTTTGGCGCAGGCTTCGATGCCGCAGATATGCGTGGCAGCGAATGTAACGATGCTTTTATCATTGAAAAAGGAAAGATAAAGACCGAAACAAATAACCACGGTGGCGCGCTTGGTGGAATAACTTCCGGTATGCCGATAATATTCCGCGCTTGCATAAAACCGACACCGTCGATTGCAAAGATGCAGAAGAGTGTAAGTTTATCAAGAATGGAAGAGTGCGAACTCAGAATAGAGGGAAGACACGACCCATGCATCGTTCCCCGTGCAATTCCCGTTATGGAAGCGGCTCTTGCGATTGCGCTTTGCGATATGATGATATAAAGGAGAACTTAAAATGGATATAAACAGTCTTCGTAAAGATATAGATGCTTATGACCGCGAGATTGCAGAACTTCTCAATAAGCGTATGCAGACTGCGGCGAAAATCGGCGAGTATAAAAGGGAGAACAAGCTTCCTGTTTATGATGCCTCCCGTGAACACGAGCTGCTCGAGCGCGTTGCAGGATATGCGGAAAGTGAACTCTCGCCGTATATGAAGGTTATCTATCAGACGATAATGGATACCTCGCGCTCATACCAGAGAAAGCTTCTTGCAGGAGAAAGTGCGCTCCGCAAGGCTATGGAAGGTGCGATTGAGAAAACGAACAAGCTTTTTCCTGAGAGTGCGGTTGTTGCATGTCAGGGAGTGGCAGGCGCATATTCACAGATAGCATGCGAAAAGATTTTCAAAAACCCGAGCATTATGTATTTTGCAAGCTTCGAGGATGTTTTCCGCGCGGTTGACAAGAAGCTCTGCAGATATGGAATTTTGCCTGTCGAGAACAGTACGGCAGGTTCGGTAAATAAGATTTATGACCTTATGGCGAAGTACAAATTCCACATTGTCCGCGGTGCGAGAATTCAGGTAGGACATACGCTTCTTGCCAAGCGCGGAGCAGAGATGTCAGAAATTCGCGAAATTTTCTCTCACGAGCAGGCGATAAACCAGTGCTCACAGTTTCTATCCGAGCATAAGGAGATAAAAGTAACCGTATGCGAGAATACGGCAGTAGCGGCACGAATGGTGGCAGAGAGTGACAGACGCGACATTGCGGCAATTTCCTCGCCTGCGTGTGCCGAACTTTATGAACTTTCTGTTCTCGCCGACAATGTATGCGACCATATCGGAAACTACACGCGATTCATCTGCATTTCAAAAGACCTCGAAATTTATCCGGGTGCGGATAAGACAAGTCTTATGTTCAAGATTCCGCATAAACCGGGTTCACTATATCGCATTCTTGCGCGTATAAATTCTCTCGGAATAAACCTTGAGAAGCTCGAAAGCCGTCCGAAGCCGGGAAGCGATTTTGAGTTTATGTTCTACTTTGACCTTGGGGCATCGGTCTATTCTCCTGAACTTTTTGAGCTTATCTGCGACCTTGATAACGACATAGACGGCTTTAAATATTTTGGAAGTTATACGGAAGTTGTGTAATATGAAAAGAGATATTGAGATAAAAGTAAACGGCGATGGAAAGCTTCTTGCCTTTTTATACGGAGAGCTTGGCTCTACCCCTCGCGGAAAGGTGAAGTCTTATCTTGAGCACAGGCAGATTTCCGTAAACGGAATCGTTACGACAAAATACGACCACCCTCTTAAAGACGATGATTTGGTAAAAATTTCAATGTCGGAGGGCAGTGTCAAAACCCACGGCGTTGAGGTCATATACGAAGACGAATATCTTCTCGCGGTGAATAAGCCTGCTAAGCTTCTCTCCGTGCCTACTGAAAAGGAGAAAGAGAGATCAGTCTATACGCGGCTTTTGGAAAACCGCCGCGGTGAGTTGTATGTTATCCACCGTCTTGACCGCGACACATCGGGCGTTCTGCTCTTTGCGAAAAAGAGAGAAATCTGCACAAAACTGCAGGATAATTGGAACGAGGCAGTAACTCTCCGCGAATATATGGCGATATGCGAGGGGCATTTTGAAAAGAAAAAGGGAAGATGCGATTCGCTCATAAGTGAAAACTCTGTCCACCGTATGTATTCGGGAAACGGGGGGAAACGCGCGATTACGGACTATGAGGTTATCCGTGTAGCAGGCGAGTTTTCGCTTGTCCGTCTCCGCCTTCTCACGGGGCGCAAAAACCAGATAAGAGTTCACATGAAAGAGCTTGGAAACCCAGTCGTCGGCGATAAGAAATACGGTAGCGAGAAAAATCCCATCGGTCGCCTCGGGCTTCATGCATCCGCGCTTGCATTTATTCACCCCGTAACAGGTAAGGAAATTAGGATAACCGCAAGACACGAGCGGAAATTCACTCTTCCGAAAAGCGGAAGGTAAAAGGCTGTACGCCTATTTATGCTTTTTTCACAAAAAATTTTGCATAATTTTACTAATATTTTCAAAAAAGGTAGTTGTAAAACGGAAACAAATGGTTTATAATATATATCAAATGAAAAAAATTAGGAGGAAAATCAAATGAGTATCAAAATTGGTATTAATGGATTTGGCCGTATCGGCCGTATGGTTTTCCGCGCAAGCGTAAACCATCCTGAAATCGAAGTTGTCGGAATCAACGACCTTTGCCCGGCAGATTACTTGGCATACATGCTCAAGTATGACACAATGCATGGTCAGTTCGAAGGCACAATCGATTCTACAGAGAACTCCATCATCGTTAACGGCAAGGAGATTCCGATCTCTGCTGAGCGCGATCCGGCTGCTCTTCCGTGGGGCAAGCTCGGTGCTGAGTATGTTGTAGAGTCAACAGGTCTCTTCCTTTCAAAGGATAAGGCTGAAGGCCACCTTAAGGCTGGTGCTAAGAAGGTTGTTATGTCTGCTCCGTCTAAGGACGACACTCCGATGTTCGTTATGGGCGTTAACCATGACACATACACAACTGACATGAACTTCGTTTCTAACGCATCTTGCACAACAAACTGCCTTGCTCCGATCGCTAAGGTTCTTAACGACAACTGGGGCATCACAGACGGTCTTATGACTACTGTTCACTCAGCTACAGCTACACAGAAGACTGTTGACGGTCCGTCTCTTAAGGACTGGCGCGGCGGCCGTGCTGCTAGCGGCAACATCATCCCGTCTTCAACAGGTGCTGCAAAGGCTGTTGGTAAGGTTATCCCGTCTCTTAACGGCAAGCTCACAGGTATGTCAATGCGTGTTCCGACTCTTGATGTTTCTGTTGTTGACCTCACAGTTAACCTTGCAAAGCCGGCTAAGTACGATGAAATCTGCGCTGCTATGAAGGCTGCTTCAGAGGGCGAGCTTAAGGGTATCCTCGGATACACAGAAGAAGCAGTTGTTTCTTCTGACTTCCTCGGCGATACACGCACATCTATCTTCGATAAGGGTGCAGGTATTGCTCTCACCGATACATTCGTAAAGGTTGTTTCCTGGTACGATAACGAAATCGGTTACTCCAACAAGGTTCTTGAGCTCATTAAGCACATGTACTCTGTTGACCACAAGTAAGATTTAACTTGTAAAATAAATATCCCCTGCCTTACGGCGGGGGATATTTTATTTTCGGGCATAGCCCTATAGAACCACGCGACTATCGCGTGATTTTCGTTATACAAAAAAGACCACTAAGCCGATTTGGC
>JAZTWZ010000091.1:0-5988 GCA_045636165.1 Eubacteriales bacterium
CCTCATTCTCCCAGAGGTTGTCAACGCCCGGCTGACCACCCGGAATAATAAGCATTTCAATATCTGAAAAATCGGTGTCGGACAAAACAACATCTGCAATAACCCCTACACCATGGGAGGATTTTATCTCTTTCCCTGACACTCCGACCGTCGTCACATTCACACCGCCGCGGCGGAGAATATCGACAGGTGCGAGCGCCTCGCACATTTCAAATCCGTTTTCAAGAAGCAAATATACCATAAATTTGTCCTCCAGACTTCAGTTATGCATAAGATTTATATAACGGTCAGGATATTTTCCCAAGATTTCTCTTCCCTTTTCGCTTACGGGCTTTAGGACCGCAAGCGGAGTTTTGCCTCCCTTTGAGGTAACAACAGCGCATTTTCCAAAAGCTCCTGCGACCTCTTCTTCGGTTGCGCCGTCTGAGAAAAACTCGGTTATGAACAGGCGACCGTTCTCCTCATAGTATGCGCAGTAACCTCCGTGAAATACGACAAAACCGCCACCAAAGAAAGCGTACTCCGACATAAGAAGCCGCCATGTATCAAAATCGCGTGTTGCAAAAAGTGAAGCCTCGAGCTCTCGCTCGTAAACCTCATTTAAATATGCTATATCATTTTCTGTCGCAGGACGAATCTCAGCTTTGCCATTCGGGCTAACTTCGCGTTTTAAAACTTTCGCAAGGTATGAGAACCCATACTTTTCATAAAAGGCAAAGAGACTCTCGTTCTGCGGAATCAGAAGAAGCACATCGCAATCGTTCTCCTCGCTTGCAAGAAGACGCCCTGCAATACCGCGACCGCGAGCTTTCTCCGTTGTTCCGACGCCGTAGATATATTTTGCCGAAATCGCACCAATAGGCGTCATGAGTGTTCTCGGGAAAGAATGAATCATCCCGAGAATCTCGCCATTCTCCTCAAAAAGAACGGCGCAATTTTTCTTATATATTTTTTCAAAAAAGAACTCCGAATACTCCACATCTTTCGGGAAACACTCTACCCATAAAGCTTTCAGAGCATCTATATCTTCTTCTCTTGCTTTTCTGATTATCTCTTCCATATCGCACTGTATTTTTCAATGAGCATTGCCGGATAGTAAGAAAGCTTTGCCTTACGGAGTCCGGGAAGACCCAAATCATCCTCACGGTTTAAATATTTAACTTTGTCAGAAACAAACTCTGCAAAGGACTTATTTATCATCTGATATGCGCCGTCGAAGCTGTAATCTGCCTTTTCGACCATAACCTCAACCGTGTCCTCACATGTCCTTGCCGCAAGGCAATACGCGACAATCTCGCCGTCAACACGAAGCACTGCGCCGAGAAGACCAAAGTATGAAAAGTTCTCAAAGAGCTTTGAAACTGACTTTGACTCATACTCGAGCGTTTCTTTACTTTCTTTGTCGGTTGCTTTTTCTATCCACTTTTTCTGGAAAGCGAGAACATCGTCTATATCCGTTTCCTCAATCGGAAGGCAGGTATATCTGCCTTCAAATTTTTTCAAAAACTTCTTAAGGTGACCGCGCTTGCCGTGGAACTTCTTTCCTTCAAGAGCTGCAAGGGATGCTGCCTCATAAATATAGTCAAACGAAGCTCGTCTTTCGGTATAGGCAAACTCTCCCGGAAACTCGCGCTCAAGAATCTCACGCATCCGCTCCGTCAGCGAATGAAATTTTACAAATTCATTGCCGCAGAAAAGCTCGTACTCAAAAAGCTTTGTGAGCGCTCGTCTTTCATCCTCGGCATACGGAAAAAGATACGACGCTTTACCGTCCATAACACTTCTGAAAAAGACCGCATCTTCGTCAATGCAAATCTCGGTCCCGTACATCTCCGACCAGAGATAGAGGGTAAGAAATGAGCTTTCGCTGTTTCTGAAACCCTTTTTATACATAAGCGGATAGCACTTCTCAAAATCTTCAGTTTTAAGTTTTCGAAACTCAAGCATTTTTCAGTATCTCCGAAACTTTCGTAAAAATCTCTTCGTGAATTTCTTCTATACTCTTAATTCTTTCACCATCTGTGCAGGATATTCTCTGCCAGCTATACTTCTCCGAAAGGCTCTTTGCCGAATCGTAGCACGCTTTCATGTAGCCCTTGTCGCGCTCATGGATATCCTCGGTTTCCTCGCGCTTCTTCATAAGCTTTTCTGCCGAGGACGGCGGCATATCGAGAAAAATAACAGCCGTCGGCGCAGGAAGCCCGAGCAGGTTATACTCAAAATCAAAAAGCCAGTCGCAGAATGTATCACGCTCATTTTCAGGAAGCTTTGATGCCTGATATATCGCGTTTGAGGTAGTATATCTATCAAGCAGGACACATCCTCCGCTTGCGAGATAGTCTTTCCACTCGCGAAGATATGACGCAACTCTGTCGACCGCAAAAAAGCTCGATGCGGCATACGCATTTACCGAGCTTACATTCTCGCCGAATTCTCCGACGAGATACATTCTGACAAGCGCGGAAGACGCGCTGTCATATCTCGGGAAGGCTACTTTCTTAAAGTCAACGCCCTCTCGCTCAAGTCTTTTACACAAAAGCTCAAGCTGGGTTGACTTTCCCGAGCAGTCTGTTCCCTCTATGGTAATAAGCTTACCTTTCATTTGGGCTACCTCTTTCTTAAACGGTCAAAAATTACCGCAAACATATATTTCGGAAGCGCAAGCATTCTCACAAATCTCTTCGGCTCGCGGATGAGGCGATAGAGCCATTCAAGACCGAGCTTTATCCAGATTTCAGGAGCGCGTTTGACAGTCCCTGCATACGAATCAAGAGCACCGCCGAGACACAGGGTCAGACGCACATTAAGCTTGTCCCTGAATTTTCCTGCCCAGAGCTCCTGCTTCGGAGCACCGAGACATACGAAGAGAATCTTTGCTCCACTTTCGTTTATAGCCTCAACAACCTCATCGCTGTTTTCAAAGTAACCATCGCGGATGCCTGCAAACTTAAGCCCCGGATATTTCTCCGAAAGTTTCTTTGCCGCAAGCTCTCCTACTCCGGGCTTTGCACCGAGAAAGAAAACGCTGTCTCCTACCTCTGCCGCATCACGGAGAACAAGCTCACCAAGCTCAACTCCTGCAACCTTACCCTTGACGGGCGTGCCGTAAATCTTTGAGGCATAGACGACACCGATACCGTCTGCAACAACTATATCAGCAGCGTTTATAGTCTGTCCGAGTCTGTCATCACCTGCCGCAAGGTATGCGATTTCAGCATTAGGAGTTACTACTATATGGTTTTTCTCCTCCTGCATCATCTCGCGCGCAAGAGACGCCGCTTCGGGAAGATTTACATTATCATAAGATATACCGTAAATGGATATTTTCTCGTACATTTCACATCTCTCCTTTTTTCAAGGAAATATTTTTCTAATATATATAATACCACAAAACTCGTCGATTGAAAAGAAAAAAAGAAGAAAACCTTACGGCTTTCTTCTTTTTACGACTATTGTTTAAGAGCGATTCCTTTTCCCTTGAGGTTTCCGATTATCGCCTCTGCGACATCCATAACCTCTTCACGCGTAAGTGTCTGCTCATTTGATGAGAAGACCATTCTTACTGTAATCGACTTTCCGGCTTCGTCGGTATATGTGTCTGCAACATAAACGCGCTTTATAAGCGGGCAGTTCTGCTCTGCTATCGCATCGCGGATCGGAGCGAACTTATCGCTTACAAACGAAAGGTCAATCTCAATCTCAGGATACTTTGACGGCTCTTCGTAAGTGATGCTTGCGTTAGAAAGTTTTGCGAAAAGCTCAACATCTATTTCGGCAAAAACGATATTTGCCTTCTTATCAATCTTCTTTGAAACCTGAGCGTTTGCAATTCCTATCTCACCGAGCTTTACGCCGCCGCAGTAAATTGCATTGAGGTTCTTCGGATGCTTGTATGAGCTCTTTTCTGAAGTATTTTCAAATGTAAGCGGAAGATGCTTGATTTCATCCGCCATAACCGAGAGAATTCGGACAAGCTCAAAATAGAGAGCTTCCATATCCTTTGTCTTTGAGAAGAGAGTTATAGCAAGCATCTTCTTCTCATCGCAAAGGTTATCTGCATTTAAGCCCTTAATAACTCTGCCGATTTCAAATACGCCGAAATCGGGAGCATAAGCCGTATTGTACTTAACCTGGCAAAGCTGAGTCGGAACTATTGAACGGCGGATGGTCTTGATGTTCGGGTTAGTAGCATTTACGAGCTCAACATTCGGCTCGATATCAATTCCGAGAGCCTTGTACTCATCGTAATATGCCCATACATACGAATGAAGCTCGTGGAGAGAGTAGCGCTTTACCAAAAGATCTTTTATTCTCTCCTCATCCGTCTTCTCCTGTGCTGCGCGGACAGGATAAAGCGGAACTGCTGCTGTATTTATAGCGAAGTTATCGTAACCGTAGATACGGGTAATTTCTTCGATAATATCAGCCTTTATCGTTACATCCTTAGTTGCGCGCCATGACGGAACCGAAGCTGTGAAGCTGTCGCCGTCCTGTTCTACGCCAAAGCCGAGAGATGTAAGAGTTTTTACTATGCGCTCGCTTTCAATCTCGATTCCCGTATAGCGGTCAACAAATGCCTTGTCAAAAGAAAGCTTTACATCGTCATACTTGAATGCATATTCATCGGTAATCGCGCTTGTTATCGTAGCACCGCTGTCGATATCGAGAAGGAGCTTTACGAAACGAGCGATCGCAACAGTCGTCATCTCGGGGTCAAGGCTCTTTTCATAACGCTGGGAAGCATCTGTTCTGTGACCGAGACGGACGGTTGACTTACGGATTGACGATGCGTCAAATGTTGCAGATTCGAGAGTCAGGGATGTTGTATCATCAACAATCTCGGAATCGAGGCCGCCCATAATACCTGCAATTGCAACAGGAGTATCACCGTTACAAATCATAAGTGTATTCTCGTCAATATCGCGTTCTACCTCATCAAGTGTTGTGAACTTGAAGGGACTCTCAAATCTCTTTATTCGGATAGAATCAACCTTTCTTGAGTCGAACGCGTGCATCGGCTGACCCATTTCAAGCATAAGGTAGTTTGTGAGGTCCGCAAGAAGATTTATAGCGCGCATTCCGCAGTAGAAAAGACGGATACGCATATTCATCGGGCTTACATGCTTTGAAATATTCTCAAATCGAAGAGCCGAATAGCGGTAGCAAAGCGGATCCTCAATCTTTACATCAAGCTTCGGAAGGCTTTCATACTGCTTAAGATCAACCGTATCAAGCGGACGAAGCTCGCGACCTGCAATTGCCGCAAACTCACGAGCAATACCGTAGTGACCCCAGAGGTCAGGACGGTTTGTGAGCGACTTGTTATCAACCTCGAAGATAATATCGTCAATCTCGAAGATATCCTTGAGGTCAGTACCGTTCTTAAGGCTTACATCAAGGTCCATAATGCCGTCGTTGTTATCAGAAAGACCAAGCTCGCGCTCCGAGCAGCACATACCGCAGGAGGTATATCCTGCAAGCTTTCTCGGTGCAATTTCAATCTCACCGATTTTAGCTCCGAGCTTTGCAAACGCAGTCTTCATACCGACTCTTACATTCGGTGCACCGCAAACGACATCAATAAGCTCGCTCTCGCCTGCATCTACTTTGAGAAGGTGAAGCTTCTTTGATTCGGGGTGGTCTTCAACAGACATAATCTCTGCAACAACGATTCCCGAAATATCGCTACCCTTGAAGAAAATTTCGTTTTCAACCTCTGCTGTGGAGAGGGAGAATTTATTGATAAGCGAAAGCTTGTCAAGACCGGACAAATCAACAAAGTCCGAAATCCAGTTCATAGATAAAAACATTTCTTTTCCTCTCCTTTCTTATTTATCGTCAGTAAACTGAGAAAGAACCTTAAGGCTTCCCGAGTTTAAGTCGCGGATATCTTTTACGCCGTATTTCATCATTGCAAGTCGCGTTAAACCGAGGCCGAAAGCAAAGCCCGTATATTCCTCGGGGTCGATTCCGCCTGCGCGAAGTACT
>JAZTWZ010000092.1:0-1565 GCA_045636165.1 Eubacteriales bacterium
CGCATAAGAGGTAAGATTTTTAGACATTTCTGCCCGTTTCTTTTCATCAAACAAGAGATTTCTCGCAGTTTCAAGAAGTTTCTCCGTCGTTACATCTTTTTCTTCAATAACAATCGCGCCGCCGATTTTGGAAAGCTCAAGAGCGTTCTTGAACTGGTGATTATCCGTGACATTCGGAGACGGAACGATTATCGCAGGAGTTCCGCGTGCGCTGACCTCAGAGAGCGTCCCTGCTCCGCCGCGGCACATAACGACATCTGCCGCTGCAAGTACTCTCGGCATATCGTCGATATACTCACGGAGCCATATTCCGTCTGTTCCGTCAAAGGAAACGCCCTTATCCGAAAGAAGCGACGGCATCCACTCATAGCCAAACTTTCCGCAAGCGTGGATGTGTGAAAACTCTCCGCCAAGTTCCTTTTCAAGGCGCATAACCTCTGCGATATGGCGGTTCATTTCCCTTGCTCCGAGAGAGCCCCAAAAGCTTACAAGAAGCGGCTTTGTTATACCGAGTTCTTCCCTCGCACGGTTCCTGTCATACATCAGGATATCACCGCGTATCGGAGTTCCGACCACCATTACTGATGCGCTCTTCGGTAAATTTTTACAGGTTTCCTCAAAGTTGAGAAGAACCTTTGTGACCTTTTTCGCAAGAAGCCTTGTTGCGAGCCCCGGGTATGCATTTGATTCGTGTATAAGGGTAGGAATTTTAAGCTTTGCCGCAGCAGCAAGCGACGGGAAGCAGGCATACCCACCCGTTCCGATAACGACATCAGGCTTAAATTCTTCTATAATCTTCTGCGCCTCGCGTTTTGCCGCGAGCGCTTTTTTTATCGAGTTTATGTTTGAAAAGACCGACGAAAGTCTTTTCTTTCTTGAAATTGAGCTCACTTCAAGCGTTTTTATTTCAAAGCCGGCATTCGGAACAAGACGGTTTTCCATGCCGCCCATTGCTCCGACAAAGAGTATCTCGGCATCCTGCCTTTTTTCAAGAACTGTACGAGCAATCGCAATTGCCGGGTTTATATGTCCGCCCGTTCCTCCGCAAGCAAAGAGAAAACGCATAAAAATCTTCCCTTCTATTTTTCAGTTTTTACGGGAATGTACCTTGAAACCGAAAGGACTACGCCCATTTCAGCAAGGAGAATAAGAAGCGCTGTTCCGCCGTATGAGAAGAACGGAAGCGCCGCACCCGTAACCGGCAGAACACCCGTTACAACACCGATGTTGAGTACTGTCTGGAGCGCGACCATAGTCGAAATTCCAGCAGCAAGGAGCGAACCGAATTTATCGCGCGCATGGAGAGCTATCCAGTATCCTCTCATAATGAGAAGAGCAAAGAGCGCAAGAATAATCATCGCGCCGATAAAACCGAGTTCTTCGCAGACTATTGCAAAGATAAAGTCGTTATGAGCTTCGGGAAGATAGAGATATTTCTGACGGCTGTTACCGAAGCCGAGTCCCAAAAGACCTCCCGAACCGATAGCGTAAAGCGACTGAATTATCTGATATCCGTCACCCTTCGGGTCAGAAAACGGGTCAAGCCAGGTTGCAACTCGTGCTCT
>JAZTWZ010000093.1:0-5720 GCA_045636165.1 Eubacteriales bacterium
CCGCGAAACTTTTTGTGAAAAATAATCGAGAGAATTACAAATGCGCCCGTGAATCTTATCGCCATAAGAAAATTCGGCGTAATAAGATTTACAGCATCTTTAATTATTACAAACGAGCTTCCCCAGATTACCGTTGCAAGGAAAAGGGCAAGCTTCGCAAGAGTCGAAGTTTTAAGTGTCTTCATTGTCGGTTTTCTCCTTTTTGCAAATAACACTACAGTATGGAATTATAACAGCAAAGGACAAAAAATGCAACAACAAACACCCCGATACGAAAAGTATCGGGGTGTTTTATTTCTCTTATTCCTCTTCTTCGAGGTATGCCTTTCTTTCTTCGATAATCTTCTGCTGGACATTCATCGGAGCATCTTCATATCTCTCGAATGCGAATTCGAACGAAGCTCTGCCTTGAGTCATCGAACGAAGGTCGATAGTATAGGTATTCATTTCAGCCATCGGGACTTCCGCCTCAACGATAGACTGACCGTCTCCCTGCGGATTCATACCGAGAATTCTGCCGCGGCGCTTGTTGAGGTCGCCGATGACATCGCCCATGTAATCGTCCGGAACGAAGACCTTAAGGCTTCCAATCGGCTCGAGGAGAACCGGATCAGCCTGCGGAAGACCTGCCTTATAAGCGAGGTTTGCAGCTACCTTGAACGCCATTTCAGACGAGTCAACATCGTGGTAAGAACCGTCAACGAGAGTTGCCTTAAGATAAACTACCGGGAAGCCCGCAAGAACGCCCTTCTTTGTAGAATCGCGGAGACCCTTTTCAACTGCCGGGAAGAAGTTCTTCGGAACTGCGCCGCCAACAATCTTCTCTTCGAATACAAGCTCTTCTACATCGCCCGGCTGGAACTCGATCCATACATCACCGAACTGACCGTGACCGCCTGACTGCTTCTTGTGACGACCCTGAACCTTTACCTTTTTGCGAATCTTTTCGCGGTAAGGAACTCTCGGTTCTGCGAGTTCAACATCTACATTGAAACGAGATTTGAGCTTTGAGCAAAGAATGTCAATATGCATATCGCCATATCCCGTAACAACGAACTGACGTGTTTCGGAATTATTGACTGTCTTGAATGTAACGTCTTCTTCCGCAAGACGAGCAAGACCTGATGCAATCTTCTCTTCTCCGCCCTTTGCCTTCGGGTTGACTGCAAGAGAGTATGTCGGTGTCGGGAAGTTGATACCGTGGAGATGAACCTTCTTATCAGGCGAGCAAAGTGTGTCGCCTGTTCGGGCATCTGCAAGCTTTGCAACCGCGCCGATATCACCCGTTGTGATTTCTGTTGCATCAATTCTCTTCTTACCTACAACATGGTAGAGGTGACCAATCTTTTCATTCTCGCCTGTTCTCGGGTTATAGAGCGACATATCGCTCGCAATTTTTCCTGAAAGAACCTTGAAGAACGAGAACTTACCGTACTGGTCAGAAATTGTCTTGAATATAACTGCCAAAGCGCCGTCGTGATCGCCGACAGTAATTTCAACGAGCTCGTTATCATCGTTAACAGCCATATCCTTCGGAGCATCAATCGGGCATGGAGAATATCCAACAAGTCCGCGGAGAAGCGCAAGGCTACCGATACCGGTATATGCAGAGCCTGTGAATACCGGAGCAAGAGTACCTTCCATAACGCCGCGCTTTACGCCGTCCATATATTCGTCAATCGTGAATTCTTCGCCTGCAAAGTATTTTTCCATATACTCATCGCAAGTTTCAGCAACAGATTCTGCAATCTGCGATCTTACCATAAGAGCCTTTTCCATACACTCAGGCGGAATTGGCATCTCAACCGCTGCGCCATCCTTAAGCTCATAAGCCTTCATCGGGATAAGGTCGATAATACCGACAATCTTTTCGTCAATGATAGCCGGAATAACCATAGGACAGACAGAAACACCGAACTTCTCACGAAGCTGCTCATAAACAGGATAGTAACGGGCGTTTTCTTCGTCAATCTTAGATATGTAGAACATACGCGGAAGCTTTCTCTCATTAACCTTTTTCCACGCAATCTCAGTTCCTACCTGAACGCCGTTCTTTGCAGTACATACGATAATCGCAGCATCTGCAACGCGCATTGCCTGATGAGCCTCGCCGACAAAGTCAAAATATCCCGGAGCATCGATAAAGTTGAATTTATGGTCATAAAACTCTACCGGCACAACAGATGCCGAAATCGAGAACTTTCTTTTGATTTCTTCCGCGTCGAAGTCAGAAACGGTATTTCCTTCTGAAACCTTACCGAGGCGATCAATATTTTTCGTCATATAGAGCAAACTTTCAACGAGGGATGTCTTTCCGTCGCCACCGTGCCCTAACAGACAGATATTTCTAATTTTTTCCACGGGGTATGCTTTCATTTGCTTCTACTCTCCTTTAATACGAATGGGTTAATCTTCACTCAAATTGTTAAGCAAATATTAACTATATTTTGATTATATAATATTTCGCAGGAAATTACAAGAAAAATTTTGTGCAACTTGTAATTTTTTTCAAAATTCTTTTTCGCTCATTTTCAGCATTTTACACAAAACGCGGACATATCACTTTTTTGTGATATGTCCGCGTCAGATTTTGTTTTATGCTTCGAGTTTTGCGATGCTTTCGTCGATATTTGCCATAAGAGCAGTTACCTTTGCAAGCTTTTCGCGCTCAGCTTCAACAACTGCTGCAGGAGCTTTTGCAACGAAACCTGCATTACTGAGCTTTCCATTAATCATATTGAAGTCCTTTTCAGCTTTCTCGCGTTCTTTCTTGAGGCGTGCAATTTCAGCTTTAGTATCAATGAGCTCGTTCATCGGGATAAAGAGCTTTGCACCTGCTGTAACAACCGATACCATCTTCGAGGCATCCTCTACCCCGTCTGTAATAACGATATCAGAAGCTGAAGCAAGCTTTCTAAAGAACATATCGCCAAGAGCGAAGATCGCCTTTGTCTTATCATCGTCAGGAATTACGATGAGCTGTGCCTTCTTTGACGGTGCAACATTCATCTCTGCACGGCGATTTCTGATGCTTCTTATCGCCTGCATGAGAATTTCCATATTGCTCTCGTCATCAGCGAACTTAAGGTCATCTGAATACTCCGGCCACTTTGAAATCATAATCGACTCGCCGTCGTGCGGAAGTGTCTGCCAGATTTCTTCTGTGATGAACGGCATAAACGGATGGAGGAGCTTAAGAGTATTTGAAAGGACATAGCAGAGAACCTTTTCTGCTGCCTCGCGGCTCTTTGCATCAGCATCGTCTGAAAGACGCGGCTTTACAAGTTCAATGTACCAGTCGCAGTAGTTATCGCGGATAAACTCCTGAAGCTTCTGTGCTGCGATACCGAGTTCAAACTTATCGATATTGTCAGTAATCTCTGAAACGAGAGTGTTATACTTTGAAAGTATCCATTTATCTTCCATGGCAAGCTCAGAAAGAGCCGGAAGAGAGCAGGTATCAATCTTGAGATTCATCATAACGAAGCGCGATGCATTCCATATCTTATTTGCAAAGTTACGGTTGAACTCAACGCCGGGTGCGCCCACAATCTTATTAATCTCAGGATTGGGATTTTTACCCTTTTCCACAGGCGGTTCGTAGGTAACCGGGAATCTCATATCGTTACCCGGAGCAACACCTGTAACAAGTGTGAATCTGAGAGCATCTGCACCATACATCTCAACAATCTGCAACGGGTCAACGCCATTTCCCTTAGATTTTGACATTTTCTCACCGTTTCCGTCACGCACAAGTCCATGAATAAACACATGCTTGAACGGAGCTTTTCCTGTATGCTCACAGGCAGAGAAAATCATTCTTGATACCCAGAAGAAAATAATATCATATCCCGTTACAAGAGTGCTTGTGGGATAGAAGTAGTCATATTCCTTCGTTTTTTCAGGCCAACCAAGAGTTGAGAACGGCCACAAAGCTGATGAGAACCACGTGTCAAGAACATCCTCTTCCTGTCTTACAGGCTTTCCGCACTTGGGACATACCGTAATATCCTCTTTTGAAACCGTCATTTCACCGCAATCATCACAATAGAACGCCGGAATTCTGTGTCCCCACCAGAGCTGGCGCGAAATACACCAGTCATAGACATTTTCCATCCAGTTCATATATGTTTTCGAGAAACGCTCGGGAACAAACTCTGTTTCCTTGCTTTTTACAGCATTGATTGCAGCTTCTGCAAGAGGTTTCATGTTAACAAACCACTGATCGGAAACAATCGGTTCAATCGTTGTTCCGCAACGGTAGCACTGACCGACATTGTGAGAATGCTCTTCGGTTTTCACGAGGAGTCCCATCTCTTCAAGGTCCTTTATCATTTCCTTACGGCACTCGTAGCGGTCCATACCTTCATACTTTCCTGCATACGAGTTCATAGTTGCATCGTCGTTCATAACCTTAATAATTTCAAGGTTATGACGCTTGCCTACTTCAAAGTCATTAGGATCGTGAGCAGGAGTGATTTTAACACAACCTGTTCCGAACTCCTTATCAACATATTCATCGGCAATGACAGGAATTTCTCTGTCCGTAAGCGGAAGAAGAAGCATCTTTCCGACAAGCTCTTTATATCTTTCATCTTCCGGATTAACCGCAACAGCTGTATCACCGAAAAGTGTTTCAGGGCGGGTTGTAGCAATAACCACATATTCATCCGTACCCTTTATCTGATACCTGATGTGCCAGAAATTACCCGCGTGTTCCGCGTGCTCAACCTCTTCGTTTGAAAGAGCTGTTATACAGTTGGGACACCAGTTGATAATTCTCGGGCCGCGGTAAATCAAACCTTTTTCATAAAGGTTGACAAAAACCTCACGCACAGCCTTTGAGCAACCTTCATCCATTGTGAAGCGTTCTCTGTCCCAATCACAGGAGCAGCCAATCTTTTTAAGCTGACTGATTATACGACTACCGTATTTTTCTTTCCAGTCCCATACTCTTTCGAGAAACTTTTCACGACCGAGATCATAACGGGTAAGTCCTTCTTTTTCGCGAAGCTCAGCTTCTACCTTAATCTGCGTTGCAATACCTGCATGGTCCGTTCCCGGAACCCACAAAGCTTCAAAGCCCTGCATTCTCTTGTATCTGATGAGAATATCCTGCAGGGTTTCATCAAACGCATGCCCCATGTGAAGCTGACCCGTTACATTTGGAGGCGGAATCACAATAGTAAAAGGCTTTTTCTTCTCGTTAACCTCCGCGTGGAAATAACCCTTCTCTTCCCATTCCTTATACAAACGGGTTTCAACATCATGAGGGTTATAAATCTTTTCAAGTTCTTTTGCCATATAACCTAATCCTCCTTAAAAGTAAAAAAGCCCCATGTCAGAAGACATGGGGCGAAGCTATACACCTTCGCGGTACCACCCAATTTCGATGCCAAGCGGCACCCTCTATGCACAAATAACGGCGTTGCAGACCGACAGAACCTACTCTCCCAAGATTTCAGCACTGCAGCTACGGAGTGACCCTCTGCTCCCCACCCGCCACGCTCCCAGCAACGCGCAGCTCTCTTAAGGGCTTTATAAAGCAGTTTTATCTCCATCTTCACTTTTATATAAGAATACAATATTATTGTAAAAAAGTCAAGTAAAATTCTCTCCAAAAACACATTTTACAAGGAAATTTTTTGGAATTTTTGGTTGAATTTTCAGGTTTTTGCGTGTATAATTGTATATAGAAAACAAGCGAGGGAGTGACCCCC
>JAZTWZ010000094.1:0-9829 GCA_045636165.1 Eubacteriales bacterium
GACTGTGTTCTTGAAGTCGGTCCCGGTATCGGAAGCCTCACTTCCGTTCTCGGTGAGGCAGCAAAAAGCGTTGTCGCAGTAGAAATCGACCGCACACTTCTGCCACTTCTCGACGAAACGCTTTCAGAGTTTGAAAATATTAAAATCATAAATTCCGACATTATGAAATGCGACCTCAAAGCGCTTGTTGATACGGAATTTGGTGGCGAGAAGCCGAAGGTTTGCGCAAATCTCCCCTACTACATCACAACTCCCATCATCTCCTATCTTATCGAATCGAAGCTCTTTTCATCTATTACGACAATGATTCAGAAAGAGGTTGCAGAGAGAATATGTGCAGGTCCGAAAACTCCCGAATATGGAGCATTTTCAATCTATGTTCAGTATTATACCGAACCTGAATTTCTCTTCACCGTCGCACCTGATTGCTTTATCCCCCAGCCGAAAGTCGATTCTGCTGTTATAAAGCTCAACACGCGTGAGAAACCTGCAGTCGAAGTTAAATCAGAAGAATTCTTCTTTAAAGTCGTAAAAGCAGCGTTTGCACAGCGAAGAAAGCAGCTTGCAAACAGCTTGCATTCCGCATTCCGTGACTTTATCGAAAAAGAAGAAATACTAAGTATCCTGACAAACCTCGGATACAAACCGACTGTCAGAGGAGAAGAACTCTCAATTGAAGAATTTGCAAAGCTTGCAGATGCAATATACGACACAAAAACAGCCAAGGCTTAGGCCTTGGCTGTTTTTATTTTATTCTTAGTTTCATCCGCAAGGGTCATAAGTTCTTTCGCATTAGTAAGCGTCGTTTCGCTTATCGCAGAGCCTGCCGTAATTCTTGCAAGCTCGTATGCCCTTCCGTCTTCGTCAAGCGGAGTGACGGAGGTGTAAGTTCTTCCGTCGCGTTCGCTCTTTTCAATTTTAAAATGAATATCGCTCATTGCTGAAAGCTGAGCAAGGTGTGTTACACAAAGAACCTGCTTTTTGACTGACAGCTTATAAAGCTTTTCAGCTATTCTCTGTGCCGCACGACCACTGACACCCGTATCTATCTCGTCAAAAATCAAGGTTTCGACAAAGTCGCTGTCTCCAAGCGCATTCTTCATCGCAAGCATAACTCTCGAAAGCTCGCCGCCCGAAGCTATCTTCTCAAGCGGTTTTGCATTCTCACCAAGGTTTGCCGCGAGCAGGAATTCAATCGTATCTATACCGCGCGATGAAAGTTCCTCACATCGCTTTACATCAGCAATGAACCTTGCATTCTTCATATCGAGTTCTGAAAGCTCGCGCATTATTCGCTCTTCGAAGCTCTCGGCAGCAGCCTTTCTAAACTCATAAAGCCTTTCCGCAAGCGTATATGCCTGTTTTTCAAGCCCTTGAATTTCAGCCGTGAGCGAGGCAACCCTCTCTTCAGAAAACTCTATATCGCTAAGCTCGCGCTTTGCATTCTCAAGAAAGTCAAGCATTTCAGAAACAGTTGACCCGTATTTTCGCTTGAGCTTATGTAAGACATCAAGACGCGATTCTATCCTGTCTGCCTCTTCTTCGGAAAAATCAAGATTTTCCGCAAGCTCGCGTAAGCTTTCTAGCATATCTTCCGAGGAATAATACATTTCAGATACCGAATCCGAAAGCGCGGACACCTTATCCGAAACGCCCGATATTGCCACAAGAGCCTTTGAAGCATCAGAAAGAAGCGAACATATTCCCCAAGCGCCGTTTTCCCCGGAAAACGCTGAATATGCCTGTGAAATACGCTCTGTGAGTTTGGAACTTTCGCGAATTAGTTTCTGGCGCTCTGCAAGCTCAACATCTTCGTTTTCACAAAGTTCAGCCGACTCAAGCTCAGTTATCTGAAACTTAAGCATCTCGACCTGCCTTGCCTTTGCCGTTTCGTCTATATCAAGACGGCGAAGCTCCTGTTTTTTCTCCAGAAGCTCGTTATATACTTTTTCATACTCCGCCGCACAAGCATCATATTCCTTACCAGATGCGAATCTGTCAACAAAAACAGCATGCGATTCAACATCCAAAAGCTGTTGACTGTCATGCTGACCGAGAATGTTTATGAGAAGAACGCCGAACTCTTTCAAAAGAGTTGCCGTTACAGGCTTTGCATTGATTCGCGCAGAGCTTTTTCCGTCTGCCGATATTTCCCGGTAAATAATAACTTCGTTATTTTCAGCTTCATATCCGTTTTCGGAAAGCCAGTTTCTCGCTTCTTCCGAAGACACATCAAAAACAGCACTGACAGAAGCCTTGCTCGCACCGTTTCTTACCACATCGCGAGTCGTTCTGTAACCGAGAACTGCGCCGATAGCGTCAATTATAATCGACTTTCCTGCCCCCGTTTCACCCGTAAGAACATTGAAGCCGTTTCCGAATTCTATATCGCAACTCTCAATAACTGCTATATTCTCAATATGCAGAAGTTTGAGCATTTAATATCACTCCTTAAGGTGTGAGACTCCGCTTGGCTTAAGAGAGCATTTTGCCAAGCTCTTCGCAGAAATCGCTCGCAGCCTTTGTCGTATGCATAACGAGAAACGCCGTATCGTCACCTGCAAGAGTACCCACTATATCCGATGACTGCATCGAATCAATAGCTGAACATGCAGCAGACGCAAGCCCCGGCATTGTCTTTAAAACAATTATATTCTGTGCATTTACATACGAGAGAACGCTCTCGCGGAATATCGTAAGTAAGCGGTCAGAAAAACCTGCATCAGTCTCCGACTTTGATACAGCATATTTACTTTTTCCGTTAGCTCCGACAGTCTTGATAAGGCGAAGTTCCTTTATATCGCGTGAGATTGTAGCCTGAGTAGCGTTGAACCCCTCTTTGTTGAGAAATTCCGTAAGCTCAAGCTGAGTAGAAATATCATACTGCTCAATAAGCTTTAAAAGTGTTGTCTGTCTTTTTGATTTCATCTATTCAAACCTCCTGTCAGAAAGCTTTGTATATAAAACATCGTAAAAATTAGTATTCTTTACATGAATAAGTTTCGTTTTCTCTTCTGCTTCTTTTATTATTATCTCGTCACCGTGCATGAGTTCAAATCCATCTTCACCGTCAACGCTCATTGCAACAGCCGAATTTTCGAGACTTTTCGAAATAATTTTAATTTTCCTGTTGTTACAAAGGACAATGGGCTTTGCCGTCAGCGCATGTGCACAAACCGGAGTTATCGTTATGTTTTTTGAAACAGGGTCTATAATCGGACCACCTGCCGATAACGAATATGCAGTTGAGCCGGTCGGAGTTGCAACGAGAACACCGTCACCGCTGTATCTTGATATAAACATTTCATCAGCGTAAATATCGAGATCAATTATCCACAAAAGCCCCGTTTTCAGTATAACCGCATCGTTCAGGGCTGTTTTTCTGTAAACAACCTTATCGCCCCGGCGAACCGAAACATCAAGCCGCATTCTTTCTTCGACTGCGAAGTTTCCGTCGATAACATTTTTCAAAAGCTCAATCTCGTTCGACTCTAGCTCCGCCATATAGCCTATTCTTCCGATGTTTATTCCGAGAACAGGAAGACCGAGACCTGCAACCTGGTTTGCCGTATGAAGAAGCGTTCCGTCGCCACCAAATGATATTATAAGGTCAGCATCTTTTACAGCAGAAGAAAAGTCCGAAAGCTTTGCTCCCGTTGTTTCCGCACCGCAAATATCTTTAAAAATGCAAACCTCGACACCGTTTTGCTTGAAAAATTCTGCAACTTTTTTCGTACATTCAAAATTCTTGTCACGGGACGGATTCGGATTAAGAACGACTTTCTTCATATTTTCTCTACCCTTTCAACGAGTTATGAGCATCCTCCACGATTTGTTTTGCGTCCACCTCGACTGCATCCTTTTCCTCGCAAGACAGATGACCGAGAAATTCGATATTTCCTTCAGGACCTGTTATCGGAGAAAAGGTTACTCCGCATACATGAAAACCTGCTTCATTTGCATTTTGAATAAAGTTTTCTATGACTTCGGCGTGCACTGCAGGGTCACGGACAACGCCCTTTTTGCCTATTTTCTCGCGTCCTGCTTCGAACTGAGGCTTTATAAGGCAATAGACATGTCCACTCTCTTCCATAAGTCCACGAATAGCAGGAAGAATTATTTTCAGAGAAATAAATGATACATCAATAACTGCGATTTCTATTATATCCGGAATCTGCTCGTGAGTTACATAACGAACATTGGTTCTCTCCATGCACACAACTCGCGGATCATTTCTGATTTCCCACGCAAGCTGTCCGTATCCAACATCGACTGAATAAAGCTTCTTTACCCCACGGCGAAGAAGACAGTCCGAGAAGCCGCCAGTAGATGCCCCTGCATCAATAGCAATTTTACCCTCTACATCTGCACCGAAAAAGTCAAGCGCCTTTTCAAGCTTAAGACCACCACGGCTTACATAGGAGTTTTCCTTCACGCGGACTTCAATTTCCGCTTCTTCGGAAAAACATTCGCCTGCCTTGTCAGCCTTCTGCCCTGCAACAAAAACAGCGCCACTCATTATTACAGCCTTCGCCTTTTCGCGGCTCGGAACCAACCCGCGCTCAACGAGTATTACATCAAGTCTCTTTTTTGCACTCAATTTTTATATGCCTCCAAAACAGTTTTACATATACCGTCAGCAGAAAGCCCCAGATGGTTATGGAGATCTTTTATACTTCCGTGTGTTGTGAATGAATCACCGGTGTTAATCTGCGTTATTTTGCAGCCAAGTCCGCGCTCGCAGGAAATTGCCGCTATCTGCTCATAAACTGAACCTTTCTCGACTACATCTTCAACGACCGTAATCTTCTTAAAGCGAGAAAGCGCATCTGAAATTATATCTTTATCAATCGGTTTTATGGCATTAAGCTTTAAAACCGACGCCGAAACACCCTCTTTTTCAAGGCTCTCACAAGCCTCAAGAACATTATTGACTAATGTTCCGTAAGTTATGATGCAAGTATCTGCACCATCGCGCAGAAATACGCCCGGAGCATTTTCTGAAAACGAATTTCCTTTATACTCTCCCTCGCCGCCGCGCGGATATCTTATCGCGCAAGGTCCACTAAGCTTTTCAGCGAAGCGAAGCATCGAGCGAAGCTCCATAAAGCTTGTTGGCGCAAAAACCTTCATTCCAGGAATTGAAGACAGATATGCAACATCAAAAACGCCGTGATGGGTTTCCCCGTCTTCCCCGACAAGACCTGCCCTGTCAACCGCAAAGATAATATGCTCGCCTGAAATTGCTACATCGTGGACAAGCATATCATAAGCTCTCTGCAAGAATGTAGAATAAATCGCGCAAACAGGAAGCATTCCCTGCGTTGCAAGCCCTGCAGACATTGCGACAGCGTGCTCTTCTGCTATTGCGACATCGAAAAATCGCTCAGGAAACTCAGAAGCGAAAGCCGAAAGCCCGACTCCGGAGGTCATAGCAGCAGTTATCGCGCAGATTTTTTCATTCTCCGAAGCCATCAAAACGAGCTCGTCACCAAAGACATCGGAGAAGGTCTCTTTTTTACCCGAAACAGGGAGACCTGTTTCAACATCAAACTTTCCTACGCCGTGATAGTCCTGAGGGCTTGTCTCAGAAGGCTCATAGCCCTTTCCCTTTTTTGTCGTAAGATGAATTACAACCGGTCTATTCAGATCTCGCGCAAGCTCAAACAGATAAATCATATATTTTATATCGTGTCCGTCAGCCGGTCCGAGATATGTAAAGCCGAGTTCTTCAAAAAACAGTGACGGAATCAAAGCATTCTTTAGCGCATTCTTTGCTTTGTGAATTCCGTTATCAAGGGCTATTCCAAATTTTGACTTCTTTATAATTTTTCTGTAAACATCTTTAAAACGAAGATATTTCTTCTTAACGCGGAGCTTTGCGAGATAATTCGTCATCGCTCCGACATTTTTTGCAATCGACATTTCGTTGTCATTGAGTATGACAATCATCGGTTCTTTGCTCTGACCGGCATCGCTGAGCGCTTCATACGCCATTCCGCCGGTAAATGCCCCGTCACCTATAACCGAGATTACGGAATAATCTTTTTTCGAGAGAGTTCTCGCTCTCGCCATTCCAAGCGACACCGAAACAGAGTTTGAAGCGTGCCCCGTCACACAAGCGTCGTGCTTGCTTTCGGACGGTCGGAGAAAACCTGATATTCCGCCGAATGTTCGCAAATTCTTAAAATCATCACGGCGGCCCGTCAGAATTTTGTGCACATAAGATTGATGACCGACATCAAAAACAAGCCGGTCAACCGATGTATCAAAAACCTTATGGATAGCAAGAGTCATCTCGACAATGCCGAGATTTGACGCAAGATGTCCCCCTGTTTTTGAAATATTCTGTATTAAGAATTCACGGATCTCACCCGCAAGCTCATAGAGTTCGGAAACCGAAAGAGCTGCTATATCATTGTGATTTTTAATCTTATCTAAAAATCCCATTACCCGTTCTCCAAAATTAAGTTATTTTTTTCTCTTAAAAAACCTTATGACCTTTGCCATAAAGAAAACAATCTCGTTACTCTTACTTATAGCAAAGCCTTTTCCGAAAGCCTTGCCACCAACTGTTACGCCTGCAACAAGCGCTGTTATAACAAGAGATATCATAAAGCCGGTTGTTCCCGAAAACGGGAGCGTAGCAATAATTACTGCCGCAGTAGAACCGCTCATAATACCGCAGATATCACCGATTACATCGTTGCAGATACTCGAAACCTTCTCCGCATTCTTAACGAGCCACAAGGCTTCTTTTGCCGCAGCAACGCGTTTTGCTGACATCGAGTTGAAAGGTTTTTCGGAAGCCGTTGTCGTCGCAACTCCGAATATATCAAAAATTATACCAAGAAGAATAAACGCACCAAGTACAAAAAAAGCTATAACATTTCCGACATTCAGAAGCACCGTTTCAGAAAGCGCATTAAAAACCATCGAGAGAAAGAAGCTCCCGAAAAGTATCGTAAGCGACCATCTGACCGGCGAATTTTTTTCTTTTTTTATGCCCCTGTTACCTGAATTTTCATTAGAGCCCGTACTGCCATCGTTCACTTTTCTTACCTCCAAAAAATGTAAATGGGTAGCAGAAAAAGGTAATCTTGCGGCTTAGGTCCGGTCTGTTTTCCACACGGCCTACCTCTTGTTGCCAATAAAGGCGGTTTCCCTTTAAAGGCCGCACCGTTGCGTCGCCTACAACGGCACCGGATCGCCACTTAGTCCGCACTGCAAATCTTTTTCTGCACGACAGCCTAGATGATTTCCATAACAGTCACGCCGATTCTTAGCCTCTTTTGCAACAGGGGTTTCAAAAAGCAATAAGCAAGCCGTTTTGGCCGAAACGAACTCGCCTTGGTTCTTTTATTCACCACATGCCACTCAAGGCAGGCTACTCTGCACACAGCACAAGGCTAATACCAAGCACCGCATTGCAGGTTTAATCCCGGCGCGTACACAGTCCGTCAATTTAAGCAATGTATAGGCAATGCACACGCTCGGGTCTCCACGGCAATAGGGTTCGGGGATACATGCCATTGTAAGCCGCCCTAAAGCCTTAACCCCCAGCACTCACCCCAATCTGGGCGAGAGAAGCAAGCACCAGAGACTTCATCGATATGCCCTTCTACGGATTTTTAGGCCCGTCCTGGGAATCGGCAGATCTGACTAGGATACTGCACCCATATTACTTATAAAGTTTATCATATTTTATTAAAAAAATCAATTTTTACGCGAAAGAAGTTTCCCTGCAAGCCAGATAAGAAACTCGCTTTCGGGAAGGTCACGGGACGCTTCTACTGCAAGCGCTGTAAGCTTTTCAACTTCTTCCTTACACTTTGCAAGTCCCCAGAGTCTTACGAATGTAGATTTTTCGCTTTCTTCATCGTTTCCGCAATCTTTGCCCATAGTTTCGACATCTCCTTCAACATTGAGGATATCGTCACGAATCTGGAATGCGAGTCCTATATTCTCAGCGTATCGGGATGCTGCGAGGACACATTCATCAGGAGCTTTACCGAGAATACATCCCATAAGCGCACCTGCCCTTATAAGCGCACCGGTCTTCATTTTCTGAAGCAATTTGATTTCATCCACATCGAGAACTCGACTTTCGCCCTCCATATCGATAACCTGACCGCCAATCATTCCTTCTGCTCCTGAAGCCGCAGCAAGGCAACTGAGCGCCTTTAAGGTTATTTCGGGAGAAAGCTTGCTACTCTCGAGAACATGCTCAAATGCACGGTTTAAAAGCGCATCTCCGGCAAGAACCGCAATCGCTTCACCAAACTTTTTATGGCTCGTCGGTCTGCCACGGCGAAGATCGTCATCGTCCATACACGGCAGGTCATCGTGGATAAGTGAATAGGTATGAATCATTTCAAGAGCTACGGCAAACGGCATTGCAGCTTCAGCCGAAACCCCGAAGATTCTTGCAAATTCAAGGACAAGAACAGGACGAATTCTCTTTCCACCTGCGTTGAGACTATATCTCATAGCCTCAAATATATTGCCATAGAGACAGTCTTTCTGAGCTATCGACTCATCGAGAGCCTTGTTTATAAGGTCCTGATATTCTGAAAATTTAGCTTCGTTCATTATTCTTCCTCCGCGCTCCAAGGCTCTTCCTTCGGAGTTTCTCCCTTAACGAGGCGAGTTACCTTCTGCTCTGCTTCATCAAGCATCTTGGAGCAAGTCTTTATAAGCCCTGTTCCCTCTTCGAACAGTGCAAGCGCATTGTCAAGCCCTGCATCACCGCGCTCTAAAATTCTGACTACTTCTTCAAGCCTTGTTATTGATTCTTCAAAAGTCTTTTTCTCAGACATTTCAATCTTCCTTTCAGTCAACCGTACAATTTATGTTTCCGTCCTCAACGCGCAAGCTTACTTTATCTCCGCTTTTTGCGTCACCGACTTTCTTTATGACTTTTCCGTTTTCACCTGTCGCGATGGAATATCCTCGGGACAAGACCGCAAGCGGACTCATCGCATCAAGAGAAGCTACGAGCCTTGCAAACTTTTCACGAGATTTCATAACTGAACGGTTCGTATTCCCTGCAAGCTTTTCAGCCAGAAAATCTAGGTTCAAGCGCCTTTCCGCAAAATATTGCTGAGGGCTTTGCATAACCTTCTTCTCGGATATATTCTTTAATGACTCTTTAAAGAGGTTAAGCTTTGAAACAAGCGACGAATACGCTCTCGCTTCAAAGTCCTTTACATTCCGGCGAAGTTCGGATGAATCTGGCACTGCAATTTCCGCAGCGTTTGACGGCGTCGCCGCACGGACATCCGCAACAAAATCGGATATCGTTACATCTGGCTCATGCCCTACCGCAGAGATAACAGGGATTTCAGAATTATATATCGCTCTCGCAACGGACTCATCATTGAAGCCCCAAAGGTCTTCGATAGAGCCACCGCCGCGACCCGTAATAATCAAATCTGCAAGGTTATGCCGATTTACATATTCAATCATCGACGCGATGTCTGCCGGAGCATCAGGTCCCTGAACAAGAACAGGACATACAAGCACCTCTGCCATCGGAAAACGCGCCTTTAAAATTCTTAAAATATCACGGACTGCTGCCCCCGTCGGAGAGGTTATAACAGCTATCTTATGAGGAAATCTCGGCAAAGCTTTTTTATGACTTACGCCAAACAACCCTTCAGCAAGGAGCTTCTTCTTAAGCTGTTCAAAAACGACATAAAGCGCACCTCCCCCGTCAGGAATCATATCGCTTATATAAAGCTGATACTGCCCGTCTCTCGGGAAAACGCTGACTCGTCCTTTGGCTATAACCTTCATTCCGCTTTCGGGACGGAAGTTAAGCTTTGTC
>JAZTWZ010000095.1:0-52332 GCA_045636165.1 Eubacteriales bacterium
GGCTTAAAAGGAGAAAATTATGCGTGCAGTAATAACGCGCGTCAAATCTGCAGAAGTAAGAATTGACGGTGTAACTCATTCAAAAATAGGAAACGGGCTTCTCATCCTTCTCGGAGTGTCCGTGAACGATACAGCGCAAGATGCGGAATATCTCGCAAAGAAGATTTCGATGATGAGAATATTCGAAGATTCTGAGGAGAAGATGAATCTTTCCTGCTCGGCTGTAGAGGGCGAGATGATGGTTGTCTCAAACTTTACGCTCTATGCAAGCACCCAGAAGGGAAACCGCCCGAGTTTTGTCGATGCGGCTCGTCCCGAGCTTGCAAAGCCGTTGTATGAATACTTCGTATCGCTTCTCCGCGATGCGGGGTATAATACGGAAACAGGTGTGTTCGGGGCATATATGGAGCTTGAGTCGGTAAATGACGGACCGATAACAATAGTTATGGATACGGAAACGGTCTTCGGAGGAAATGAAAGATGACGGTTGAAACTATGACAGTCGGCTTTCTCGGGACGAATTGCTATCTCGTTTACAGCGGCGATAAGGCAGTTGTAATAGACCCGGGTGCAGATGCGGAGAGAATTCTTAAAAGAGCAGAGGAGCTTTCTCTTAAAATAGAGTATATCTTCCTTACTCACGCGCATTTTGACCATGTTCTCGCAGTTTCCGAGATAATAAAGAGGACAGGCGCGTCTCTCGTTTCGACAGAGGGCGAAAGGCTTCGCCTTACGGACGCCGAGGTTTCGGGGCATACTATGCTTAGAAATCGCGAATTCATTCCGCTTTGTGCAGACAGAGAAGTTACGAACGGTGAGAAAATCACGGTCGCAGATATGACATTTGAATTTATCATAACCCCCGGTCATACCGAGGGAAGTGTATGCATACTCTGTGGAGATGTTATGTTCTCGGGAGATACTCTTTTTGCAGGAACTTGCGGCAGGTGCGACCTTGCAGGCGGTGATATCGGAGAGATGATGAAGTCCTTGAAAAGACTTTTGCTCCTTCCTGGAGATTTCAGAGTGCTCTCAGGTCATGGCGAGGAAACAACGCTCTCACGCGAGCGCGAGACAAATATGTATATGATAGAGGCGGCGAGGCAGTGAAGCTTTATCTCGAAGGTCATGATTTTGAATTTGCAACACAGCAGATATATATGTGTATGTTCCCGAATTCTCACGCGGAGTTCGTTCCGGAAAAGCCCGATTCGGGCGATTTCATAATTTCTTCGCTCACAAGAGGTAGCGATGAAGTTATTTCGGAAACGAAGATAACCATAGATGGCAGGGAAGTTTCCGAGAGTGCATCGTCGCCGTTGTGGGACGGAATATCTGATGAAGATACAAAGAGACAAATTCGTCGCGCGATAAAAACTTCGTTTTACAAGGCTGCGGTTTGCTATCTTCCGAAAGCTCCCGTATGGGGTGCGCTTACGGGCATCCGCCCGTCAAAGGTCGCGGCAAAGTACCTTGATGACGGTTTTTCGGCACTTGATGCAGAAAAAGCTATGACGGATGAATATTTCGTATCTCCTGAAAGAGCAAGGCTTGCAGTCGCTTGTGCTGAGCGCGCGAAGTTCGTCGCCGCGAATACGGAAAATCGCGATTTTTCGCTCTATGTCGGTATCCCGTTCTGTGCATCGCGTTGCCGATACTGCTCGTTTGTAAGCCACTCTATAGAAAAGGCAAGAGGACTTGTCACACCGTATCTTGAAATGCTCATCTATGAGCTTTCAACGCTTGGAAAAGCGGTAAAGGAAGCGGGACTCAATCTTCGTTCTGTATATATCGGCGGTGGAACTCCGACGGCTCTTTCTCGCGATGAGCTTGAGCTTGTAATGCGCGAGATATCAAAAAACTTTGATGTTGAAAATGCCCTTGAATATACGGTAGAAGGCGGTCGCCCGGATACTCTCACATACGATAAGATTGAAACGATTAAGAATCTCGGAGCAAGTCGCATAAGCGTAAATCCGCAGACGATGAACGATGATATTTTAGAGGCGATGGACAGACGCCATACGGCGGCAGATGTTGTCCGTACGATAGAGAATGTAAGAAAAATCGGCGGTCTTGCAATCAATATGGATCTCATAGCAGGGCTTCCGGGAGATAACCTTGAGAGCTTTTCTGACTCTGTTGACAGGGTGCTTTCGCTTTCACCCGAGAATGTCACCGTACATACCCTCGCGATAAAAAAAGGGTCAACGCTCAGTAACGAGAAATACAAGCTTCCCGATGGCGATGAAACTGAGAGAATGGTTGAGTATTCGATGAGAAGAATACTTGGGAACGGGTATGTGCCATACTATCTCTACCGCCAGAAGTATATGTCGGGAAACCTCGAAAATGTAGGTTATGCGCATCCCGGCTTTGAAAACCTGTATAACAACTATATTATGGATGAGCTTCATACAATTATTTCTGCAGGCGCAGGAGGGGTTACAAAGCTTATCGATTCGGAAAAAGGAAAGATAGAGCGAATATTTAACCTCAAATATCCGTATGAATATAATAACTCAAGAGAAAAGATTGACTCTACGAAAGAAAGGATAAAAGAGTTTTTTGAAGAATAGGAGGGAAAGAAATGCCCTTGGAACTTTGTGAGATAAACAGAAGAATAGAAACTGATGCTGCCACCTTTGTCGCAGAATGTGAAGAAAAATACGATGCGGCGATAGACTCGGCAGCGCGAAAAATTGCGGAAAGGTCAGGCGAGAGTATGGTCGTTCTCTTGTCTGGACCCTCAGGCTCGGGAAAGACGACAACGGCGCTTAAGCTTGAGAGAGCTCTTGAAAAGCTCGGAGTCGGAACACATCCGATTTCGCTTGATGACTATTTCAGGACGGTGGATATTGAAACCTCGCCGAAGAATGAGGACGGAGAGATTGACTATGAATCTCCGCTCTGCCTTGATATTCCGCTTTTGAATGAGCATATACAGAAGATTATAGACGGAGAGGAAGTCCTCGTTCCGAAGTTCGATTTTAAGAATCAGAGAAGGTCGGGCCTTACTTCACCGCTTCGTCTCGGCAAAAACGAGATAGTTATATTCGAGGGAATTCACGCGCTCAACGACGCGATTACCGGTTCTTGTGGCTCGCACGGAATAAAGCTTTATATCTCCGCAAGAAGCAACTTCTTAAACGACGGAAAGGTGTTCTATAAAGGAACTTGGACGCGTCTTACGAGAAGAATCGTACGCGATGACCTTTTCAGAGGCGCAAATGCAGACTTTACGCTCTCAATCTGGGACGGCATCCGTCGCGGTGAGAAGATGTATATCTCGCCGTTCCGTGACCGCGCGGACATCATAATAAACTCAACCCATGAATACGAAATTAATGTTTTAAAGAAGCATCTGAAGGATGCAGTAAAGTCAGTGCCGGAGGGGATTGCGAGATACGGTGAGGTATGCGATCTTCTTGAGAACATAAACGGCTTTGTTGATCTTCCCGATTCGTTCGTGCCGGAAGATTCGCTTCTCCGCGAGTTTATCGGTGGGGGAAGCTTTAAGTACTGATAATTATAAAATATAGATATGGAGGGTTTGGAAAATGAAAGATTCAATCAGAGGAATATGGGATAAGATTTGTGCAGGAGCAACCGTCGCAGGTGAGTTTGCGGCAAAAACTGCAGAGACTGTCACGAGCAAGGCTCAGGGGGTTTACAATTCATCAAAGGTAAATCTGAAGATTCTCGACCTCACGACTGATATCGAAGTTCTTTACAAAGAAATCGGGCGCATCATATATGCAGCTCATACGAACGAAGAGGCATCTACCGAGGAGCTTGACGAGAGACTTCTCGCTATAGATGAAAAAATGAAAGAGATTGAAGACCTTCGTCTCTCTGTCGCATCAGAGAGTGAAGAAAAGGTATGCCCTGAGTGCGGAAAGGAAAACGCAAAGGACAGCAACTTTTGTGCAAACTGTGGCTCAGCACTTAACTAATTCGGAGATGCTAACAAATGGATATACTTTTTGAAAATGCGAAAATAATAACCGTTTCTGAAGATATGCCGTATCTTGAGAATGCATATCTCGGAACTGAAAACGGGAAAATTAAATATATAGGAACAGAGCGTCCGAAAGAGGCCGCAAAGCGTACAATTAACGCCAAGGGAAAAGTTCTTATCCCAGGTCTTATCAATGCGCATACGCATGTCCCAATGACGCTCTTCCGCGGACTTTCGGACGATTGCGAGCTTGATGTGTGGCTGCGTGAGCACATCTGGCCTGCAGAGGACAAGCTCACTGACGAATCTGTCCTTGCAGGGACAAGCCTTGCGGTTGCTGAGATGCTCGCATCGGGAACAACCTCATTTTCGGACAGCTATTTCTTCGTCGATGCGATAGCTGAGGTAGCAAAGAGTTCGGGAATAAAGGCAAACCTCTCCCGTTCGATTATCGGAAGCGGTGAAAATTTTGAGAGCATGCCGTCTGTATCTGAGGCAAAGGCTCTTTATGAGAAAATTCATTTGTACGACGGCGGTCGTCTTCGTGCTGATGCGTCAATTCATGCGGAATATACGACGGAGCCGAAGTGTCGTATCAAGGTTTCGGAAATGGCAAAGGAGAGAGGTCAGATTCTTCAGATTCACACCTCGGAAACCGAAGCAGAACATAATAAGTGTATAGAAAAGTACGGAAAGACTCCGACTGCGCTTTTTGAAAGCGAAGGTCTTTTTGAGGGAACCCGTCCGCTTCTTGCACATTGCTGTTATATGACGGATGCGGATATGGACATCTTAAAAGCTCACGGCGGCTCGGTTGCACACTGTCCGGTAAGCAACTTAAAGCTTGCATCGGGAGTTGCGCCCGTGGTCGATATGCTCGGGAAAGGGCTCAATGTGGCTCTTGCAACAGACGGCGTTGCAAGCAACAACAATACCGATATGTTTGAGGAGATAAAGCTGTTTGCGATTCTCCATAAGGGCATAAATCAGAACCCGACAGCTATAAGCGCACCTCAGGCAATAAAAGCGGCGACGCTTTCCGGCGCGATGGCTCAGGGCAGAGATGACTGCGGAAAGCTCGAGGTTGGAATGGCTGCAGATATCGTTATGCTCGATTTCGATGCACCACATCTCGTTCCGTGCCATAACGCTATTTCAAACACCGTTTATTCGGCAAGAGGAAGCGATGTCTGCCTTACAATGGTAAACGGAAAAATTCTCTACGAAAACGGAGAGTTTAAGACCATTGACATAGAACGCGCAAAACACGACATACTTTCGTTTATGTAATAAAATAAAGCTTTTCGGCATAAATTCGCAGTATCATATAAAAAGGTGTGATATCGTGAATCGGTCGAAAAAAAAAGCACTTCTCCACGGCGCAGGCGTGCTTGCGGTTGCAGGAGTAGTGGTAAAGGTTACAGGGGCTTTGTATAAGATTCCGCTCGGAATTATGCTCGGTCCTGTAGGAATGGCGAACTTTTCAATAGCGTATAACATATATTCGCTTCTGTTCGTGCTTGCGACGGCAGGAGTGCCCGTAGCCGTATCAAAAATGGTTGCGGAGAGTCTTGCACGCGACCGTGCAGGAATGCCGCAGAAGATTTTTTCGGTATCGCGAAAAGCGTTTTTTATCTTTGGCCTTTTCGGGTTTGCGATAATGTTTTTCGGAGCTGAAACGCTGTCAAGCCTTATGGGCAGCAGCGATTCTGCACCTGCCATACGGGCAATCTCACCTGCAGTGCTTCTTGTTTCACTTTCAGCGGTCAGCCGCGGCTACTTTCAGGGGCATTCGGATATGTACCCCACCGCAGTTTCAGAAGTTGCGGAATCGTTCGGAAAGCTCTTTATAGGGCTATGTTCGGCGTGGCTTCTCAAGAAAAGAGGCGCAGAGCCTCCTATGATCGCGGCAGGTGCGCTTTTTGGCGTAAGCATCGGTGCTGCGTTTTCCGTAATATACTTCAAGTTTCGACTGAAGAAGATGCCAAAGGTAAAGAAGGTACAGGGTGGAGGCTTTGCTGTAATAAAAAAGCTTTTTTCCCTCTCTGTACCCATAACGGTGGGGGCGACTGTAATAAGCCTTACGGCTGTTATTGACAGCGCGCTTGTCATGAATATCCTGAAAGGTTCAGGCTTTTCCGAATATCGCGCAAAGTGGCTTTTCGGCGGTTATACATACGCATCAACGCTGTTCAGTCTACCGTCATTCTTTGTTGCAACAATAGCTTCAACCCTTGTTCCTGCAATTTCTTCGGAAAAGGTAAGAGGCAGAGAAATAGAGGTTGACGGGCTTATAAATTCCGCAATCCGTCTGTCTGTTCTGATTTCCGCGCTTTCGGCGTTCGGTATGGCGGCAGTTTCAGACGGCATAATGCCGCTTCTTTACGGAAGTGGGGCGGATGAAGAGTGTCTTGCTCTCGCGTCACATCTTCTGAAAGTATTGTGCTTAGGCGTGATTCCGCTTTCAATTGTGACGGTCACAAACGCGGTTCATCAGGCGCTCGGAAATGCGAAACTGCCCGTTATCTCCATTCTTTGCGGAGGGGCGCTGAAGCTTGTTTCAAATTACATTTTAGTGTCAAGAGCTGAAATGAATATATGCGGAGCTGCGATAAGTACGGTTATCTGTTATTTCGCGGCTGCAGGCATAAATGTCATAAATTTGAAGAAATATCCGTATGTCGGTATCGACATCGTAAAGAGTATAATAAAACCCGTTGCTGTCGGAGTTATGGTATTTTTTACGGCAACTTTTGCTTATTTTCAAACAGTATTCACGTTTGGTGTGTATTTTTCGACGGTGTTTTCTGTTCTGTCAGGAGCGGTTGTGGGAATATTTGGCACTTTTTTGCTGAAAATTGTCGGCAAAGAGGACGGAAAACTCGTTTTTGGAAATGCAAATATATTTAAATTTATAGATAATGATTGAAAAATTTAGATATTTTTGAAAAAACACTTGCAGGAGAGCGATAAATATGGTAAATTTTATAAAGAAGGATAAATACGGGGTTTATGACCTCGTAGAGCTTACAAAGGTCCTCAGGTCGGAAAACGGTTGTCCCTGGGATCGTGAGCAGGATCATAAAAGTATTCGTATGAATTTCGTCGAAGAGGTTTATGAAGCTTGCGAAGC
Source organism: Eubacteriales bacterium (assembly GCA_045636165.1). Classification (GTDB taxonomy): domain Bacteria; phylum Bacillota; class Clostridia; order Oscillospirales; family JAAYXM01; genus SIG480. The sequence goes on from JAZTWZ010000095.1 coordinate 7,095, forward strand.
GATTGATAACGAGGATACGCCGCTTCTTCTTGAGGAGCTTGGTGATGTTCTCGCTCAGGTTGTTTTTCATGCAGAGCTTGAATCGGAAAAGGGCGTCTTCGATATAGACGATGTTGCAGACGGCGTCTGTAAAAAGTTTATATTGCGTCACCCTCATGTTTTCGGGGATGTGTCTGCCGAGACTTCTGACGAGGTTTTAAAAAACTGGGACGATATTAAGCGCAAAGAGAAAAACCAGAAGACCTATTCTTCGGCGATGGATTCCGTTGCGAGAAGTTTGCCGGCGCTTATGAGAGCTGAGAAGCTTTGCTCTAAAGCGAAGAAGGCAGGTCTTCCCGAAAAGGGAATAGACGAGCTTTCAGCTTCCATTTCGGAAGAGCTCTCTCGCGGAGAAGAAATGAACATCGCAGATATCCTTATGGATGTTGTTCGTATTTCAAGAGTTTTGAAAGTTAACCCCGAAGAGGCGCTTGACTTTAAAAACGAAGAATTCATAAAGGAATTCAAAAAGTTTGAAAATGCGGACAAGCTTTAATTCTCACGACTAAAACGGCTGGGGGTAATTACGGCCTTTTAGATAATAATTAGAGGAGGCAAAACAAATGAACAAGACAGAATTGGTAAACGCAGTTGCAGAGGCTGCAGCAGTTTCCAAGAAGGACGCAGAGAAGGTTATCAATGCTACAGTTGACGCTATCACAGCAGCTCTTAAGGCTGGCGATAAGGTTCAGCTCGTAGGCTTCGGTGCTTTCGAAGTTAAGTCTCGTGCAGCTCGTCAGGGAAGAAACCCGCGCACAAAGGAAACTATCACAATTCCGGCATCAAAGAGCCCGGTATTCAAGGCTGGCAAAGCTCTTAAAGACGCTGTTGCGAAGTAATTAAGTTTCTAAAAAGGTTAACCGGGGCAAAGTCCGATGCTTTGCCCCTATTAGCCTAACAAAAACCGCAAATGAAGGTTATGTATGAGAATTGATAAATATCTCAAGGTTTCAAGGCTTATAAAAAGAAGAACAGTCGCAAACGAAGCTTGCGACAACGGCAGAGTTTCAGTAAACGGAAAACCGGTAAAAGCATCTTATGATGTCAAGGTTTCCGATATAATCGAGATTTCTTTCGGTTCGCGTACCCTTAAAATACGCGTCCTTGCCGTATCTGAACATATTACAAAGGATGAAGCGCACACTATGTATGAGGAAGTGCGCTGATTTTTGTATCCAAAAATATTAAATTTGAGAATAAAGCGAAGATCTTCCGAATATGCTTTTACAAAAAGTATGGGAGGAAGCAGTATGCAGCTTGAAGATAAAGGTATTTCCAGGGATATTCCGCAGAATATCATAATTGAAAACCGTTTGAGGATGAGCGTTACGGGAGTGCAGGATGTAGAGAATTTTGACGATTCAAGCGTCACTCTCTATACAAATCGCGGACTTCTGACTATCCGGGGAACAGCTCTTCATGTAGAGCGACTCAATCTTGAAACGGGAGAACTTGCAATAGAGGGAACAATCGACGGACTTGATTACAGCGAAGACACTCCGACCTCAGGAGGGTTCTGGTCGCGTCTGTTCAGGTAACGGGTGAGATTATGGAGAACACCGTTTCTGTCCAGACAGTCGAGTTTCTGTATTCCGCCTTGCTCGGTGTAGGGATACTTGTTTTTTACGATTTTTTGAGAACCGTTCGCGCATATATTAAGGACTCGCGCGTAATTACAGGGCTTTTTGATGCGCTTTTCTGGGTGTGTGCGGTTTTTGCGCTTTTTACATTCGTTATGACATATACCGAAGGAAGAATGCGCTGGTATGTCCTTTTCGGGGCATTTTGCGGCGGTTTTGTTTACAGAGCCGCAGCGAGCGAGATTGTGTTCAAGCTTATGAAGACGACGGCGGACGCCGCAATACGGCTTTTAAGACTTGCCTCGCGTCCGGTTTATCTCCTTCTTTCGTTCTTTAAACGGAGCGCAGAAGGATTTCAGAGAAAAGCTTCGCGCGCGGTAAGAAGCCGTAAGCGGAAAAAGAAAGGAAAGGCTGATAAAGTTGGCAGCAAGAAAGAAAAGAAAAAAGAGCATTTTTCCTAAGCTGATACTTGTTGTGTTTGTCATATATGCCGCCTTTACCATTATCTCGAATCAGATAAAGGTAAAACGCTTCAATGAGGACACGGCGAAAAATAACGAAATAATAGTTACTGAGTCGATGAAGAAAGAAAAGCTTAAGCAGGAGCTTGCGGCTGAGATAGATGATGAATATGTAACCCGTGAGGCGCAGAATCAGGGATATGCCGCGCCGAACGAGCGCGTTTTTGTAGATATAGCAGGAAGTTAAAATAAGGAGGAAACAGTCAGAGTATGGGACTCGAAGTTGGGGCTATTTGTAATGGAAAGGTTACTTCAATAATGAAGTACGGTGCATTTGTGGCGCTTGAGGACGGAAGCAGCGGAATGGTACATATTTCGGAAGTTTCGCACACATTTGTAAACGATATAAACGAGCATCTGCAGGTAGGTCAGCAGGTGAAGGTAAAGGTTATATCAATTGACGAGAAGGGAAGGCTCAGCCTCTCTATAAGAAAGGCAGAACCGCGCCCTGAGCGTCCGACACCGAGCTTTTCGCGCCCGGCTCCTGCTGCTCCTGTAAGGCAGACAGAGATGTCATTTGAAGATAAGCTCAAGCAGTTTATGCAAGATTCCGACAGTAAAATTTCGGGAATAAAGCAGTATTCTGACCGCCGCGTTAATACAAGACGCGCAAAAAGATAAATATAAAAGCCATATCGGGAATTTTCCGGTATGGCTCATTTTTTTTGTTTGCAGATAATATAATTTAAGTGAGTTAAAAAGTCCGAGGTGTTCGGGGAGGTTTATTATCTGTATGAGAAAGAAAAAGAGATTTGGAGGTTTTGCTTTTCTTGCGGTAGTATTTCTGCTGTTTGCGGTAAGCGTAAGGGTTATTTCGGGAGATAAGTTTAAGAATATGGCAAAAGAGCACATCACGAGTCTTTCGGAGAATGAAGAGCTTCTGAAGCTTGCCGTTTCAAACGAAACCCAGCTTGTTAAGAATAATGAGAAAGGAAAGCTTTTAGGGATTCTTGCGTCTGAAAGTTCTCTCGTAGCGCCAGAGAAAACCGAGGGTGAGGTTGAGGAAGAAGAAAAAGTTCGCGAGGAGCTGGTCGTCTGGGAGTATACCCCCGGTGGACAGAAAAAAGAAAATACATATCCTATAGAAAACATAACGATAAGCCCGACTTCGGATAAGGGGTATGTCCGTCTCGGTAATGTCTGGGTAAAGAATGACTCCAGCAAGGGAATTGATCTTAAATGGCTTCTCTCGGCAAAACTTCCGTTCAAGCTTACGGGAGATGGACCTCATGTCCTGATTGTCCACACCCACGGAAGCGAGGCGTATTTTCCGCAAGGGAAAGAGGAATATGCGCTTACGGATGTTGAGCGCACCTCGGATAAACGGTACAATATGATAAGAATAGGCGATGAGCTTGAGACCGTTCTCAAAAAGAACGGTATATCGGTTCTGCACGACAGGAATATATACGACAGCCCATCCTATAACGGATCATATACCCGAACGCTTGATGCGATAGGTCAGGCGCTCAAGAAAAATCCGTCGATAAAGGTTGTTATAGATGTTCACCGCGACGCGATGACGGCAGCTGACGGAACGAAGTATCGTACGGTCACGAACATAAACGGAAAACAGTATGCACAGATGATGCTTGTAATGTCAACGGGCGAAAGCGGACTTCCGCATCCCGACTGGGCGGAGAACTTAAAACTCGCGGTAAAGCTTCAGGATGCGCTTGCGACTAAGTATCCGAATATTATGCGCCCGATGAATTTAAGGAAAGAGCGATTCAATATGCACGCGACAAAAGGCTCAATGCTTGTTGAGGTGGGAACGAGCGCAAACTCGGTGGGCGAGGCGATTGAGTCGATAAAGCTTCTCGGCGAAGAGCTTTCAAAGATTTTAAAAACAGCAAAATAAGAATCCCACCCAACAAAGCAATCAAAGGTTGCTGTTGGGTACCGGGAACCTTGTTGTATTCACAATAAAAACCGACGGTTTATCTTCTGATAGACCGTCGGCTAAATTTATTTCTTGCCTCTTCTTTTTAGAAGTGTGAGATATCCGATTGCGACAACTATAAAAGCACCGACAGAGTCGATTATAATATCCTTCATAGTATCGGAAAGAGCTTCTCGTCCGATGAGAAGAGTTCCGTCAGCAGTCCTGAATTTCTGCATATTGAGACCGAAAAGACCGTCTCCCGTAAATTCATAAACCTCCCATATTGCGCCGACGGCAAGAGCGAAGCAGAATGCGAAAAGGCATACGAAAAGAGGACTCAAGGTAACGCTTACGCGCTCGGAGTCGTTGAGTATTGTAACGAGCGTAAAGCCGAAAGCTCCGAGCATTGCACCTGAAAATGCGTGGAGAATCGAGTCCCAATGCGGAACGAGATAATAGAAGTTTCTGACTTCGCCAAGGTATATGGCACAGTAAAGAAATATAAAATAAAGGATGGACATATAGTTCGGAATTTCAAACGACCATTTTCTCTCAAGCGTTGACGGAAGCCCCAGAACAACAAGCCCGAGAAGACATTGCAGAAGCATAAGGATGTAGTCGCTTTTAAGATGTCCTCCGTCACTCACTCCGACCTCGGGTGCATTGATTATGCGTATAACCGAGTACACTATCGAGAAGGTGAGGGTTAGAAGGACGAAAATTCCGATTGTCTTTTTTACATTGTGCTTTTTCATTTTAGTACCTCCTGAAAAATAAAAGTAACTTTATGTCGAAAAACATACTTGCAAGATGCACGCAATACATATATAATGGTATCTGGAAGTTTTTTAAGGATGGTTAAAAACTGTGTCGTATATTATATTGGATCTTGAATGGAATCAGGCGCGGTCTAACCGTGAAGTTGTGGAAGACCGCAACGGAAACAAGCTTTATGGCGAGATAATTCAGATTGGCGCCGTAAAGCTTTCTGAGAAATTCAAAATAGCAGAGACCTTAAAAATAAATGTAAAACCGAAATACTATAAGGTTATCCACCGTAAGGTGCGCCAGATAACAGGCATAAAGCAGGAAGACCTCGCTCGCGGCGAAGAGTTTCTTTCTGCAATGGCGAGATTCCGCAAATGGTGCGGAGAAGATTTCGCGTTCCTTACCTGGGGACCTGACGATATCCGCGTTATGCGGAGAAATATCGAGATGTACGGCGAAGATACGGAATGGATAAACAACTGGTATGACCTTCAGATGATTTATAATATGCAGACGGCATCAGGCGATAATCAGAAATCGCTCTCGACAGCGATCGAGCATTTCGGTATTGATGCATCCGAGCCTATGCACGATGCGCTAAACGATGCGTATTATACTGCTCTCGTAGCTGCACATCTCGACATTGTAAACGGTATCGCAGAGCTTCGTGCGCGTGCGCGCCGCCGTGCGATTATGAACGAAGACCGTCCGCTTATGTGCGAGAGCTACGGAATATACAGAACCCGTCGCGATGCATTTGCAGAGAAGTCGGTTTCGGATGTAAGATGCCCCTTCTGCGGCGAGATATGTGAAGACCGCAGAAAATGGGTTGCCGAAGGTAATGACAAATATATAACTCTTGCAAGCTGTGAAGAGCACGGGAAATATATAATTCGCTTAAATCTTGAAAAGAGCGATGGACTATATAAAGTTTCAAAACTCATATTTGAAGCAGGAGACGGTGCTGCGGCACATTATGACAAGCGAGTCAAAAGAGAAACTTCCGGCAGGAAAAGAAGAAAAAGAAGAACAAAAAGCGCATCTCCGAGAAAACCGCAAAAACTTGAAAAAACTGCCGAATAATGTTATAATATACTTCAGATTGGGTATTTGTTATAAGATAAGGGGATTTGAGTATGGCGGAAATAAAAAAAAGAAAGCGTCGTTTAGGGGATAGATACGACGGCTTCCGTGTAAGGGCAATGGACCCTACTTTTGTTATTATACCTCAAATTATGAGAACAAGGCTTGATAGCCAGATATTCTTTGATGAGCAGATTGATATTGCGGGTCTTCGTAAGTTTATCGTTGATAACCGCGAGGATATCCCGGGTCTTTCGATGTATCACTTTCTCGTTGCGGCACTTCTCAGAACGATGGTTGACCGCCCGAGAATAAACCGCTTCGTAAGCGGACGAAAGATTTATTCCAGAAGCTATCTCAGGGTATCGCTCACCGTTAAAAAATCAATGGACGAAAACGGAGAGGAAGGTCAGCTTACTCCCGAATTTTCTCCGAACGATACTTTGCGCGAGGTAGTGCAGAAGTTTAACGAAGGACTTGAAGAGACAAAGGCCGAGGAAGAAAAGAGCAAAGGTAACGATACCGATATTACGATTAAGCTTCTCTCCGCGCTTCCGGGCTTTGTAATAAAGTTTGTCGTATGGCTTCTTCGCAATCTCGATGCAATTGGTCTTATGCCGAAGATTATAAACAAGGTAAGCCCGTTCCATTCATCTGCATTTGTAACGAATGTTGGTTCAATCGGTCTTAACCCTGTTTACCATCACCTTTACGAATTCGGAACAACTTCCGTTTTTATGGCGATAGGCAAAAAGGAAATGGTAAACGAAATCGACCGCGACGGAAAAGTAAATACCCGACATGTTATAAACATCCGCTTTGTGCTTGATGAGCGCATCTGCGACGGATATTACTTTGCCTCTGCGGTAAAGCAGTTCAAGTATTATGTAAAACACCCCGAACTGCTTCTTTCGCCCCCTGAAACTATAAGTGAAGATTATTAAAAAATTCCTTTGATTCTTCGGGGTCTGTAATTTTCTTAAGAATATTGCTCTGAGCGAGTGAAACATGGTCATCCTGCGCGACTATTATGTGGTCGTCGAGGTGGATGCCGGCACAGCTCAGGGCAATTGCTATTTTTCGGGTAGTATAGAGATCGTCTGCAGACGGGAGCGCATCGCCGTGAAGGTGATTATGACCGATGATGACTCTCGTAGCATCAAAGGAAAGAGCAAATTGCAGAACCTTTCTGACGCTTATGTCAATAGCATTTATCGAGCCTTCAAATACAGGACGGCACGCGAGAAGCTTGTTGTTTGAGTCCATACACATAACGATAAGGACTTCGTGGTCATACCCGATAAAGTGCTCTGCAAGATATTCTGCCGCCTTGTCAACATAAGAGAAGATGACAGGCTTTTCCCATTTGTCGATGCAGTATCTTCTGTAAAACGCGGGAATGAGCTTTATATATGACGCCGCAGCCTTGCCCATACCGGGAATTTTACAAAGCTCGGAGACGGGCGCATCAAGAACCTGCGGAATACCGCCGAATTCGCGTATGAGCTGTCTTGCAAGCTCACAGGTATCGCGTCTCGTAATCATGCCCTGAAGCATTCTTTCAAGAACAATATAATCGGGAATGGTATCAATATTTTCTTCCATGAAGCGGCGACGGAGTCTGTCGCGATGTCCTTCTGCCATTTACATCCCCTCCTTTTTATCTCTATAAATTCAGTATATCATAATTTTACAGAATATTACATATGTATTTTTATAAAAATTCTGTTAAGAATATATGGAGAAATATTATGGAGGGCAGAATATGTCGGAAAAAAGTGAGGAAAAGAAAGAGAAACGGGAAGATATAGTTGAAACGGGCTCGGTTGTTACCCACGGAAAAAGGGGTAACATCCATTGCATAACGATAATAGGTCAGATAGAGGGGCATAGCGTTCTCGGAAGTGATACGAAAACCACAAAGTATGAGCATGTGTGTCCTGCTCTTGCGGCAGTTGAGGAAGATGACGATATCGACGGGCTTCTTATAATGCTCAATACCGTCGGCGGAGATATAGAAGCAGGGCTTGCGATTGCAGAGCTCATTGCAGGGATGACAAAGCCGACGGCGTCGCTCATCCTCGGCGGCGGTCACTCAATCGGTGTTCCGCTTGCGGTTGCGGCAGATTTTTCAATAATCGCGGAGAGTGCGGCAATAACGATACATCCCGTCAGGATGAGTGGTGTGGTTGTCGGAGCACCACAAACATTCAACTATTTCGAGCGTGTGCAGGAGAGGATAACGAGCTTTGTCGAGCGTCATTCAAAGATGTCGGCAGATAGCTTTCGCGAGTATATGCTCAAAGTCGGCGAGCTCGCGACCGATGTCGGAACGGTGATATACGGTTCGGAAGCGGTTGAAATAGGGCTTATAGATAAGGTCGGAGGGCTTTCGGACGCGCTTTCGTATCTTCATTCGGCAGCATCAAAAAAATAAGAAAATGTACTTGAAAAAAAGATATATCAGTTATATAATAAATATATAATTGTGAAAGGAGAGTCCGAACAATGGCTCAGATTACAAAAGACACTATCATTGGTGATATTCTTGATATGGACGTTACGACAGCTCCGTACTTCTTCGAGATCGGAATGCATTGCCTCGGTTGCCCGGCGTCCCGCGGCGAAACTCTTGAGCAGGCTTGCGCTGTTCACGGCGTAGATGCAGACGCTCTTCTCGAGAAGCTCAACAATCACCTCGAGGGCAAGTAATAACTAAAAAATTGCGTGTCTTCAGAAGACACGCAATTTTCATTTAAGGAGAGTTTGCATTGAACAGGGAACTTGGTGCGCGCCTTCTTGCTGTGGCAGAAGCAATTCCGCAGTGCGGCAGTATGGTTGACTGCGGCTGTGACCACGGTTATGTTTCGATATACGCGATGGAAAACGGACGCGCAGAAAGAATTACGGCAAGCGATATAAACCGAGGACCGCTTGAAAATGCAGAAAAGGAGATTTCTGCGGCAGGTCTTTCGGATAAAATAGAAACCCGTCTTACCGACGGGCTTTGCGGAATAGCGAGGCACGACTGCGTTGTAATCGCAGGTATGGGCGGCGAGACGATATCGGAGATTATCTCAAAAGCTCCGTGGACGAAGGAGGGAGTGTATCTCATCCTCCAGCCTATGACGAAGCCCGAAATTCTCAGGGAATACCTCTATAACGAGGGCTTTGAGATATACAGAGAACAGATTGTCACGGAAAGCGGACATATATACAGCGTAATATCTGCGAAGTTTTCGGGAGATGTGACTTTTGCCCCGTATGAAAAGTACATAAGCCGGGCAGCGCTTTCCGAGAGCCTCGCGAAAGATTATGCCGATGCAGTTTGCGAAAGACTTTTGCGAGAGTTTAAAAGCAGAAGTGATGCAGGCGTTATCTCGGATGATGAAAAATCCCGTCGCGAGGAAGATTTGAATTCGCTTTTGGAAGTGAGGAAGACGATATGACAACAGTTTCAGATATTTTAAAGGTTCTGTGCGATTTTGCACCGCTTCATCTTGCGGCAGGGTTTGATAACCCCGGTTTCCTCGTCGGTCGCGGAGAGAGGGAAGTTACAAAAGTTCTTGTTTCGCTTGATATAACGGGCGATGTAATTTGTGAGGCAAAGGAGATGGGGGCGGAGCTTATCGTAGCTCATCACCCGATAATTTTCAATGCCGAGAAAAGCGTTACCGATAACAGCATAACAGGCGAAAAGGTCCTCGAAATGGCAGAGGCAGGAATTGCGGGAATATGTATGCATACAAATATCGACTTCTGCCGTGACGGCATAAACGATATTCTCGCGCGCCTTCTCGGAATAGAAGACCCGATGCCGGTTGAGCCGCAGGAGGACGGAACTGTCGGCGGCGGAAGATACGGTTTCTGTAAAAAAGAAATGGAGCTTTCAGAGTTTCTTCCGATGCTCTGCGAAAAGCTATCTTCAGAGGGCGTCAGATACCACGATGCAGGAAGACCTGTAAAGAAGCTCGCGGTTGGCGGCGGTTCGTGCGGAGAGTACATTCTTACAGCTGCGCGCCTTGGATGCGATACGGTTGTTACTGCCGATATAAAGCATAATCAGTTCCTTGATGCGAAGGAGCTTTCAATAAACGCGATTGATGCAGGGCATTTTGCAACAGAGAATATAATCTGCGAAAAGCTTTGCGAACTTATCACGAAAAACTTCCCGTCACTTTCAGTTTCCATTGCAAAAAGCAATGTTGACTGCACAGGTTATTTTAAAATCTCCGAAAGGAAAAACTAAACGATATGGCACTTGATGCAAGCTATATAGGCGCGCTCGCAAAAGAGCTTTCCGCTTGTCTTGTCGGCGCGAGGGTGGATAAGATTCACGAGCCGTCACGCGATGATATCGTAATTGCGCTCAGAGGTCCGCTCGTAAAAGGCAAGAAGCTTCTTCTCTCTGCAAATGCGAGTATGCCGCGAGTTTATCTCACAGCTCTTTCAAGAGAAAACCCGGCAGCGGCACCGATGTTCTGTATGCTTTTAAGAAAGCATCTTACAAACGGAAAGATTCTCGCGGTCACCGCTCCCGACATGGAGAGAATTATAGATATATCCTTTGAGGTAAACGACGAGATGGGTGTTCCCTCGAAAAGAACGCTTACCTGCGAGATAATGGCGCGACATTCAAATATAATTCTGCGTGACGCGGATGACAGAATAATAGACTGCTTAAAGCGCGTTGACCTTGAGCAGAGCTCTCGCCGTCAGGTTCTCCCCGGGCTTTTCTATGAGCTTCCGCCGCGTCAGGAAAAGCTCAATGCGAAAAACTTTTCGCGCGCAGAGCTTTTTGAAATAATTTACCGCGAAAATGAGGAGATACTCTGCGATAAGTGGCTTCTCGCAAGCTTTCTCGGGCTTTCACCGCTTGTGTGCCGTGAGCTTACCTTCCGCGCGTGCGGAGATGTATCGGCACACATATCGGAGCTTTCTGCCGAGCAGAAGGAGAGACTTGCTTCGGCGATATATGAAATATCGAATCGTGATCCGAAGCCGTGTATCGTATATGACGGAGATGTTCCGTTTGAGTTTTCGTTCTTCCCGATAAAGCAGTATGGCGAAAAAATGCGCTGTGAAGAGAAAACTTCGCTTTCGGATACTCTTGCTGACTTCTTTGAACAGCGCGAAATAAGGGAAACTCTCCGCGCGAAGAGTCACGGCATAATGCAGGTCGTAAAAACTGCACTCTCAAGAACCGAACGAAAGCTTGCGGTCCAGAAGGATGAACTTTCAAAAGCTGAAGATCGTGAAACGCTCCGTGAGCACGCAGAGCTTATTGCTGCTAATATTTACAGACTTGAAAAGGGAATGACCTCGTTTACAACGAGTAACTATTTCTCTGACGGCGATGAAATAGCCTTAAAGCTTGATTCGCGCCTTACTCCGCAGCAGAACTCTGAAAAACTGTTCAAGGAATACAGAAGAATGAAAAATGCCGAAAAGTATCTCACAGAGCAGATAGAAGCTGGCGAGGAGGAGCTTATATATCTCGAAAGCGTTATCGAAAGCATCGAAAAGGCTGACTCCGAAACGACGATTTCAGAAATAAGAGAAGAGCTTTCCGAGATGGGATATATCGATAAAGGTGCAAGAAACCAGAGGAAAAAGCCTCACGTGCTTACCCCGTTCAAGTTCGTTTCGAGTGACGGTTTTGCGATATACGCAGGAAAGAACAACAAGCAGAACGATGCGCTTACGCTCAAAAGTGCCGATAAGCGCGATTTGTGGCTTCATACGAAAAATGTCCCCGGGTCTCATGTCATAATTGAATGTGCAGGGTGTGAACTTCCTGACAGAACAATAACTGAGGCAGCAATAATCGCCGCGACATATTCAAGAGCAAAGAACTCCGTAAATGTCCCGGTAGATTATGCTCAGGTAAAATTCGTAAAGAAGCCTCCGGGCGCAGCACCGGGGCGCGTAATATATACGAATTACTATACGGCTTACGCAACGCCTGATGAGGAGCTTTGCAAAAAGCTTTCAAAGGAAGACTAAAAAGAAATATCGTCAAAAATATCTGCGATTTCGCGATAGACTAAAAAAGCATGGCTCGCGCCATGCTTTTTTGCAAGGCGAAGCTTTCCCGAAACCGTTTCGGCGTCATCAAAAAGAATAAGTCGGACGGAATCTCGGTCGCGGTTTATGAGAAAATATTTGCACATAAGCTGAGGAGAAAAGAATATATCCGGTTCAAATGATGATATGAGAAGACGGAGCGCCTTTTGCGATAGCTCCCGTTGTGTTTTTCCGTCTGCAGGGAGCGCGATTTCAAAAGCAGATCTCCGTACCGACACGGAAAAACGGGGAAAAGCGACCCTTGCCGATTCAAGATATTCCGAAAGACTTCCGCCCGAAATCTCGGTTTCGATAACGGGAATCGTACCGCCAGGCAGTTTTTTTGAATACGGAGAGAAAACCTCAAACCCACCTTCTGAAAGTCGGTTTAAGATGTCTGCATCAAGAGGGTTTTCCGAATCAATGAATATAGCGCGACATACCGATTTTTTTGCCTCATTGCATATTGCTGCTGATGCCGCCTCGCTTAAATTCTTTGCAGATATAACGAGGACATCAGCCTGTTGTAACGGAACTTGCTTCTCGGCAAAAAGTGAGTCTCCGCGTGCGACATACGAAAAAACTCCTCGCAGAAATCCGCGCCTTTGCGGTATTGGGAAATCTTCTTTTGAATAGAGCAGGCATATCTTCACTCAAAACACCTTCTGTCCTTGAAAATATATGCGGTGTGTGGTATAATGAACAAAATATATCTTTATAAAGAGAAAAGGGGATTTATTATGAAAAAGAATTTATTTAAGATGCTCGCAGGTATGATGGCAATACTTATGATTTTTGCAATGGCAGCATGTAATGCACCGGCAGAAACACCGGCAGAAACACCGGCAGTGTGACCGGAGGAGAATGTGGTTGAGCCTGTTGAAACCGAAGCTGAAATAGCTGTCAGAGAGTATGTTGAAGCTGCAAACCTCTTGGTCAGTGAAGCATACGGTGAGGATCAGGCTTTTGAAATCAAGCTTGAAGCACGTGGTACTGCTGTTGTTTATGTATATACATCTAAAGAATTTGATAATTTGTCCGATGAAGACCTTGCTCTTATGAAGTCGGTTCTTGACGGTGAGCTTGAAAAGCAGAAGGATACATTTGCAACAAATCTCAAGGACATTCAGAGCGAAGAGCCTAATGTATCGGCAATTATCTTAGAGTATTATGATAAGTCAGGAAAGCTCATTACTTCTGCTGAATTTTAATAATAAGCGACCATACGGGGGACAATTATGAAAAAAGGAAATGCATGGGCGCTCCTTCCGATAGGAGTTTTTCTCGTTTTATATCTTGGTCTCGGAATTCTCTTTGAGTACATTCTCAAGATTCCGATGGGCTTCTATAACATTCCGATAGTCGTTATTTTTCTTATCGCGCTTGTCGTTGCCTGCCTTCAGAATCGCAAACTCAAGTTTGACGAAAAGCTCGTCTTCATGGGAAAAGGAATCGGCGATGTAAATATCGTAACGATGATTCTTATATTCCTTGAAGCAGGAATTTTCGTCGGCGTTGTCGGCCGCGGAAGTGCTGAGAGTGTTGCATACTTTATGCTGTCTCATATTCCTGCACAGTTTGCGGTAGCGGTTTTGTTTGTTGTTGGCTGTCTTGTTTCTCTCTCGATGGGAACTTCGGTCGGAACCATAACGCTTCTTACTCCGATTGCAGTCGCGGTTTCGCGTGCATCAGGCTTTGATATGGCACTTTGCGTTGCATCCGTTATGGGCGGTGCAATGTTTGGCGACAACCTTTCGTTCATTTCGGATACCACAATCGCTGCCTGCAACGGTCAGGGCTGTAAGATGAAGGATAAGTTCCGTGCGAACTTCTTTATTGCTCTTCCTGCGGCGATAGTTTCAGTAATTCTTCTTATCGCGCTGTCTATGGGAAGCGACATAAAGGGAACTGTAGAGAATACATACAATCTCATTCAGATTATTCCGTATGCGCTTGTTCTTATCGGCGGTATTATCGGAATAAATGTATTTGTCGTTCTTCTTGTAGGAATCATTTCGGGTGCATTGATTATGGTAGCAACAGGGGCAACTGCTGCTACGGATATTCTCGCTAATATGGGAACAGGTGCTGCAGGTATGTTTGAGACTGCTATGGTTGCAATACTTGTATCTGCAATATGCGCTCTTATCCGTGAACACGGCGGTTTCGATGCGCTCCTCAACGGAATAAAGAAGATATTCAAGGGCAAACGCGGCGGTCAGCTCGGTATGGCGGCGCTCGTCGGAGTTCTTGATATTGCAACGGCCAATAATACGGTTGCAATAGTTATGGCAAACCCGATTGCAAAAGAAATTTCAAGCGAGTACGGCATCGCACCGAAAAGAGCAGCTTCAATTCTCGATACCTTCTCCTGCTGCTTCCAGGCAGTAATTCCCTACGGTGCACAGATGCTCATTGCGCTCTCTACCGTTACGGAGCTTGGCGGAAGCCTTTCGGCGTTTGATATTATGCCGAAGCTCTTCTATCCGATGCTTCTTGCCGTAAGCTCGATTTTGTTTATAGCCTTTACCCGTTCAGAGAACAAGGGATAAAACAGTATATTAAAAGCGAAATTATATTATTCGGAGGAGAAAATGGTTTCTTTGTTAAAAGCTGATCTGGAACTTGCGAGAGCAAGCGAGCTTACGGGAGAGTTTTTATCCCAGCTCGGAATAAAGGTTCTGATTGCAGACCTTGATAATACGCTTGCGATGTATGAAAACGAAACTCCGGATGATGAAATAAAGCGCTGGGCAGACTCTCTTACAGAGCACGGAATCTCGCTTGCGATTGTTTCAAACAACGGCGAGGAAAGAGTCAAGAAATATTGCGAGCCTCTTGGTGTAGATTATTACTGGAAGAGCGGAAAACCGAGCAGAAAGACCATAAGACGCGCAATGGAAAAGCTCGGAGGAACGCGCGATACAACAGCTCTTGTCGGGGATAAGTTCGTAACTGACATAATCGGCGCAAAGCGATGCGGCATCCTTTCGATAAAGGTAAAACCGCTTGGCAAAAGGAGGATGTTTGAGTAATGAAGAAGATAATGATTTTAAACGGTCCGAACCTCAACAATCTCGGCAAAAGAGAACCGAAGATTTACGGAAAGGATACTCTTTCGGACATTATCGAATACACAAAGGAAAGTACGAAGGAACTCGGCGTCGAGATTTCGGCGTTCCAGTCAAACCACGAGGGCGAGATAATTGACCTTCTCTATCGTGCAAGGGATGAGAAGTTTGACGGCGTTGTTATAAACGCTGCGGCGTATTCTCATTACAGCATCGCTATCCGAGACGCAATTGCATCGGTTGAGCTTCCTTGTGTTGAGGTTCATTTAAGTAACATTTATGCAAGAGACGAATTTCGCCACAGGTCGGTAATTTCTCCCGTCTGCGTCGGTATGATTTCGGGCTTTGGAAAGCTCGTATATCCGCTTGGTGTAAGAGTTTTGTGCGAAATGAAGTAAATATGAAAATTTTTCTTGCAATAGAGAATAAAATAAGGTAAAATATAAAGAGATTTATACACAAGAAAACGGAGGATTTAAAATGATTTCTGCAGGCGAATTCAGAAACGGTGTAACATTTGAAATGGATGGACAGGTAATGCAGGTTATCGAGTTCCAGCATGTAAAGCCCGGTAAGGGTGCAGCTTTCGTCCGTACAAAGTACAGAAATGTTGTTACGGGTGCTGTTGTTGAAACTTCTTTCAACCCGACAGATAAGTTCCCGCCGGCATTCGTTGAGAGAAAGGATATGGAGTATCTCTACAACGACGGTGAGCTTTACTACTTTATGAATCAGGAAACTTATGAGCAGGAGCCGCTTAATGCTGAAAAGCTTCCGGACAGCTTCAAGTTTGTTACGGAAAATATGGTTGTTAAGTTCCTCTCATTCAAGGGCAATGTATTCAGCGTTGAGCCGCCTAACTTCGTAGAGCTTGAGATTACTGAAACTGAGCCGGGCCTCAAGGGCGATACAGCTACCAATGTTACAAAGCCGGCTACTGTCGAGACAGGTGCTGAAGTTCGCGTTCCGCTCTTCATCAACATCGGCGACAGAATCAAGATTGATACAAGAACAGGCGAATACCTCGAGCGTGCGAAGTAATTTTCGGGAGGTAACAGCGTAATGGATATTCTTGAAAGAGCTGCATATCTCAGAGGCCTTTGTGACGGTCTTGAGATAGACGGCGAAACAAAAGAAGGTAAGCTTCTCCTTGCTATGGTAGATGTTATCGACGAGCTTGCAGCGTCAATTTCTGACCTTGAGGCTGTTGCAGACAGCATGAGCGATGAGCTTGACGAAGTTGCAGAAGAGCTTCTTGAGCTTGAAGGTGCATTCGATGAAGATTGCGACTGCGACTGTGACGAGTGCGATGACGACTGTGAGTGCAACTGCGACGATTTCCATTATGAAATCGTATGCCCGACTTGCGGCGATTCTATTATGGCAGATGAGGACATTATCGCATTGGGTAGCATCCAGTGCCCGAACTGCGGTGAAGACCTCGAATTTGATATGGACGATTGCTGCTGCGGCGATGATTGCGACTGCGACGGCGAATGCTCCTGCGAAGAATAATTAAGACATAAAAAACCTGTCTCGTCAGAGACAGGTTTTTTTTATCTTCTTTCCGATATCTGATTTATTGGTGTGTCAAGAATGTTTATGATATATGCACTGTAGTTTTGCGAGCTTAAGTAGCTTAAAATTCTGCCGAGCGCCGAAACGCCCATATCAGAATCTGAAAGCGCGAGAACGGGTGAGCGCGAAGATGCTTTGAGCTTTGATACAGCGTTTGAATATATCTTCGATGCGGAAGTTTCAGAAGGGGTGATGTCTGCATCCCACAGCCTGTATCCTGCGGCGATTACCTTATCGACATTCTCTTTTGAAAGCGAGGAGGAACCGTTTTTGAATCTCACAAGGCGTGTTTTTGTTTTTGCTATGTCAAAAAGCTTTGCATTTGTGACTGAAAGCTCGTCGGGAGATTCGGCAAGAATACCGATGGAATGTCCCTGAACTATTGCACGGCGGATTTCGTTTTCACACTTTGGAATCGCGTTCTGATTTATAAAGAATGTGGCTCTTCTGCCGTATTGCGAAAGCTGGTTTAAAATCTTTGTGAAATTTTCTCCGCTGGCTATATTGAAGGTAAGGCGGAGCGTTCCGCTTTTGATATTTTCGCTTTGTGGGCGGTTTGCCTGTGCCTGTTGCTTTTCCTGCTCCGCCTTTTTCTGGGCATTGTAGGTTTCAAGAAGCTCCGGCATCGCGTTTTTTGCAATATACCGGAACATACTGTATGGAATATCGTCCTCACGCATTACTCGGATAAGGGAGAGATTCTGGTGGTAAGCATAGGAGAAACCGAAAATCTGCGCCGTAAACTGTACGGGGACATAAACTGTTCCGGCAGCAGCGACAGTCGCCGCTCTATACTCGACGTTATCGTGAACGGTATATGCAGTAGCCGTGGTAAGGTCAAAGATAAGGGTTATGTCCCAATTGTACAGAACAAGTTTTTTTTCAGATGCATTATACGAAGCACTTAAGTTTAGAGTTCCTTCAGTAAAACATCTGTAATCTATGTACCAGGCTCCGTTTGACTTTATCGGCATGGCATCCGTAAGAGGCAGGACGGTATTTCCTGCGGCGACAAAAATTTCGCCCTGTGCCGAAGTCTGGACAGCAACAAGAAGCGACAGTATGCAAACTATAAGGATAAGCGCCATCAAGCGTTTCACGCCCACCACCTCCTTTATGTGATTATATTATACAGTGAAAACCTCACTTTTGCAACAGTCAGGCACTTTTTGAAATGTATATGTAATATTCCGCATCTTTTCGCAGTATCTTGTATGGAAATATATATAAAAAGGTGTCAGAATGGAAAATTTAGTAAGCGCGATAAACAAGACTCTCTGGGGAAGCCCCATGCTTATACTTCTTCTCGGCTGCGGAATATTTTTCACGGTAAAACTTCGCTTTTTTCAGATTCGTGATGCGAGGGGGTGGATATCTGGAACTCTCGGTTCGCTTTTTAAGAAAAAAGAAAAAACAGAAAACGGAATATCTCCCTATCAGGCGCTTTCGTCTGCACTTGCATCGACAATCGGAAGCGGAAACCTGATTGGTGTCGCAACAGCAATAGCGTCAGGCGGTGCAGGGGCTGTTTTCTGGATGTGGATATCCGCAATCTTCGGAATGGCGACGAAGTTCGCCGAGATTTTTCTTGCGGTAAAGTTCCGTAAAAAAACAAAGGACGGCTATATCGGAGGACCGATGTACTATATTGAACGAGGACTCTCGAAAGGGTTCAGGTGGCTTGCTGTTCTGTTCTGCATATCCGGCGCGCTTGCATGTATCGGCATGGGTGGAATGAATCAGGCAAATTCCATATCAACAGTTCTTAGCGGATGGATAAAGCTTCCACCGCTTGTTGTTGCGGCAACGCTTTCTCTCATAGCGTGGGCAGGAATAAGCGGCGGAATCGGGAGACTCTCAAGAACAGTAGAAAAGATAGTTCCCGTAATGGTTGTATTTTTTATGGGAATATGTATATACATAATGGTTTTCGATATAAAAAGGACGGTGGATGCAATCGCCGAAATATTCAAGGCGGCGTTCACCCCAAAAGCTGTTTACGGTGCTATGGGTGGCGAGATGGTGCGCCGTGCAATGCGGTTTGGTATAGCGCGCGGAGTGTTCTCAAACGAAGCAGGACTTGGCTCGTCGCCGATTGTCCACGCGGCATCAGATGCAAAAAGTCCTGAAAATCAGGGACTGTGGGGTGTACTTGAAGTTTTTGTTGATACAATAGTTATGTGTACGGTAATTGCGATAATTATAATAAGCTCGGGTGAGTGCGATGCAGGTCTCACGGGAGCAAGACTTGTGACAGCGGCGTTTTCGTCTCATATCGGTGCATTCGGCGGCGTGTTTGTCGGAATATCGGTAATTCTCTTTGCTCTCACGACAATTCTCGGCTGGTCATATTATGGCGAGAGCTGTGTTTTCTATCTCGCAGGCGGACGCGAGAGCGCGAGAAAGATATACAGAGCAATTTATTCCCTCGCGGTAGGACTTGGCGCAATAATAAGCGTTGATGGGATATGGGAGCTTTCAGATATGTTTAACGGAATGATGATGGTACCGAATATTATAGCACTGCTTCTTTTGTCTGATAAAGTAAAAAAATCGAGATGAATTTTCATCTCGATTTTTGTTATTTACCTTGAAAGTCGTGAGGGGCGGGCGCGCATTCGGGCTGAGCTTATAAGACCGAGCGCCATATAAACCGCCATAACGCTTGAACCGCCATAAGAGAAAAGCGGGAGCGTAAGTCCGATAACGGGCATAAGTCCTGTGCACATTCCGATGTTTTCAACCGTCTGCGCGATGAGAAGCGCTGAAACTCCTGCACAAACGAGGTAGGACGAAAAAGAACCTGCGCGCATCGTCATTGAAAGGCAGCGGAAGATTATGAGCGCGAGAAGCGCGATAACAAGAAGACAGCCGATAAAGCCGAGTTCTTCGCCTGCTACGGAGAAGATAAAGTCCGTCTGCTTGGCAGGAAGATATCCGAGCTGAGTCTGCGTGCCTTCGCCAAGTCCGCGTCCGAAAAACTGACCTGAGCCGATTGCAATTTTGCTCTGTATCGCGTGATAGCCGCGACCGAGCGGATCAAGCTCGGGGTTGAATACCACTCGCACGCGCATCTTCTGGTCAGGGCGCAGAACGAATTTCCATATAAGCGGAGAAAGTGCGACAAGAGTAATTCCTGCACCTGCAAACCAGCGGAGACGAATTCCTGCACAGAACATCATTACCGCAAAAATTATAAGATAAACGAGAACTGAACCAAGGTCAGAGGAAATGACATACAAAAGACCTATCGGAATCATCGAAAAAACCGAGAGAACAATAACAGAGGATGCATTATCGAGCCTGTCTTCAAGCGAAGTAATATGCCCTGCAAGCGAAATGATAAAGAGAATTTTTCCGATTTCGGCAGGCTGGATGCCGATACTTCCGAAACGGATCCACGCGCGGTTTCCCGTCTCCTCGCTTCCCGTACCGAATATGAAGAGAACAAGGATAAGGAGAAGGTTTGCGACATATACATATTTCCACCACGAGCTTACGGAGTCAAGGTCAATCCACGACAGCATAAGATACAGCGCGATTCCGATAAGGGTAGCGACGAGCTGAACCTTAAGAAAGCTTCCGCTTCCCATGCTACGGGTTGCACTTGAAATGAGAATCATGCCGAAAGTCGAGGCGATAAGACAAAGTGTAAGAAGTTTTGTATCAACCTGCTTGAAAAAGGTTTTAAGAGCACCGAAAAAACCGTTCAAGTTACATCTCACTCCTTTTCTCTCAAATTAAAACTGATTCTGATTATTATATTACCACCATTCATCAAAAAGGTCAATTTAATTAGTAATATAAAGTTGGACAAAAGAAGTTATTTATGATATACTATACTGTGAATTATTATCTTTAGGTTTACAGGGAGCGAAATTTATGAAAAAGCAACCGTTCAAATGGATAGAGCCGAGGTTTGTCCTTAGCTTTATAGCTGTTTTTTTGTTCTCAATACTGTCGTTTTTCTTTGCTGATTACCGTCTCGCGGTGGCAGAGCTTATCGTTGCTGCGGCCATTCTTGTCGCATTTCTCGTAAATGCTGACACGAGAGACAAGAAGCTTAAGAAAAATATAGAAAAAACTTTTTCGCAGCTTAAGCAGGCAAGCCGCAATGCGGTTATGGACTCACCGATGGCTACCGTCATTATGAAGTGGGATACGGGCGAAATCGTTTGGGCGAATTCCGCGTTTACGACTATGGCAGGTGAGCACGACCATGTTTTTGACGAAAAGCTCTTTAAACTCATCCCTGAGTTTGACCTTACCTGGGCGAGCGAAGGTAAGTTTGAGTGCCCGACGGAGATAGAGATTCTCGGAAAAAAGTACAGAGTTTACGGAAGTCTCTTCCATCCTGCCGATGCGGAGGAATCGCCGTCTCTGCTCACGCTTAATTTCCTTGATGTTTCAGAATATGTTGAAACTATTACCGAGTTTGAAAACTCAAAGCAGATAGTTTCGGTTATAATGATTGATAACTATGCTGAAATTATGAACGGTCTCAACGATGCGGAGCGCTCATTTATCGTAGCTGAAATTGATAAGCGCCTTGCGGAGTGGACAGCAGAAGCAAACGGAATCTTCTTAAAATACGAGCGCGATAAATACTTATATATTTTCCAGCAGAGGTATCTTGAAAAGTACACGGCAGAAAGGTTTTCGATTCTTGATTCTGTTCGCGAGATTGAGAGCAAGAACGGAATCAAAGTTACGCTCAGTATAGGAATCGGTAAGGACGGTCAGGACTTTCAGGAAAACCGCAAGAATGCGCGCCTTGCAATCGATATGGCGCTCTCGCGCGGCGGTGACCAGACTGTTATCAGGGATAAGTTCAGCTTTGCATTCTTCGGCGGAAGGTCGCAGGAGCTTGAAAAGAGAACAAAGGTCAAATCGCGAGTTATGGCAAATGCTCTCGAAGGTCTTATCCGTGACAGCTCAGGCGTTATCATAATGGGGCATAAGGACGCCGATAATGACAGTATCGGTGCGGCAGTCGGAATCGCGTGTATCGCGCGAAAGATTGGTAAGACTGCGGCGATTGTAACAAGCCCGAAAAGCAGCGCTGAGGTTCTTATAAGAAAGATTAAGACAGAACATATATACGACGGCGCGTTTATAAGTGCGGAGGATGCGCTTCTTGAGGCGGACAGCGATACGCTTCTTGTTGTAGTCGATACCAACCGCAAAACGGTTGTTGAGTCTGAGGCGCTTCTTGAGTCGGCAAACAAGATTGCCGTTATTGACCACCACAGACGCGGAACAGATTATATCGACGGCGCGGTTCTTAATTTTCACGAGCCGTATGCATCAAGTACCTGCGAGCTTGTTACGGAGCTTTTGCAGTATATAGTTGAAACAAAGGATATTCTCCAATGCGAAGCTGAGGCGATGCTCTCGGGAATCGTAATCGATACAAAGAAGTTTACGATGAAAACGGGTGTAAGAACCTTTGAGGCGGCGGCATATCTCCGTCGCGCAGGTGCGGATACGGTTGAGCTTAAGAGAATTCTTCAGGACGATATTGATGCGTATGTAAAACGCGCAGAGCTTGTAAAGCTTGCAAAGATGCATAACGACAGGGTTGCGATAGTTGAATATAACGGAACAAGTAACAGAAAGCTTGCGGCTCAGGCGGCAGATGAGCTTCTTACGATTTCGGGAGTTCAGGCGTCGTTTGTTCTCTACTGCGAGCATGATGTCATAAACATATCGGCGCGTTCACTCGGGGATATAAATGTTCAGCTTATCCTTGAAAAGCTTGGCGGTGGCGGACATTTCGACACTGCAGGCGCTCAGGTTCACGATAAGTCAATGGAAGAGGTTTCAGAAGAGCTTAAGAGCGCAATTTCTGAAGTTTTAGGAGGAATTTGAAAATGAAAGTAATTTTAAATGCAGATGTAAAAGGTCAGGGAAAGAAAGGTCAGATCATAAATGTATCCGACGGATACGCAAGAAACTTCCTCTTCCCGAAGAATTTGGCTAAAGAAGCAACAGCAGACAATCTCAACGCTGCAAAAATTGCAGAAGAGGCAAATATCGCAAGAATTGCAAGAGAAAAGGCAGCAGCTGAGAAGCTTGCAGGCGAGCTTGCAAACATGAAGGTTGAGGTCAAGGCAAAGGCCGGAGCGGGCGGCCGTCTTTTCGGTTCTGTTACTACGGCAGATATCGCCGCAGCGCTCAAGGCACAGTACAAGATTGAAATTGACAAGCACAAGCTCGTCCTTTCCGAAAACATAAAGCAGTTCGGAACATACGAAGTAAAAGTAAAGCTTTATAACGAAGTAAGCGGAAAGCTTTCCGTAATGGTAAAAGAGGCTTAAGCTCTTCGATTAAATCCTCATTTTAGGAGGTTTGTAAAATGGATGAAATCATAGGAGCGAGACTTCCTCATAATGTAGAAGCGGAGCAGTCCGTGCTCGGTTCGATGCTCATTGACCCACGCTGTGTGCCTGAGGTTATGGAACATCTGCGCTCGGAGGACTTTTATGTAACTCAGAACAGAAATATCTTCGAGGCTCTTCAGAGTATGTTTACGCTCAATGAAACTATTGACCCCGTAACTTTAATAGATAAGCTTTCTGTCAGGGGCGTTCTGGAAGCCTCGGGCGGCAGAAGCTATATCCTTAAACTTCTGGACATTACGCCGACGGCCGTAAATGTCGCTCAGTATATAAAGATAGTCCGCGACAAGGCGGTGCTTCGCAATGTCGATGAGATTACGGCGGAAATTCATAATGTAATAGCATCCGGCGAGGGCGAGGCAGACGATGTTGTAGAGTTTGCCGAGCAGAAGATATATGAGATAAGAAACGAGAAAAAAAGCAAGGGAATCGCGCCTATCAGCGAGGTCCTTGAGAGTACATACGCCCACCTCGGAACTCTTGCAAAGAACGCAGGAAAGCTTCCGGGAACGCCTACGGGCTTCTCAACGGTTGATACCTTCCTTACGGGTCTCAATAACTCTGACCTTGTTATTCTTGCGGCAAATACCGGTGTAGGTAAAACAAGCTTTGCACTCAATATCTGTGCAAACGCCGCAAAGATGTCAGGAAAGGCAGTTGTTGTTTTCTCTCTTGAAATGTCAAACGAACAGCTTGCCCTCCGCCTTATTTCAGGTGAGGCACTTGTAGATTCAAAGAAGCTCCGTACAGGTCTTCTTGATGATGATGAGTGGGTTGCAATAGCTCACGCGTCAGAAACTCTTGCAAATACGAAGATTTACCTTGCAGATGCTACGGGAATAACCGTTAACGAGATGAAGGCGAAATGCCGTCGATTGGGAGAGGAAATCGGTCTTGTAATAATCGACTATCTCCAGCTTGTCCAGTCAGGTATCCGCGCTGATTCGCGCGTAAACGAAGTTGCGGCGATTTCGCGTGCGCTCAAGATTATGGCGAAGGACTTAAATGTCCCGATTCTCTGCCTTTCACAGCTCTCCCGTGAGAGCGATAAGCAGGGTCGCCGTCCGAGACTTTCTGACCTTCGTGAATCAGGCTCAATCGAGCAGGATGCCGATGTCGTTATGATTCTCTTTAGGGAAGATAAAGAGTCTCCCGAGCGTGTAAAGCTTCTTGTAGAGAAAAACCGTCACGGCAGCACGGGTGATATTGACCTGCACTGGGACGGTAAATATACGAAATTTACATCTGTGGACAGTTCACATGATTACTAAAGTTCGAAATACGTTAAAGAAAAATAAAATATCGGAGAACAAGAGAGTTCTCGTTGCACTTTCGGGCGGAGTTGATTCGTCCGTTCTTCTTGATGTGCTCATAAAGCTCAGGGAAGAGCTTTCAATTTCTGTCTGTGCTGCACATCTCAACCATCTGCTTCGCGGCGAGGATGCCATGCGCGATGAAGAGTTCGTAAGGACAAAATGTTTGTCTTACGGGATAGACTTTATTTCTGAAAGAATCGACATCGCAAAAGAGGCAAAGGCAAGAGGAGAATCTACCGAGCTTTGCGCGAGAAATCTCCGTTACGATTTTCTGGAAAGAGCGAAAGTGTCGCTTTCGGCAGATTTTATCGCAACAGCGCATAACGCAAACGACAATCTCGAAACGATTCTCTTTAATCTCTCGCGCGGAAGCGGTATTGACGGTCTTTGCGGTATCCCGACGGTAAGAGAGTGCATAATAAGGCCGCTTATTGAGTGTACGAGAGACGAAATTGAGGAGTATTCGAGAGAGTCTGATATATCCTTCTGCGTTGATAAGACGAATGATGAGGATATTTATTCTCGGAATAGGATACGCCATACTGTTATTCCGTCGCTTGTCGGCGTAAACGAAAAAGCAGTTTCAAACGCGTCAAAAACCGCGCAGATTTTGAGATGCGAGGCGGAGTTTTTAAACAAAGCTGCAAAACGCAGATTTAATGAAATTTCGCTGTCACGAAACTCGTGCCTTGCAAAAGAGCTTATTTTAGAGCCTGCACTTACTTCAAGAATCTGCGAAATGTTCGCCGGAAGAACACTTGAGTTCTGTCATATAGAGCAGATTGTGTCGCTTGCGAAATCAGATTCACCGTCAGACAGAATAAACCTTCCGGGTGGGCTCATTGCGCGCCGCGAATACGAAAAAATCGTATTTGAAAAAGAAGAAAAAGCGCAGAATTTACCTGCAGTTTTGCTTAGTGAAGGCGAGTTTTGGTGGGGTGAATATTCCGTAACCGTAAAAAAAACAGAAAAATGCGAAAAAATTCATAATTTATTAAATACTTTTTTTGTTTCCTGTGGTAAAATACAAGGTAATTTGGTAATTCGAGGAAAAAACACGGGGGACGAAATCAAGCTTCCAAAAAGAAATACAAAGACTCTCAAGAAGCTTTTTATAGACGAAAAAATTCCGCTTGATAAAAGAGAAAAAATTCCAGTTATCGCAGACGACGAAAAGGTCTTTGCCGTATTCGGCATTGGGAGTGACTGCCGTTTTTGCGGTGATGAGGGAAGCGGATATTTTGTAAAAATTGATAAAAAATAGGGTGTGGAGATTTTGAAAAACGATATCGAAAGAGTTCTTCTTACAGAAGAAGAACTTGCCGACAAGGTAAAATTTTTGGCAAATCAGATAAAGAGCGAATATAGCGGAAAGAACCCGCTTATATTATGTATATTGAAAGGCTCGCTTATCTTTACGGCAGACATTATCCGCGAGCTTGATTTTCCGTGTCAGATTGACTTTATGCAGGTTTCAAGCTACGGAAGCGGCGCGGAAACCACGGGCAAGCTTGTTATAAAAAAGGATATGGAAACGGATATTCGCGACCGTGATGTAATCGTAATCGAGGATATCCTTGATACAGGCGTTACGCTCTCAAACCTTTTCCCCGAGCTTACGCGCCGCGGTGCGTCTTCAGTCAAGCTCTGCGTTCTTCTCAACAAGCCCGAGCGCAGAACCGTTGAGGTAAAGGCTGACTATATCGGTTTTGACATAGAAAATGAATTTGTAGTAGGCTACGGTCTTGACTACAGTGAAAAATACAGAAATCTCCCGTATATCGGAATACTTAAACGCGAAGTTTACGAAAAATAATTTATTTAAGGATGTGACATCAATTGAAAAAAAACAACACGCGTGACATATTGCTGTTTCTTCTGATAATTGCAATACTTGTCTCCGTTGCGAGCTTCCTTTTTGAAGGGAACGGTGCGGAGAAGATAACATACGCAGAAGTTGTTCGCCAGTTCGAAGCAGAAAATGTCGAAAAGTATATGATTGACGGCGGAATGCTAACGGCACAGCTCAAGCGCGCTCTCCCCTCAGGTCAGGACATTATTACCTTTGACCTTACTGATCCGCAGGTAAGAGCAGATTTCCGTATGGACCTCGGCGAGCTTTTGCGTGAGCAACGCTCAAAGGGCATAATTACGGATGACGACAGAATGCCTGAAGCAGGAACTCCGTGGTGGATGGTGATACTTCCGTATGTTCTCGTATTCCTCGTTATCGGAGCTATGTGGTTCTTTATGTTCAACAAGGCTGACGGTGGCGCAAGCAAGACAATGCGCTTCGGCAAGGCTCGCACAAAGCTCGGAAGCGATGAAAAAAAGAAGGTTACATTTGCTGATGTAGCAGGTGCAGATGAAGAAAAGCAGGAGCTTGCGGAAATCGTAGATTTCCTCAAAGACCCGAAGAAGTTTACTGAAATCGGCGCAAGAATTCCGAAAGGCGTTTTGCTTGTAGGCCCTCCGGGAACAGGTAAAACATATCTCGCAAAGGCTGTTGCAGGAGAGGCTGGAGTTCCGTTCCTCTCAATTTCGGGTTCTGATTTTGTTGAGCTCTATGTCGGTGTCGGTGCATCCCGTGTCCGCGACCTTTTTGAGCAGGCGAAGAAAGCCGCTCCGGCGATTATATTCATAGACGAAATTGACGCTGTCGGTCGTCACCGTGGCGCAGGTTACGGCGGCGGTCACGACGAGCGTGAGCAGACGCTCAACCAACTCCTCGTTGAGATGGACGGCTTCGGAAACAACGAGGGCGTTATAATCATCGCGGCTACAAACCGCCCCGATATCCTTGACCCGGCTCTTATGCGTCCGGGCAGATTTGACCGTCAGGTTTATGTCGGTCTTCCGGATATCAAAGGTCGTGAGGCGGTGCTCGAGATTCACGCGAAGAATAAAAAACTCGCAAGTGATGTTTCTCTTGTAACGGTTGCTAAAACAACAAGCGGTTTCAGCCCTGCAGATCTGGAAAACCTGCTAAATGAAGCAGCACTTCTTGCAGCAAAGAATGAGCGCAAGGAAATTACGATGACAGATATCGAAGAATCTGTAATCAAGGTAATTGCAGGTCCTGAAAAGAAGGCGAGAATCCGAACAGAAAAAGAAAATCGCCTTACCGCATATCATGAAGCAGGTCACGCAATTGCAATGAAGTTCCTTGAAACTCAGGATCCGGTTCATCAGATTACAATCATACCGCGCGGGCGTGCTCTCGGTATGACAATTTCATTGCCGCGTGAGGATGTATATACTCGCACACGCACCGATATGGTTGAAGAAATCGTATCATTGCTTGGCGGTAATGTAGCAGAGCGACTTATTTTTTCTGATGTCACAACAGGTGCTTCAAACGATATTCAGCGCGCATCGCGTATCGCGCGTGACATGGTAACGAAGTACGGTATGAGTGAAAAGATCGGAACAATTAACTTTGCATCGGAAAACGATGAGGTCTTCCTCGGTCGTGACTTTGCATCAAGACATAATTTCTCGGAGAGTATTGCCGCTGTTATTGACGGAGAAGTTAAGAGCATAATTGACGGCGCTTATGACAAGTGCACAGCAATACTCAACGAGCATATCGATAAACTTCACGAGGTTGCAAATTATCTCTTGGAGCACGAGGTTATGGATGATACGACCTTCTACGCGCTCTTTGGCGAAAATGCTCCCGAAAAGAAAACAAAAACCGAAGAAGCTCCGAGCGAGGAAACAACAGAAGAATAATAAATAAAAAAGGTGTGTGGCTTGGTCACACACCTTTTTTGCGTCTGAAACAGAAAATAATTTGCTATAAATGAATAATTGGGAAAAATTTTTGCCAATAAAACTTTTTTCACAAAAAATATATTCCTGTTGACGACAAATATTTACAAATTATTGTTTTTTATATATAATTTCTTTATATAATTCAATATGGGGTGACAGAATATGGACGCTATTGATTATAAGATTCTGTGTTGCTTAAAAGAAAATTCGAGAGAGAATGCAACGAACATAGGTGCAAAGATAAATTTATCAACTTCTGCAGTTATCGAACGAATTAAAAAAATGGAAAGCTCAGGTCTTATTCAGCAATACACTACGATAATCAATCAGTCGGCTCTTGGCAGGGAGCTTTTTGCGTTCATATATGTAAGTCTTGAGCATCCTAAGTGCTATGAGAACTTTGTTGAAAAGATAAAAGAGCATCCTTCAATCGCCGAATGCTATTACATAGCAGGAGACTTTGATTTTATCCTTAAGGTCATTACCAGAACGGGAAAAACACTTGAGGAAATATTGAATTATATAAAAAGTATAGGAGGAGTGTCACTTACACGCACATCGGTTGTCCTTTCAACAAACAAGTGTGATGTATGTCTTCTTCCTGATAGAAAGGAATAATTTAGGGGGTAAAAATGGAAATTATTGAAAAAATAAATGCCACCGTAAACGGTATCGTATGGGGACCGTTTATGCTGGCACTCTTAATCCTTATGGGATTGTTTTTGTCTGCAAAGACAAAGTTTCTCCAGTTTGGAAAATTTGGCTATATGTTGAAAAATACCATTTGCAGTATTTTTTCAAAAAATCAGCACGAAAAAGACGCCTCGGGTGTCAGCCCGTTCCAGGCTGTTGCTACGGCTATGGCAGGAACGATCGGAACGGGAAGTATAGCAGGTGTCGCAACGGCGATAGTCTCAGGCGGCCCGGGTGCTATTTTCTGGATGTGGATAAGCGCTCTCCTCGGAATGGTCACAAAATACGCCGAGATAGTTCTCTCCCTGCGTTATCGTGAAAAGAACGCAAAGGGCGAATGGGTCGGCGGTCCGATGTACTATATCAGAAACGGTCTTGGTGCCAAGAAGAACGGCGCTATCAGCAAGGTTCTTGCGGCTTTGTTTGCAATTTTTGCAATGTGTGCCTGCCTCGGTACGGGTAATGCTACCCAGTCCAACTCCATTGCGATTGCGCTTGAAAGCACATTCAATGTTTCTCCGTGGATAACCGGTATCGTTCTTACGGTTATAGCTGCATGCGTAATTCTCGGCGGTGTGCGCCGAATTGCATCGGTTAACGAGAAGCTTGTTCCGTTTATGGCTGTGTTCTATGTTGTTTGTGCAGTTGTGGGGGTTATTTTGTCATATGACAAAATTCCTGCAACCTTTGCTCTTATCTTCAGAGAAGCATTCAATTTCAAAGCAGGAGTCGGAGGTGTGGCAGGTTACGGAGTAATGACCGCTATGCATTACGGCTTCTCAAGAGGCGTTTTCTCAAATGAGGCAGGTCTTGGCAGTGCGCCGATTGCGCACGCGGCATCAAGCACAAAGAGTCCTGTTAAGCAGGGACTCTGGGGAATGTTTGAAGTTTTCTTCACAACAATAATAATCTGCACTCTCTCTGGAATTGTAGTTCTTTCCTCAGGACTCTGGAATACGGGAGAGTTTCAGGGCTCGGCTCTCAGTATCGCGGCATTTAATTCCGTTCTTCCTGGAATTGGTGGTATTGGTGTTACGATTGCTACCATTTTCTTTGCGCTTTCAACGATTCTCGGTTGGGCATATTACGGCGCAGTAAGTATGCAGTATCTCGTCAAAAAGTCCGGTGTTGCCGTATGGGTATACAGATGTATTTATGTAGCGATGGTATTTGTAGGTACTATTGGAAACCTCGACCTTATCTGGAGTATATCCGAGACAATGAATGGTCTTATGATTATCCCCAATATGATAGGTATAATCGGTCTGTATAAGGTAGTAATATCTGTTACAAAGGAACATTTTGCCCTCGATAAAAAGTAAAATAAAAGTAAAACAACCTCCGATACGGAGGTGCTTCATAGGGAGAATTCGGTTTTGACCTGCAATTTTCCGATTATAGTGTACAAAAAATACAGACATACGCCGGTATGTCTGTATTTTTTAATTTCTCTAAGACGAAGAATATCTAATCCAAAACTGCTTCGCACCCTTACCCAAGCTCGCCTTTTACCATAGTGGCGTAACCGTGTCCCCCAAATGTGCACTTCCGTAGTTGCACCAGGCATCGGTTATTGAATGGCCCTAAAAAAGAATAAGCTTTGATATTTATATGCTCTACTTTATCTTTGGAATTCTTCAATGTTTTTTGCAATATTATGTTCAATCGGCTTCCACTCAATTTTCCCGAAAAGAGCTGCGATTGAAATTGGGATATAAGTGAAAATGAACACGGGGAAAGTAAAGATATAGCGAATCTTTTTTGCTGTTGTGGTGTTTATGCTCTCCCATTCGGTCGCCGTGGTTATGGCGGCAAAGAAGAGAAGAATCATATAGAAATTAAAGAATGTCATAAAAAGGGCTATTCCCGAAACTGTTGTGACAGTCTGCATCGCCGGTAGATTAAAAAGGGAAATGGCAAGGCAGACGGCGTTGAGAACAGCGCCCACAAGAGTAAGCATCATAGCGGGCATAATTGTCATAAGCATATCGTATGCAGAGAAGCTTCGGTTCTTAAATATTGCACAGACAAGCTTTTTTCCATAAGCCATAAAGACCTGGAAAAAGCCTTTTGCCCAACGGATACGCTGATTCCACGACTGCTGGAAGGTATAGGGCTGTTCGTCGTAGAGAATTGCGTTTTCGGCATATCCTATCTTTTCGTTTCTGATAACGCTGTCGATAGAAAACTCAATATCCTCTGTGAGAAGATAATATTTCCAGCCCTGATTTCGCTCGATGATTTCGCGAGAAACGAGAAATCCCGTTCCCGATACGGCACAGCTGAGCCCCAGAATCATTCTGGAGTTGTTTATGAACTTTGCCTCGCGCAAGAACCAGAGCGATGAGCCTGCCGATATCCAGTTTGAGTCGTAATTTTTCGAGTTACGGTAGCTTGTTATTATGCGATAACCTGAATCAAAAACCTTGTTCATTTCAGCGATGTAGTTTTCATCAAGGAGATTGTCGGCATCGAAAACGAAAAAGCCGTCATATTCCTCAAACTTTCCGAGTTCTGCGATGCTTTTAAAACCGAAGTTCAAGGCAAAGCCCTTGCCGATATGTTCTGTATCGCATCTGGAAAAGACATGAGCTCCTGCGCCTTCTGCGACAGCAGCGGTATCATCGGTACAGTTATCTGCGATTACATAAATATCATAAAGCTCTTCCGGATACTTCTGCTTTCTGATGCTCTCAATGAGCTGGGCAATAACCGTGCGCTCATTGCGTGCAGCTATGAGAATCGCAAATTTGTGTAGCTTCTTTTCTTTAAAAGCTTTCTTCTTTCCGAAAAGTGAGATGAAAACATATACAAGCTGATATGAATATAAAACCGTAAAGAAAATAAAGAGTATAAGATTTGCAGTATCTAAGAAAGAACGCAAAAAATCTCCTCCCCGATATTTTTTATTGTTGCTCATTAATTATATATCCAAAGTATGGAAAAAGCAATAGTAGGATATCAATATTCTAACATAGAAAAAGACGGCGGATAATAGAATATATGGAAAGGGGGATTTTTTATGAAAAAAGACCGTGTTATTTTAAAGGCGGCGGATATGTTTGACATTCCGGCAGATATAAAAGGCGGACTTCTCCATATTGAAATGGAAGGAAGTCGCGCCGTGTTTTTCGAAAACCATAAAGGGATAATTTCAATCTCGGAAGAGGAGATAGAAATAAACTCTCCCGAGGGAAGTGTCTTCGTTTCGGGAAGCAGACTTACAGTCGGCGCGATGAACGGCGACGAGCTCAAGGTCGAGGGCAGGATAGAAAAGATAGAATTCGGGCGCGGAGGAAGAAAATAATGCAGAGAGTCATAAGGCTTTTTACGGGAAGTTTAAGGGTTGAGGTGCGAGGGGCATATCCCGAGCGTTTTTTGAATCTATGTGCGAGAAGCGGTATAAAATTCCGTAATATGGAAACTCTTGATATAGGCGTTTTCAGAATTGATATGAACCCGAAAGACTTTCTCTGTATAAGACCGATTGCGAGAAAGTCGATGTGCCGCGTTCATATCGTATCCAAAAGTGGTATCCCGTTTTATGCGCGTCGCGTAAAGAAGAGGACGCTCCTTGTTGCCGGATGCAGCGTTTTCTGCATTGCGGCGTGGATATTCACCGGGTTTGTCTGGTCGATAAACATAGACGGCTTTGAGGGACTTGATGAAGATAAGTTGGTTTCGTATCTCGAAGAGGGAGGGCTTCGTATCGGCGCACGCGTTTCGTCAATCGACATCGAAGCTTTGAGAAACGATATCCTTATACGTCTACCTGAGCTTTCCTACATATATGTAAACTTCAGCGGAGCCGAGGCACGCGTTATCGCAAAGGAGAGGAAGGCTCCTCCTGAAATTTTACCTGCAGATGTACCGTGCGACATAATTTCGGATAAGGACGGCATCGTAAATAGCATAACGGTAAAAACGGGAACTCCGGAGGTCGTAAAGGGAGAAACCGTAATGCGCGGTCAGATTCTTGCAAGCGGATATGTGACAGGACGCGAGGGAACTACCGTAGTTACTCACGCGGATGCAGAGATAACGGTAAAAACCTGGCCGTCAAAAAGTGCGAGAATGCAGAAAAAATATATGGAAAAATCTTTCACCGGACGCGAGAAGGAAAGGTATACAATAATTTTATTCGGAAGCAGAATAAAATTGTATCCAAACAGTAGAATTTCATATACAAAGTGTGATAAAATAATTAAAAGGAATAATCTTACGCTTTCAGAAAAAATTAAACTGCCGATTTCTCTTGAGCGCGCGACATACCGTGAGTTTGAGCTTTTGGAGAAAACGCTGGGAGAAGAGCGCGCGTATGAAATTATGGGGGATACGCTTGCAAAGAATCTTTCGGAGAGGAAAGACTGCGAGGTTTCAGATACAAAGCTTTTAACATCTTCTGATGAAAACTTTGCTTATGCGTCCCTTAAGGCTGAATGTATAGAAAAAGCAGGAGTAGAAAGAAAACTGTTAAAGGATGGATAAAATGGTAGAGAAAACTGTAAATGTTGAGCGGCTTGAGCAGATGACCGATATTTTCGGCGCATTTGATGAAAATATCGGAATCTTGGAGCGCGAGCTTGGGGTAACGGTTCTTAATCGCAATACCGAGTTCAAGGTTGTCGGCGAGCCTGACCGTGCCGACCGCGCAGTAAGGGTTATTGAGAGCCTTCTTGTTCTCTCGTCGCGCGGTGAGGCGATAAACGAACAGAATATCAGATATGTCATAGGGCTTGTCGAAGAAAACCGCGAGTCGCAGATATCTGAGCTTGCGCGTGATATTGTCTGCATAACGACAAAGGGAAAGCCTATAAAGCCGAAGACAATCGGACAGAAGGAATATATAAAAGCGATAAACGAAAATACAATAACACTCGGCATCGGTCCTGCCGGAACCGGAAAGACATACCTTGCCGTAGCGGCGGCTGTAAATGCTTTCCGCGAGAAGAAGGTAAATAGAATTATCCTTACGCGACCTGCAATTGAGGCAGGCGAAAAACTCGGTTTTTTACCCGGAGACTTGCAGAGCAAGGTTGACCCGTATCTGCGTCCGCTTTATGACGGTCTTTATGATATGATAGGTCCCGAGGCCTTCCAGAGATATATGGAAAGGGGAACGATAGAGGTTGCTCCGCTTGCATATATGCGAGGCAGAACTCTTGACGATTCGTTCATAATACTCGACGAGGCGCAGAATACAACGCCTGAGCAGATGAAGATGTTCTTGACCCGACTCGGCTTCAACTCAAAAGCCGTAATAACGGGTGATATAACTCAGATCGATCTTCCCGACGGCAAGAGCTCGGGTCTTCGCGATGCTATGCGCGTGCTTGAGGGCGTTGAGGATGTGGCGCAGTGTCATCTGACATCAAAGGATGTCGTCCGTCACGCGCTCGTTCAGCGAATTATCAACGCGTATGAAAAGCGCGACCGCGAGAGAGAAAAGAAAATTCAACAAATGAAACAGGGTGGAAAGAATGGCAGAGCATAGAATAACTATTGTAAACGAAACAGAGGAAAACTCATTCAACGAGGCGATAGAGAGCGCAGTACGCGCAGCTCTTGACTATGAAAAAGTCGAGCAGGGATGCGATGTGTGCATAATAGTAACGGATGACGAAAACATCCGCGAGCTCAACCGCGAGCATCGTGAGATTGATCGCGCGACGGATGTTCTCTCATTCCCGATGCTTGACCTGAGACCGGGTGAGAAGATTGAGGTATCCCCTCTTGAGCTTGACGAGGAAACGGGAACGGTTATGCTCGGAGATATCGTAATCTCCGAGGAAAGAGCAAAAGCTCAGGCGGAAGAATACGGTCACGGCGTACTCCGCGAGGTGTCGTTCCTTACGGTTCACGGTATTCTCCACCTTCTCGGCTATGACCACGAGCTTTCAGATGAGGATGAAAAGCTCCACTTCGGCCGTCAGGAAGAAATTCTCGAGAGTATGGGGCTGCGGAGGTAAAAAATGCAGACAAAAGAGGAAACGGGAACTTTGTGGGCAAGCTTCAAGCACTCGCTTGACGGGCTTATTTCGGTTATCCGTAATGAGAGGAATTTCAGAATACATATCTGTATGGCGGTGTATGTCGCTGCATTTTCCGTTATCGGAAAGGTCGGAGTTCCGACATTCCTTAAGCTTTTAATCTGCATCGGTGCGGTTATGTCGGCAGAGCTTTTTAACAGCGCGATTGAGATTCTGTGTGATGAGATAACGCACGACTATAACGAAAATATAAAGAAAATTAAGGACATATCTGCCGCTGCAGTGCTTGTAATCGCACTGTTCTCGGCGATACTAGGGCTTACGGTATTTCTCTCAAAAGAGGTTCTTTTTGAAATCGGAAGAGTGTTTCTGTCGTATCCGATTGTCCCGATCCTGATTTTTCTGTCACTACCGCTAGCGGTTTTATTCATAATAAAACGAGGTAAAAAATGATTAAAGGCGATATTTTTACTGTTAAAATCGAAAACTACACCTCCGAGGGCGCAGGCATTGCGCGCATTGACGGTATGGCGGTATTTGTTCCGCTTGCGCTTCGGGGTGAAGAGTGTGAGATTAAAATAATAAAGGTCGAAAAAAGCTTTGCGTACGCAAGGCTTATTCGCGTTATTTTATCATCCCCTGAGAGAGTGAAGAGCGAATGTGAATACTACCCGAAATGCGGCGGGTGTACGATGTGGCACATGACATACACTGAGGAGCTTCGAATCAAGGAAGAGCATGTGCGCTCGTGCATCGAGCGTATTGCAAAGTCTCAAGCGCAAGTTCTTCCTATAATCGGTGCAGACGATACACATCGCTACCGCAACAAGGCGCAGTTTCCGTGTGCATCAGACTTCTCGAGCGGTTTTTACCGACCGAGAAGCCACGATATAGTTTCGTCCGAGACCTGCCTT
Organism: Eubacteriales bacterium; assembly: GCA_045636165.1. Lineage (GTDB taxonomy): Bacteria > Bacillota > Clostridia > Oscillospirales > JAAYXM01 > SIG480. The sequence goes on from JAZTWZ010000095.1 coordinate 42,777, forward strand.
ATCCAGAGCCAAGCGGCAGACACGGTTCGCGCGGCTGTTCATTCCTGGCAGAAGAAGCATAATGTCTCGTCTTATGACGAAAAAAGCGGTAAGGGAATTTTGCGCCATGTCTATGTAAGAAACGGCGATGGCGGAGTCTTGGTCTGCCTTGTTGTTACGAAAATGCCGAAAAACACTGACGAGCTTATAAAAGAAGTTCTTGCGGTGTGTCCTGCGGTTTGTGGAATTATGCTCAATATAAATTCAAAGAATACGAATGTAATTCTCGGCGATAAATACATAACCCTTTGGGGAGAGGGCGAGCTTTCGGACAAGCTCTGCGGAAATTCGTTTTCAATTTCTCCTGCCGCGTTTTACCAGGTAAACCACGCGCAGACGGAAAAACTCTATGATATCGCAGTTTCACGTGCGCTCTCAGGCGGTGAAAAAACCGTTCTTGATCTCTATTGCGGAATCGGGACCATAACACTCGCACTTGCAAAAGGTGCAGAAAAGGTTATCGGTGTTGAGGTTGTTCCGCAGGCGATAGAGAATGCAAAGGAAAATGCAAAGAAAAACGGAATAGATAATACGGAGTTTATCTGTGCAGATGCAGGTGAGGCGGCGCAGATGCTTGCAGAGCGCGGTGAAAAGCCTGATGCAATAGTAGTTGACCCACCGCGAAAGGGTATCTCCGAGGATGTAATTTCTGCTATCGGGAAAATGTCGCCCAAAACGCTTGTGTATGTATCGTGTGACCCTGCAACGCTTGCACGCGATATAAAGCTTCTCGGTGAAAGAGAAGGATATAAAGTAATCTCCGTTCAACCCGTTGATATGTTCCCTCGCACAAAGCATTGCGAAGCGGTAGCAAAGCTCGTTCTTTAACAGTAGTATAAATCTCTTCGGGAGAAAGCTTACAATGGATAAATGTATGCCGAAAATTTTGTCGGGTAATCAGCTTAAAATAATTGCAGCGCTTGCGATGACGATAGACCACATAGGCGTGATGATGTTTCCGAGACTTCTTGTTTTGAGAATTATAGGGCGCATTGCACTTCCGATTTTCGCGTATATGATAGCGGAAGGTTGTCACTATACGAAAAGCAAGAAAAAGTATGCGCTTACATTGTTTGCGGTTGCGTTTTTGTGTCAGATTGTATATTTTGTAGCGATGAAGTCGCTTATGCAATGTATTCTGGTAACATTTCTTATGTCGGTTTTGTTGATTTTCTCTCTTGAGGAAGCGCGCAAGAAGAGAGATTTAAGGAGTATCTGTCTTTTTGCAATAACTCTTATCGTCTCTTTTCTGATATGTGAAGTATTGCCCTTGCATATCAAAGGATTTTCGGTAGATTACGGTTTTGCAGGCGTTGTTCTTCCGCTTCTGATTTATATCGGAAGAGGACATCGCGAAAAGGTTCTTCTTTGCGCCGTGGGGCTTTTGCTTCTGAATGTTGCGATAAAAGGTGTTCAGGTATATTCGTTTCTTTCACTTATATTCCTTTGCTTCTATAACGGGGAAAGAGGAAAGTGGCGGCTTAAATACTTTTTCTACATTTACTACCCTTTGCATCTTGGGGTAATATATCTTATAAGTCTGTTATAGAATCAGTTGTTTTCCCGCGGGAATCGTGGTAAAATAAATTGTTTATGGAAATATAAAGTTATGTATATCCGTGGACTGGGCAGGAAAAACCGCGCCCGTTTATCCCCACGGAAATCTTTATCAGAAGGGTATCATTCTTGTTAACACAGAGGAATTATAAGAATTATGAAAAAAAGAAATTCACTACTCAAAATTAAAGGAGTATTTACAGAAGGAACAAGCTTTAGGTTCTTTCTTTTGTCCGTCCTTATAACGGGTATCTCCTACGGTTTGTATAAAGGTATTCTCGATAACTTCCTTGCGGAGGTTGTACATATCGGCGAGGCGGAAAGAGGCGTTACGGAGTTCTTCCGTGAGCTTCCGGGAATTCTTCTCGTCTTCATTCTTGCGGCGTTTTATATGCTTTCGGCAGAAAGCCTTTTTAAGGTAGGCGCGGTCATTATGCTCGTCGGTCTCGGTATGCATGCGGCACTTCCGCCGACAAAGGTGCTCACGATTCTTGCAATCTGCATATACTCAATCGGTGAGCATATACAGATAGGAATGAAGAGCACGCTCTCGCTGAAGTATGCGACGCCCGGAAGCGGCGGTGCGGCACTTGGAGCACAGACCTCGGTGAATCAGATAGGTACGCTTCTCGGATATCTCGTAGTCGTTGCGGCGTTTTCACTCATAACTTCGAAACAGCCATTCAATGAGTTCTTCATTCTTGCGGCAGGCCTTGCGCTTGTTGCTGTGCTTATAAATTTCAAACTCATCGGAAAAAGTGAGACGGACAAGAATAAACGCTTCTATTTCCATAAGAAGTATAAGAAATACTATATGCTCGAAATGTTCTATGGTGCGAGGAAGCAGGTTTTTCTTACCTTTGGACCGTATGTTCTCATCCGCCAGTACGGCGCGAGCACAGCGACAATCAGCCTTCTCTTTGCGGTTTCGTCCGTTGCGTGCTTTATCTTCTCGCCGATTATCGGAAAGATTATTGACAGAGTAGGATACAAAGCTGTTATGGTGGCAGATACGCTCATTCTCGTTATTGTTTGCTTCTTCTACGGCTTTGCTCATCACATTTTCCCGATGAATATCGCGTTTATCGTATGTTGTGTAAACTATGTTCTCGATGCGGTGATTTCTCTTGCATCAATGGCATCGAATATGTATGTAAAAGACATTTCCGACAGCGACGAAGAGGTTAAGGCAACAATCTCCACGGGCGTTTCCATAAACCATGTCATTACGATATTCATCGCCCTTTTCGGCGGCTGGATTTGGAAGGTTCTCGGAATCGAAACTCTCTTTATCTGCTCGGCAATCCTCGGACTTCTCAACAGTGCTTATGCTGCATCAATCAAGACGAAAAAGCAGATTCCTGAAACCTGTGAGGAAACTTGCAAATGAAGCTTTTTTTCGCACCGCTTGAAGGGATAACCACATACACATTCAGAAATACGCATTTTGAGATGTTCGGCGGCGCTGATTCGTATTTTTCGCCGTTTATAAACCCGAGCGACAACGAAAAGGTGAGCAAGAAGGGCTTTCGCGATATTCTACCCGAAAACAACGGAGAGACTCCGTTTACCGTTCAGGTGCTTACAGCAAACAGTGAGTCGTTTCTCAAATTCTGCGAAAAGGTAAAACCGCTTTCGTATGATGAGGTGAATATAAATATCGGCTGTCCTGCATCGACTGTTGTGCGAAAGGGCAGAGGTTCGGGCTTTTTGAAAACGCCCGAGGATATGGATGAATTCTTCTCTGAAATATTTGATAAAACCGATATGAAGGTATCGGTTAAAACGAGAATCGGATATTCTTCACCCGATGAGTTTTCTCGAATTCTTGAGATTTACAACAAATACCCGATTGAATGCCTCACTGTTCACCCGAGAACGCGCGAACAGCTCTATAACGGAGTTTGTGACATGAACGCATCTTCTATTGCATTTAATTTATCGGAGAATAAGCTTTGCTATAACGGCGACATCTGTACGGCAGGTGACTTTCACGGTATAGAAGAAAGGTTTCCGAAGCTTTCTGCCGTTATGCTCGGGCGCGGAGCTGTTGCAAACCCTGCAATCTTCCGCGAGATCCGCGGTGGAGAGAAACTTTCGACAGATGAGCTTATCGAGTTCACGGCAAAACTTTCCGAAAAGTACAGAAAAGTTCTCGGTTCGGAGGTTTTTACTCTGCATAAGCTCAAAGAGGTATGGATATACGCGATAAGAAACTTCCCTGAGGAAACGAAACTCGCAAAAGCGATTAAAAAAGCGGGAGATTTATCTGATTTTATGGCAGCGCTCAAATGCTTGCCGCGGCTTTAAGGAGACAATATGAAAGCAATAGTCATATACAAGTCAAAGTACGGTTCGACAAAGCAGTATGCCGAGTGGATAGCAGAAGAACTTTCGGCAGACCTCTTTGATGCAAAGAGCGTGAATGCTGAAAAGCTTGCGGAATACGACACGATAATCTACGGCGGCGGGCTTTATGCCGAGGTTATAGCAGGCGTTACGCTTATTACGAAGAATATTGATAAGCTGGATGGCAAAAAGATTATAGTTTTCACGACGGGAATAACTCCGATTGAATACCGCGAGTATTACGACAAGCTCGTTCTTGATAAGAACTTCAAAGGTGATACGAGAGAAAAGGTGAAGGTTTTCAACTTCCTCGGTAAGATGATTCTCGACGAGCTTACACTGCCGCACAGAACGGCAATAAAAGCGCTTAAGAAGCTTATGTCGGGAAAAGAAAACCCGACCGAGATGGAAAAGCTTCTCGTTACGCTCTGCGATGCGGACGGCGATTTTACCGACAGGGACGCAATCGCAGAACTTATAGAATATGCAAAAGAAGGAATGTGAAAAGATGCTCGATGCGATACTTTTTGATCTGGACGGAACACTTCTTCCGATGGATAATGACGAATTTATAAAAGGCTATCTCGGTCTTATAGCTAAGGTAGCGATACCGTGGGGATATACCTCCCCTGAAGAAACCGTTGCAGCCCTCTGGAAAGGCGTTGCCGCAATGGTAAAAAACAACGGTGAAATGTCAAACTATGAGGCATTCTGGAAAAGGTTCGAAGAGGTTCTCGGACGCGACTGTTCGGAAGATGTTCCGAAGTTTGACAAGTTTTATGCAAATGAGTTTATGCAGCTTTCATCACTTTGTGCGCCGACACCGCTTGCAAAAGAGGCGGTCGCTGAGGCAAGAAAAAAGGCGAAATATGTTATTCTTGCATCAAACCCCGTTTTCCCGATGGTTGCAACCGAAATGCGAATGGGGTGGACAGGGCTTTCTCCCAATGATTTTGATTGGGTAACAAACTATTCGAATTCAGGACATTGTAAGCCGAATCCTGACTATTACAGTGATATTTTAAAAAGGTTTGATATAAACCCCGAGAAATGCGTCATGATAGGAAACGATGTAAAAGAGGACTATCTCGCATCAAAAGAGGTCGGTGTTTCATCGTTCATCGTAACAGATTATATAATAAACCGTGAGAATGAAAAATTTGATTGTCCGAGCGGTACATATACCGATATGATAGAGTATATAAAGAAGTTATAGGTTATATTATTTGCAGGCTGTTTGTGCAGTCTGCAAATTTTTTTAAAAAAGTCTTGCATTTGCATTATATGCGGTATATAATGCAAAATGGATAAGAAGGGAAATAAATGAAAAAAAGAAAAAGAAAGGAAAAAAAGAATGACAATTTTTGATGTTTTGACGCTTATAGGCGGCTTGTGCCTGTTCCTCTTTGGTATGGACCTTATGGGACAGGCTCTTGAGAGAAGTGCAGGAAGCCGACTTCGTAACATTTTGGGGCGTCTTACAAAAAACAAATTTGCAGGGCTTTTAACAGGTCTTTGCGTAACTGCAGTTATCCAGAGTTCATCTGCGACGACTGTTATGGTAGTAGGTTTTGTAAACTCTTCTCTTATGACGCTCAAACAGGCAATCGGCGTTATCATGGGAGCAAACATCGGTACAACGGTTACCGCGTGGATACTTTCTCTCGGCGGAATACAGGGTGATAATATTATCCTCTCGCTTTTGAAGCCGACATCGTTCACGCCCGTTCTTGCGCTTGTCGGAATAATTTTCTATATGTTCATAAAAGACAAGAGAAAGAAAGATTTCGGTATAATCTTCCTCGGGTTTGCAACTCTTATGTTCGGAATGGATACTATGTCAGATGCGGTTGCAGGGCTTAAGAATGTTCCTGCATTTGCCGAATTGTTTATTATGTTCAAAAACCCGATTCTCGGCGTTGCGGCAGGTGCAATTCTCACGGCTATCATCCAGTCAAGCTCGGCATCTGTCGGTATCTTGCAGGCTCTTGCGGTTACGGGGCAGGTAAGCTACGGTGCGGCAATTCCGATAATTATGGGTCAGAATATAGGTACATGTATAACAGCGATAATTTCTTGCTTCGGAACAAACAGAAATGCAAAGCGCGCAGCGCTTGTTCACCTCACATTTAATGTGTTGGGTACGGCTATATGCCTTATCATATTCACGCTCGTAAAGAGCTTCTTTGTAGTTCCGTTGTTTGACGAAGGTGCAACGATGGCGGGAATTGCGATTTCCCACTCATTGTTCAATGTGTTCTGTACGGCGATTCTCTTCCCGATGTCGGGACTCTTGGAAAAAATTGCAATCAGGCTTATCCCTGATGCAAAGGGAGAAGAGAAGAAAGTTGAGATTGACGAGCGTCTCCTCGCAACTCCGGCAATCGCGCTTGAGCAGTGCCACTCTCTTGCGGTGGAAATGTTTGACTGCGCTGTGAAGACATTGCAGGGAGGACTTCTGGCGTTTAAGAATTATTCACCTGCTCTTGCGGATGAAATCTGCGAAAACGAGGAAAAGACAGACCATTACGAGGATATTATCGGAACCTTCCTTGTTAAACTCAGTTCTTATGAGCTCTCGAAAAGAGATAGTGCGGAAGCTGCAAAGCTTCTTAAGCTTATCGGAGATTTCGAGAGAATCTCAGACCACGGCGTAAATCTTCTCAAATCAGCAGAGGAGCTTATGGAAAAGAAAATCGTGCTTACCGATGCGGCTGTTTCAGAGCTTGAGGTTATATTTGGAGCAACGGATGAAATTCTTGATACAACCCGTCGAGCATTCATCGAAAACGATATGGATGCGGCGCATAGTGTCGAGCCGCTTGAACAGGTTATCGACAATCTCAAGGAAGTTCTCCGCGCAAGACATATTGTGAGACTTCAGCAGGGAGAGTGCTCTATCGAGGCAGGTTTTGTCTGGTCGGATATTCTTACGAATATCGGAAGAAGTTCTGACCACTGCTCGAATATTGCAGGCTGCGTGATTGATATGGCAGACTCTTCGTTTAATCTCCATGAAGAAATCAGAGCGTTCCGCGATACGGACGGTCTCTTTAAGGAAAGATACGAAGAATACAGCAGAAAATATCAGCTTAATTAAAAAATACAGGGAATGGAAAGTCATTCCCTGTATTTTTGTATATTCTTTTGAAATAAATGCAAAATAAAGGTAAAATATTTTAAAAGGAGATCGACAATGAAAGGTTATGCGATGCTTAAAATCGGCAAAACCGGTTGGATAGAAAAGGAGAGACCGAAATGCGGTGAACTTGATGCGATATGCCGACCCATTGCGCTTGCGCCTTGCACTTCGGACATACACACTGTATGGGAAGGTGCGCTCGGTGAGCGCGAGAATATGATTTTAGGGCACGAGGCTGTCGGAGAGGTTGTTGAGGTCGGAAGCCTTGTCCGCGATTTTAAGCCGGGAGACCGTGTTCTTATTTCGGCAATCACACCAGACTGGGGAAAAACCGAAGCGCAGGGCGGATACTCCATGCATTCGGGCGGTATGCTCTCGGGATGGAAGTTTTCAAACTTCAAAGACGGTGTTTTTTCGGAGTTTTTCCATGTAAACGAAGCTGATGCAAACTTAGCTCACCTTCCTGACGGAATGGACCTTGCCGCGGCGTGTATGATAAGTGATATGGTGCCGACGGGGGTCCACGGTGCAGAGCTTTGCAATATAGCATTTGGAGATAATGTCGCGGTTATAGGTATTGGTCCTGTCGGGCTTATGTCGGTTGCGGCATCTGCGATACGGGGTGCTGCACGAATCTTCGCCGTCGGATCCCGTCCCAACTGCGTAGCACTTGCAAAGGAGTATGGTGCAACGGATGTAGTCAACTACCGCGAAGGCAATATTGCAGACCAGATTCTTTCTCTTACTGACGGCAGGGGTGTTGACAAGGTGGTCGTTGCAGGTGGAGATAACGATACATTTGTTGATGCGGTAAGGATGCTTAAGCCCGGTGGAATAATCGGAAATGTAAACTACCTCGGTGAGGGCGATTCGGTAAAGATTCCGAGAATTGAGTGGGGCTGCGGAATGGGGCATAAGGATATCAGAGGCGGTCTTATGCCCGGTGGAAGACTTCGCTCAGAGCGACTTGCGAGACTTGTAATGACGGGACGACTTCACCCCGAAAAACTCGTAACACACACATTCCACGGCTTTGAGGGGGTAGAAGAGGCCCTTGTGCTTATGAAGGATAAACCGAAAGACCTCATAAAGCCGCTTGTTATTATTGATTAAGCCGAAAAAAGATTGACTTTTCAATAAAAATGTTGTAAAATACACTTTGGACTGTGAAGGTGTGTAAGTAGCCGTCATCATATCGGAAAAGAGAACGGAAATCGGCAGGCTGTGAGTTTCCGTACCGTGGGTGGCGAGTGAATTTCAGCATTGGAGTCTTCTGCGAAATTCGAAAGATATAAGCAGGGTGTCGGCGTCCACGAAATGACGCATCAAAAGTGCAGAAAGCTATTTCTGTATTTGGGTGGTACCGCGGGCAATTTCAGCTCGTCCCGATTTATCGGGGCGAGCTTTTTTTATTATCTATGAAAGGAAGATGAAAATGTCAGAGAAAACAAACGAACTCAAGTCGCAATTCCTGTCAGAACTCGAAGTCTGTGAAACAATGGACGCTCTTGAGGAAATAAGAGTAAAATATCTCGGCAAGAAGGGTCTTGTAACAGAGCTTTTGAAGGATATGAAGAGCCTCTCTAATGAAGAGAAGAAGACCTTCGGTCAGGCAGTCAATGTCCTTAAGGAAGAAGTTTCCGATAAGATTTCGGAGAAGCGCGAGGAGATAAAGCAGAAGGAGATTGAGCGCGAAAACAGTCTTATGCCGGAGTTTGATGTATCTGCTCCTGCAGACCTTACACGCGGCTCATATCATCCGATAACTCTCGTTCAGCGTCAGTGCGAGGAGATATTCCGTTCAATGGGCTTTGCCGTTGAAGATTACAGTGAGGTAGTTACGGACTATGAGTGCTTCGAGGCTCTCAATATCCCGAAGAACCATCCTGCCCGTGATATGCAGGATACATACTATCTTGAAAACGGTCAGCTTCTTAAGTCCCACACCTCGGCTGCACAGAACGCGATTTATAAGAAGTATAAAGACGCGCTCATAAACGAGGGCAAGCCGATTAAGGCAATCTTCCCGGGCCGTTGCTTCAGAAACGAGGCGACAGATGCTTGCCACGAGAACACATTCTTCCAGATGGAAGGTGTTATGGTTGATAAGAATATATCAATCTCAAACCTCATCTTCTTTATGAAGACCATGCTTTCCGAGGTTTTTCAGAAGGATATCAAGGTTCGTCTCCGTCCGGGCTTCTTCCCGTTCGTTGAACCGGGCTTTGAGCTTGATATAAGCTGCCTCATCTGCGGCGGCGAGGGCTGCGCTTCCTGTAAGCACAGCGGATGGCTTGAGCTTTGCCCATGCGGTATGATTCACCCTGAAGTACTTCGCGCAGGCGGAATCGACCCCGAGGAATATACGGGCTTTGCTTTCGGCCTCGGTTTAACGCGACTTGCAATGATGAAATACGGCGTAAAAGATATCCGCGACTTAAACTCGGGAAGCCTTAAGGTTCTTTCTCA
>JAZTWZ010000096.1:0-14509 GCA_045636165.1 Eubacteriales bacterium
GGCAAATGCATATTCGGTGCTCAATGACCCCATCGATCAGCGTGAGAGATTCAAGGATCAGGAAGAGCAGCTTTCCCAGGGTAACGACGAAGCAAACACAACAGACGAAGACTTCCTCAATGCTCTTGAAATCGGTATGCCTCCCACAGGCGGTATCGGCTTCGGTATCGACCGTATGACAATGCTCTTTACCGACAGCGCAGCTATCCGCGATGTTCTCCTCTTCCCGACAATGAAAACTCTCGATAAATAAAATTTTAACCTATTTTTTCGGAAAGGACTGATATATATGAAAAAAAGCCGTGATTCGCGCGATGTTTTTGCAGTCTTCAAAGCTGACAGCTTTATGAAGGATGCGACATTTGGCGAAAAGCTCAAATATTGGTTCAAAAATGTATATTGGTACCATTTCCGCATTGCGACTTTTGCAGCAATACTTGTTGCCATATTTGCCGTCACATTCATCTCCGATGTATTTTTCAAGGAATACAACGACCTCGACTATATCGTCGGTGGTGCTGTTTTCGGCACAACGCAGGATATGCGTGCTATTTCCGACGAGTTCTCTGCAATGATTACTCCAAAAGGAGCCGAGGAAAATTCAAAGGTCGCCTACCAGATGCTTTGTACCCAGAGCGTTGTCGGTACAGGTCTAAATGGCGAAGCTTTTGATGAGGGTGCTTATGCAAACATCGAAAAAATAGCCGTTACCATGGCAGACGACGAGGTTCTTCTCTTCTTTTTTGATAAGAAGTACATAGAATGGTATGCCGAACAGGGCGCATTTGAGCCGCTTTCCAATTTCGGAATAGAAAGCGAGAACGAATATTTCGTCCGCGTCGATGATACCGAGTTCTTCAAAAAGTACAACCTCATCAACCAGACGGGAATATTTGCAGGAATCAAGCTCAGGACAGAAGACAGAATGAAGAACGAGCGCATAGCGAAGAAGTATGAAAATGCAGCTCGCGTGCTTTCGGGCATTCTTGCAAAGTAAGGAAGACTATGGAAAGAATTACGAGTCGGCAGAATCCGACAGTCAAAAAACTTCGCGCACTTGCAAAGGATAAAGATTTCCGCATGGAATGCGGAGAGTTTATCTGTGACGGTGAAAAGCTTCTTTCTGAAGCTATTCGCGAAAACTTTGAAATTACAACTCTTCTCATAAGCGAAGATTTTAAGGGTGATGTTTCTTCGCTTCCCGAGAGGAACTGCTATATCGCTCCGCAGGATGTTTTAGATAGCATCACCACGCTTAAAAGCGCGCAGAGCGTTATTTTCTCCTGCAGGATGAAAAAGGCTTCTCCCGAGAGCATTTCCTCTGCCATTCTTCTGGACAGGCTCCAGGATACAGGCAACATCGGAACAATCATCCGTACGGCAGATGCATTCGGAATAGATGCTGTTTTCTGCGACGGAACTGCCGATGTCTATAACCCGAAAACAATCCGCTCGGCAATGGGCTCTATCTTCAGAGTGCCCGTGATTTACGGCGATTTCCTGACGCTTATCCCGCGCCTTCGTGAAAGCGGAAAGAAAGTTTATTGCTCCGAGCTTTACGGCGATGTAAAGTCAATCTCCGAATGTTCTCCGAAAGGCGCGTTTATCGTCATCGGAAACGAAGGAAACGGAGTCCGTCCCGAAATTTCCGCTATCTGCGACGGTAGCCTCATTATCCCCATGAGAGGCTCGGCTGAATCTCTCAATGCCGCCGTCGCCGCCGCTATTTTCATGTATGAAATGAGTGGAGAAAATGAATAATCTCGAAAAATGGGTATGGCTTTCCGAAGCTCTCTATAAAGGAAGCCGAAAAGCAAACGAGCTTCTCTCGCACTTCGGCGATATTGAAAAAATCTATACTGCAGACCGTGCTGCGCTTAAAGGCTGCGGAATATCCTTCGGCGAAAAGGAGCTTGCAAAGCTTCTTGATAAAAGTCTTGATGCTTCCGCTAAAATACTCTACGACTGCGAAAAGAACGGTATAAGAGTTATTCTTCGCACATCCGAAGAATTTCCGAAAAGGCTTTCGGAGATAGCTGACTGCCCCGTTCTTCTCTATGCAAAGGGCAGTCCTTTATCAGTCGATGAGGAGCCTGTCATTTCCGTTGTCGGAACGAGAAAGGCATCAGTTCACGGAATAAGTGCCGCCAAAAAGATTTCCTCTGAAATCGCCGCATCAGGCGGTGTTATCTGCAGTGGGCTTGCCCGCGGCATCGACACAGTCGCAATGGAAAGCGCACTTGCAGTTAACGGAAAGGTTCTCGGCGTTCTTGGTTGTGGTGTTGATATAGCGTATCCTTCAGAAAACCGTAACCTCATGAAACAGGTTGAAATATCGGGCACTCTCCTTTCGGAGCACCCTCCGAAAACTCCGCCCGACAGAATAAATTTCCCCAAACGAAACAGAATAGTAAGCGCTCTTTCTCTCGGAGTTTGCGTTATTGAAGCTCCCGAGAAAAGCGGTGCTCTTATAACGGCGCAGATTGCGCTTGACCAGAACAGAGATGTATTTGCCGTGCCGTCGTGCATATTTGAAGCCACGGGTCGCGGCACAAACAACCTCATCCGCATGGGTGCAACCCCTATAACCTGCGGTCAGGATGTTTTATCGGAATATATGCACCTTTTCGGCGATAAAATCTCGCTTTCTTCTCCCGTAACAGAAACTTCCGCTACGGTGATTCCCGAAACGAAAGAGTTTTCTCTTCCTGATGAACTTCTTTCGTCCGTATCTCCCGACGAGAGAGCGATTTTAACTGCACTTTCCGCTGACGAGCTCCGTGCAGACGAGGTTTCTTCCCGTTGCAATATGCCGATACCGAAAGTTCTCTCTCTTCTCACAATGCTCGAAATACGAAAAATTGTGAAGCAGCTTCCCGGCTGCCGTTTTAAAATATCTTATTAAGGAGTCTGATATATGTCGTATCTTGTAATAGTGGAGTCCCCCACCAAGGTTAAAACAATCGGAAAACATCTTGGAAGCAAGTATAAAGTCATGGCGTCTATGGGACATCTGCGCGACCTTCCGAAAAGTGATATAGGCATTGATATTGACGGTGGCTTCGTTCCGAAATATCTCGCAATCAGGGGTAAAAGTGCGCTCATCCGTGAGCTTCGTTCGCTTGCGGCAGAGAGCGATGCAATATACCTCGCAACTGACCCTGACCGCGAAGGCGAGGCTATTTCATGGCATCTCAAAGAGCTTTTGGAGCTTGACGACAAGAAGACAAAGCGCGTCACCTTTAACGAGATTACCAAAAATGCAATTTTAGAGGGTATAAAAAAGCCCCGTGATATAGATGAAAACCTTGTAAATGCTCAGCAGGCACGCCGACTTCTCGACAGAATCGTCGGCTATAAGCTCTCTCCGCTTCTCTGGAAGAAAGTTCGCTACGGTCTCTCCGCAGGCCGCGTTCAGTCTGTTGCGACAAGGCTTGTAATTGACCGTGAAAACGAAATCAGGGAATTCGTTCCGCGCGAATTCTGGACGATTGATGCAGATTTTTCACGAATCGCTCCGAATGTTGGCTCTTTCTCCGCAAAGTTCTACGGAACAGAAGCAAAGAAAATCGAGCCTGCATCCGCAGAAGAAACCGATGCGATTATCGAAAACATAAAGAATGCTGACTTCTATGTAAAATCAATTAAGCGCGCTCAGAAGAAGCGCTCACCTGTCCCCCCGTTCATCACATCAACTCTCCAGCAGGAGGCATCCCGTCGCTTCGGTATGTCTCCGAGCCGCACGATGACAATCGCTCAGCAGCTCTATGAAGGAATTGAAGTTGACGGAATGGGTTCAACAGGTCTTATAACCTATATGAGAACTGACTCTCTCCGACTTGCGGATGAGTCAATTTACGCTGTAAGAAACTTTATAACCGAAACCTACGGCGAAAGCTTCCTTCCGAAGACACGCCGCGTTTTCAAAACAAAAAAAAGCGCACAGGATGCTCACGAAGCTATCCGCCCCACTTATGTTGAGCTTACCCCCGAAAAGCTCAAGAAGAACCTCACTCCCGACCAGTTCAAGCTCTATCGCATAATCTGGTCACGCTTCGTTGCCTGCCAGATGGAAAGCGCACTTTACGATACAATGAGCGTCGATATTTCCGCAAAAGAATATATCTTCCGCGCAACAAGCTCTAAGATTGCATTCAAGGGCTATACAGCGGTTTATTCCGATATGGCGGCTGAAGAAGAGGAGAGCGCAAATACTCTTCCCGAGCTTTTCGAAAACGAAAAACTCAAGTTTGATGGAAAGGTCGCAGAACAGCACTTTACCGCTCCTCCCTCCCGTTATACGGACGGCAGCCTTATCAAGGCTATGGAAGAAAAGGGTGTCGGTCGCCCGAGTACCTATGCGCCGACAATCTCTACAATTCTTGACCGTGAATATGTAGTCAAGGAAGGAAAGACCTTAAAGCCCACAGCTCTCGGTGAAGTCGTAAACGGGCTTATGGTTGACCAGTTCTCTGATATTATTGATGTTGAATTCACAGCTCACATGGAAGAGCAGCTCGACGAGGTCGAAGCAGGAAACAAGGACTGGAAGAAGACTCTTTCAGATTTCTACGGTCCGTTTGCAAAGGAGCTTGAAGAGGCTGAAGTTGCTCTCGAAGGCAAGCGTCTTAAGGTTCCCGATGAGGTTACCGACATAGTCTGCGAGCTTTGCGGAAAGAATATGGTTGTAAAGTCCGGCAGATTCGGAAAGTTCCTCGCCTGCCCCGGTTTCCCCGAGTGTAAGAATACAAAGGCTATAGTTGAGAAAACTCCCGGCGAATGTCCTGTTTGCGGCGGAGAAATTCTCAAGAAGAAGTCCAAAAACGGCTACTGGTACTACGGCTGTGAAAAGTTCCCCGAATGTACCTTCATGACCTGGGATGTACCGCAGAAGGAAAAATGCGAAGTCTGCGGAAAGACTATGTATAAGCGTTCAGGTCGCGGTTCCAAGAAGATTTTCTGTGCAAACCCCGACTGCGAGAGATACGAGCCGCAGGAGGAAAAGCCAAAGAAGACGACTAAAAAGGCAACCAAGAAAACAACCACAAAGAAAAAGACGGTGAAAAAATAGCGTGAGTAATGCATATATTATAGGCGCAGGGCTTGCAGGGTGCGAAGCTGCATGGCAGCTTGCCGAGGCAGGAGTTTCGGTAACTCTCTTCGAAATGAAGCCCGAAAAACGCTCCCCTGCCCACAAATCTGACGGTTTTGCAGAGCTTGTCTGCTCAAACTCTCTCCGTGCCGCAGCCGTTGAGAACGCCGTTGGTCTTCTCAAGGAGGAAATGAGACGACTAAACTCGCTCATTATGCAGGCGGCAGATGCAACACGCGTTGAAGCAGGCGGTGCTCTTGCAGTTGACCGTGAAAAGTTTTCAGAATACATTACAGAAAAAATAAGAAACCATAAGAATATAACTGTTGTAGAAGAGGAAATAAAAGAGATTCCTTCTCTTCGCCCTCTTATTGTTGCAACAGGTCCTCTCACCGAAGAGCCGCTTTCTTCGTCAATAAGAAAGACTCTCGGCGGAGATGATTTTCTCGGCTTTTTCGACGCCGCAGCACCTATCGTAACTTTCGAAAGCGTCGATATGGAAAGTGCATACTTCAAATCGCGCTACGATAAGGGAAGCGCAGATTATATAAACTGTCCGATGACGGAAGATGAATACCGTGCATTCTGGGAGGCTCTCACAACCGCAGAGGAAGCTGAAGTTCACGGCTTTGAAGACAATCGCGTTTTTGAAGGCTGTATGCCCGTTGAGGTTATGGCAAAGCGCGGTTTTGAAACGCTTCGCTTCGGACCGCTCAAGCCTGTCGGTCTCCGTGACCCGAAAACAGGCATCACTCCATACGCCGTTGTCCAGCTTCGCCGCGACAACCGCGAGGGTACGCTCTATAACCTTGTAGGTTTCCAGACGCATCTTAAGTTTGGCGAGCAGAAGAGAGTTTTCTCTATGATTCCTGCACTCAAAAACGCCGAATTTGTCAGATACGGCGTTATGCACAGAAACACCTACATACAGTCCCCGAAGCTCCTTCGTCGCGACTACTCATTCAGAGGTGATTCTTCTCTCTTCTTCGCAGGTCAAATGACAGGCGTTGAGGGCTATGTCGAATCAGCCGCATCAGGGCTTACGGCAGGACTGTGTCTTGCGTGCAGACTTTTGGGGAAAGAAGTTCCCGAGTTTCCGCAGGAAACAGCACTCGGTGCACTTTCCGTATATATAAGCTCCGGCAGCGTCGGAGATTTTCAACCGATGAATATAACCTTCGGCATTATTCCGCCGCTTGCAGAGAGAGTTCGCGTAAAGAAAGAGAAAAATGCGATTCTTGCCAAGCGTTCGCTTGATATAATCGACGGTATTGCCGAAAAATTACAGGGGGAAAAAGAATGAAAATAATTCTTGATACTATGGGCAGCGACAACGGCGCTGTTGAATTTGTAAAAGGCGCAGTCCTTGCCGCAGAGGCTTGCGATGCTGAGTTTCTTCTCGTAGGAAAAGAGGATGTCCTTTTGCCCCTTATTCGCGAAAACGACACAAACGGAAAGCTCAATGGCAGAGTTTCCGTTATTAATGCTACCGAAGTTGTCGATATGCACGATGACCCGCACAAGGTTATGAAGGAAAAGCCCGATTCGTCAATGACGGTCGCGCTCAAAACTCTTGCAAACGACGGCGGCGATGCTCTCGTTTCAGCAGGAAACACAGGTGCGCTTCTTACCGAGGCAACTCTCATAGTAAAGCGTATCCGCGGCATCCGCCGTGCGGCTCTTGCTCCCATAACTCCGACAGCGGAAGGTAACGCGATCCTCATCGACAGCGGTGCGAATGCGGAATGTACTCCCGAATATCTCTATCAGTTTGCGCTTATGGGCTCTTTCTACGCAAAGCACTCCATGGGAATTTCCTCTCCGAAGGTTGGTCTTTTAAACAACGGTGCCGAAGATCACAAGGGCGACGAAATACACCGTGAGGCGCATAAGCTTCTTACGGACGCACATAATAAAAATGAAATTAACTTTGTCGGCAATATTGAGGGTCGTGACGGTCCTCTCGGCAAGGTAGATGTCATAGTTGCAGACGGCTTTTCGGGAAATATTTATCTCAAGACAATGGAAGGAATCGGTCTTTTCTTCACTCGTGAGCTTAAGGCTATTTTTATGTCCTCCCTTGTCGGTAAGCTTTCAGGTCTTCTTCTTAAAAAGGCAATCGGCTCATTCAAGAAGAAGGTTGACTACAATAACGCAGGCGGTGCTCCGCTTCTCGGCGTAAGAAAGCCTGTTATCAAGGCTCACGGCTCTGCAAAGGCTGTTGCGATATGCAACTGCATCCTTCAGGCAAAGCAGTATGCGGAGTCAGGTATCGTTGAGGAAATAGGAAAAAGCCTTAAAAAAGAGGAAAACAGCGATGAATAAAACTCCCGTCATCGAAGGGCTTGACGCTTTCGAGAAAAAAATAGGATATACTTTCAAAAACCGCGAGCTTTTAGTCCGTGCGCTCACTCACAGCTCTTATGCAAACGAAAAGCGTGCGCTCGGTGTTATGGATAACGAAAGACTTGAGTTTTTAGGCGACTCCGTCCTCGGAATGAACACAGCCCTTTATCTTTTCAATAAATACCCCGACCACCCCGAGGGCGAGCTTACGAAAATGCGCTCATCGCTTGTTTGCACAACCGCGCTTTGCGAATGCGCCCGCGCAATCGGTCTTGGCGATAAGCTTCTTCTTGGTCACGGTGAAGAGAGCGGTGGCGGAAGAAACCGCGACTCTATCCTCGCTGATGCTTTTGAGGCTGTTATAGGTGCGATTTATCTCGATTCAGGCGAAGAAGCTGCGAGAAAGTACATTAAAAAGTTTGTTTTTGACGGTGCTAAAAACGGCGAGGACCGCCTCACCGATTACAAGACTGCACTTCAGGAAATTGTTCAGAAAAACCGCGGTGAGATGCTCTCTTACCGTATGCTTGAGTCAAACGGTCCCGACCACGAGCGTTCTTTCGTCGTTGAGGTTATGATAAACTCAAACCCCGTCGGTCGCGGTCACGGTCACAGCAAGAAGGAAGCCGAGCAGATGGCGGCTCATGAGGCTCTCAAGCTTATGGGAATAGAATAATGAGCTCAATTATTCCGGTTTTTATCCCTCATGTAGGATGCCCTCACGACTGCGTTTTCTGCAATCAGAAGAAAATTGCAGGAACTCTGACTCCCCCGACAGGTGAGGATGTCTCGCGCATCATTTCTTCATCCCTTAAAAACGCAAGAAAGCCTTGTGAGGTTGCATTTTACGGCGGAAGCTTTACTGCGATAGAAAGAGAGCTTCTCGTCACATATCTCGATTCAGTTTCTCCGTTTATCAGAAGTGGAGATGTTTCTCACATCCGCGTTTCAACGCGCCCCGACTGCATAAACGAGGAAATTCTTTCTCTTCTTCGGACCGGTGGCGTCAGAACGATTGAACTCGGCGCACAGTCGATGGATGATTCCGTTCTCAGAAAAGCCGGCAGAGGGCATACCTCGGCTGATGTGGAAAATGCATCGCGCCTTATAAAGACCGACGGCTTTTCGCTGGTACTTCAGATGATGACGCATCTTCCCTCATCAAGCGATGAAAAGGATATCGGAACAGCAAGAAAAATTGCTTCCCTCGCTCCCGATGCAGTTCGGATATATCCGACGGTTGTCGTCCGCGATACAGCTCTTGAAGAGCTGTGGAGAAGCGGAAAATACGCTCCTGCAACTCCCGAAGATGCGGCACGACTGGGTGCTCGGCTTATAGAAATTTTTGAAGAAAAAAACATACCGATAATCAGATTTGGCTTAAACCCGACCGAGGACCTGTCAGACGGTGACGCCCTTGCAGGTGCATACCACCCCTCTCTTGGTGAAATGGCACAGTCGGCAAGATATCTTTCGCTCGTGATCAGAAAAATTGAAGAAGCAGGGCTATCGGGCGGCAACATAACAATATTCGTCTCACCGTCGAGAGTTTCGGCGATGAGCGGAATAAGGAAGCAAAACAAAGTTTTTCTTACTGAAAAGTACGGCTTTTTGAACATCTCGGTAAAGGGAGATTCTTCCCTTGGAAGCGGAGAGATAAGGGTTGAAAAAATGCCGTTTTTATGCTAAAATTATAGAATATTCTTATACATACAGGAGGTTTAATATGGGTTACACTCGTGAGGATATCGAAAGAATCGTAAGAGAGCAGGATGTTCAGTTCATCCGTCTCCAGTTTACAGACATTTTCGGAACAATGAAAAATGTTTCGATTACTGCCCGACAGCTTTCCCACGCCCTTGATAACAAATGTATGTTCGACGGCTCGTCAATCGAAGGTTTTGTCCGCGTTGAGGAGTCTGATATGTATCTCTATCCCGACCTCAACTCCTTCTGCATCCTTCCTTGGATAAACGAAGGCGGTAAGGTTGCGCGTCTTATCTGCGATGTTTATGACACGCACGGAAACCCGTTCACGGGTGACCCGAGAAATGTTCTTAAGCGCGTTCTTGCCGAGGCTGCAGATATGGGATATACCGTAAACATTGGTCCTGAGGCTGAGTTCTTCCTCTTCAAGACCGACGAGAACGGAAACCCCACGGCTATCAGAAATGACCGCGCAGGATACTTTGACCTCGGTCCTGTTGATACCGACGAAAATGTCCGCCGCGAGATGTGCCGTTATCTCGAGGAGATGGGCTTTGAAATAGAAGCTTCTCACCACGAGAACGCTGACAGCCAGCACGAGATTGACTTTAAGTACGGCGAAGCTCTTTCAACCGCCGATAATATAATCACATTCAAGCTTGTTGTCAAGACAATCGCTCAGAAAAACGGTCTCCATGCTACCTTTATGCCAAAGCCCATATACGGAATCTGCGGCTCGGGTATGCATGTAAATATTTCCCTTTCCAAAAACGGAAAGAACATTTTCTATAACGAATCTGATGAGCTTGGCTTAAGTAACGATGCTTACTCGTTTATCGCAGGCGTTCTTGAACACGCAAGAGGTATGTGTGCCGTTACAAACCCGCTTGTAAACTCTTATAAGCGTCTTGTAGCAGGTTACGAAGCCCCGGTTTATATCGCGTGGTCAGCAAAGAACCGCAGTCCGCTCGTCCGCGTTCCGAACGCAAAGGGCGAGGCAACGCGAATCGAAATCAGAAACCCAGACCCTGCCGCTAACCCGTACCTTGCTTTTGCGGCTGTTCTCGCTGCAGGTCTTGACGGCATAAAGCGTGGACTCACTCCGCCTTCCGCTTGCGACTCCAACATCTTTGAGATGTCAAAGAAGGAACTCCGTGAGAACAACATTCTCTCACTTCCGAAGAACCTTTCTGAAGCAGTTGACGAATTTGAAAATGATGAACTTCTTCTTGAGACAATCGGCGACCATATCGCTCCGAAGTATATAGAAGCAAAACGCCGCGAATGGCACGAATACACCACCACCGTTCACGAGTGGGAGGTTAACAGGTATTTAATTAAGTATTAAGAGGTAGTACCGCTATGAAGGAAAGACTTATTCTCCCCACAAACTACGACAGAAAAATGTCGATTCGCGATACTGAGCGTGGGGTAAAAATGATAAAGGATATGTTCGAGAAAAAGCTTGCAAAGGCTCTTTGTCTTGAGCGTGTCAGTGCTCCGCTTTTCGTAAAGAGCGGAACAGGTCTCAATGACAACTTAAACGGCATTGAGCGCCCTGTCGCATTCGACCTTCTCGAACAGCCCGGCAGCGTTTATGAAATCGTTCATTCTCTTGCTAAGTGGAAGAGAATGGCTCTTAAGAATTACGGTTTCTCCTGCGGTGAGGGGCTTTATACTGATATGAACGCTATCCGCCGCGATGAGATGACAGATAACCTCCACTCCATTTATGTTGACCAGTGGGACTGGGAGCTTGTCATCGACAAAAAGGACAGAAACACAGAATTCCTCAAGGACATTGTCCGCAAGATATATGCAGTAGTAAAAGAAGCCGAGAAAGAGGTTTCAAAGGCTTTCGGAGTTGAAGAAAAGCTTCCCGAGGAGATTTCCTTCTTCTCGACATACGAGCTTGAGGAGAAATACCCTGACCTTACGGGAAAACAGCGTGAACACGCGATTTCAAAAGAGTGCGGCGCTGTGTTTATCTCACAGATTGGCGGCAAGCTCAAAAACGGCGGCAAGCACGACGGCCGTGCCCCCGACTATGACGACTGGACGCTCAACGGCGACATCGTTCTTTACTATCCGCTTCTCGACTGCCCGTTCGAGATTTCCTCAATGGGAATTAGAGTTGACGAAGAGGCTCTCCTTTCCCAGCTCAAGACAGAGGGCTGTGAGGACAGACTTGAGCTTCCGTTCCAGAAAGCTCTGATCGCCGGTGAGCTTCCTTACACAATCGGAGGAGGCATCGGTCAGTCCAGACTTTGTATGTTCCTTCTGGGCTGTGCTCATATCGGCGAGGTTCAGTCCTCAGTATGGCCGGCAGCAGATGTCAAAGTCTGCTCTGAGCACGGAATCAAACTTTTGTAATTTATAATTTTACACTTTGACACATTGCAAGACCGCACTATCCGGGGAGTCAGCGGTGCCCTATACCTGCAATCCGCTATAGCAGGGGCGAATTCCCGATTTGAGGCTTTAGAGTGTGTGGCAGGGTTATATATACAGTGTTGATGGGTCGGTCCTGCGCAGCAAAGGGCTGTGAACCATGTCAGGCGGGGAACCGAGCAGCATTAAGCGGTTTTCTTTGTGTGCCGCAGGTGCGCCGGCCTTGAGCTGTCTGTATAAATTCCGCACATACTTCTGCTGTCGAGAGTTGGGTGTGCGGTCGTGCAATGTGTCAAAGTAAAAATACGAGGTAGTTTATTATGTATCAGGCTCTTTACCGCAAGTGGAGACCGCAGACCTTTTCCGATGTAGTAGGGCAAGGTGCAATCTGCGATACTCTCACTCGCCAGGTCGAAACAGGCCACACATCTCATGCATATCTTTTTTCCGGTTCCCGAGGCACCGGAAAGACTACCTGCGCAAAAATTCTTTCAAAAGCGATAAACTGCGAAAACCCGTTCCACGGAAATCCCTGTAACAAATGCCCGTCCTGTCTCGGTATTTCAAACGGCGATATTCTTGATATCGTCGAGATTGACGCGGCATCAAACAACGGTGTTGACTATGTCCGCGACCTGCGCGATGAGGCAATTTATTCTCCTGCAAATGTCAAGAAGAGGGTTTACATAATAGACGAGGTTCACATGTTCTCAAACCCTGCTTTCAATGCTCTCCTCAAGATTATGGAAGAGCCGCCTGAGCATGTCGTTTTCATTCTCGCAACTACCGAGCTTCATAAGGTCCCTGCGACCGTTGCTTCGCGTTGCCAGAGATTTGTTTTTAAGAGAATTCCCCTCTCCGCTATCGCTGAGAGACTTATATTTATTGCAAAAAACGAAGGTGCTGAGCTTGAATCTTCCGCTGCGGAATATATCGCAAGTCTTTCTGACGGCGCAATGCGCGATGCACTCTCTCTCCTCGACCAGTGTATCTCAATGGGTAACCACAGCGTTTCCTGCCGGACGGTTGAGGATGTTGTAGGCCTTGCAGGAAGAAAGCAGACCTTCGACCTTGCAGAAGCTATCGCAAAGCGCGAAACAGGTCGTGCGCTTTCGCTTCTCAACGAAATATACACGGGCGGAAAAAGCATAAATTCCGTTCTTTCAGAGCTTGCTGAAATATTCAGGGATGTCCTCATCTCAAAAACCTGTGATTTTTCCGCACTTCCGCAAATCAGCGCGAGATATACCAAAGCCGAGCTTTCAAAACTTGGTCACGGTTTTGACACGCTCCGCCTTTGTTCTGTTATAGAACAGCTTCAGGAAGCGTCAGTCACGGTTTCTGTAAGCCCGAATAAGCGAATTGATGCTGAAATCTGCTGTGTCCGACTTTGTGAAACGGTAGAGAGTGCTGACCTTTCTTCTCTCGTTTCAAAGGTAAACGAGCTTGAAAGCGTTATTGGGGGCGGCAAGATTGAAGTGAAAACGGTCGCGAATAACGATGACATTCCTCCGTTTGATGTTGACGACGCGCCATCACCCGAAAAGAAAGTTAACGCTCACGAAGAACCAAAGGAAGTTAAACCTGCACCAGCTGCTCCTGCACCCAAAAAGGCAGAACCGAAAAAGGAAGCGCCAAAGGTATCAGGAAGCGCAAACGAGCTTTGGTCTAAAATTTTAAAAGCTGCAACTCCGAGCTTGTCTCCCGGCGTTGCCCCACTTTTTGGAAGCGTTCGTGCAGAGCTTTCAGATAATATTCTCTCGCTTTCAAGCGAAAACTCTTTCGCTATGCAGATGGTAAAAAAGAGCGAGAATATGGAAATTCTCAGAAAAGCGGCTGAAACAGTCGCGCCCGGAACAATAATTACTGCAGGCGGCGTTTCTGTTCCCGTTCCCGAAACGAGCGGAATCGACGAGCTCCTCGAAGGTCTCGAAGATTTTGACGGAATAACTATAAAATAAACTAAAGGAGATATAATTATGGCAAGAGGCGGTTTTCCCGGTGGCGGAATCAATATGAATATGATCAAGCAGGCTCAGAAGATGCAGCAGGATATGATGCGTATGCAGCAGGAGCTTGAAGAAAAGACTTATACAGCATCTGCAGGCGGCGGTGTAGTTGAAGCTACTGTCAGTGGCAAGAACAGAGTTACTTCAATCAAAATTGCTCCCGAGGCTGTTGACCCGGACGATGTCGAGATGCTTGAGGATCTCATCGTTGCTGCGATCAGCGAAGCTATGAATCAGGCAGAGACTGCTGCAGGCGAAAGCATGAAAAAAATCACCGGCGGAATGAACATCCCCGGTATGTTCTAATAAAAAGTTTTAATTGCGGAGGCTTCTCACAATGCGTTTTTTTACAGCACCTGTAGAAAACTTAATAGAGCAATTCCAGAAGCTTCCCGGAATCGGCAGGAAAACGGCGCAGAGGCTTGCTTTCTTCGTTCTCTCGCTTCCTGAGGCTGAAGCTGAGGGCTTTGCAAACGCGATAATCGAAGCGAAGAAAAAAGTTAAGTTTTGCTCTGTTTGCCAGAATATGACCGATTCTGAAATCTGCTCTATATGCGAGGACGAAGCCCGTGACCGCGAGGTTATCTGCGTGGTTTCCGACCCGAAGGATGTTGCGGCTATCGAAAAAACCCGTGAATACAACGGTCTTTACCATGTTCTTCACGGTTGCATCTCCCCGATGAACGGTATCGGTCCCGATGATGTAAGAATAAAAGAGCTTGTAACGCGCGTTTCAAAAGGCGGTATCCGCGAGGTAATACTTGCGACAAACCCCGATACCGAGGGCGAAGCTACGGCGATGTATATCTCCCGTCTTCTCTCCCCGTTCGGAATTCAGACAACCCGACTTGCGTACGGCATCCCTGTCGGCGGTCACCTTGAGTTTGCAGACGAAATGACACTTATTCGCGCCTTAGAGGGCAGACGAACTATGTAGTTTAATATGCGCGGGCGTGGTGGAATG
>JAZTWZ010000097.1:0-5326 GCA_045636165.1 Eubacteriales bacterium
TTTGAAAACGGTTTTCTTGAATACGACGGGAATGTAAATCTTATGAAAGCGGCGCTTATATGTTCCGACAGAGTAACAACCGTAAGTCCGACATACGCCGAAGAGATAAAAACTCACGAGTACGGTCACGGGCTTGATGAGGTGCTCCGGTGGGAAGCTGGTAAGGTTCGAGGAATTTTAAACGGAATTGATGAAAAACTATATGATCCTCAAACTGATAAAAAGATCTTCTGTAATTTTTCAAAGAACGATATGTCGGGAAAAGCAAAAAATAAGGAAGAACTTCAAAGCCTCCTGAACTTGCCAAAAAACGAGAGAACACCTCTTATCGGTATGGTTACGCGGCTTGTTTCGCATAAGGGCCTCGACCTTGTTGCAGGGATAATTGACGAGCTTCTCTCGGAGGATATCCAGCTTGTAATTGTCGGAACGGGGGAATGGAAATATGAGCAGTTCTTCAGGGATAAACAGTGGCAATATCCGTATAAGCTATCTGTTAACATAGCATTCAACAACGAGCTTGCACACAAGGTTTATGGCGGTGCTGATATGTTCCTCATGCCGTCAAAAAGCGAACCTTGCGGTCTCGCTCAGATGATTGCGCTAAAGTACGGAACAATACCGATAGTTCGTGAGACCGGCGGACTTCGTGACAGCATAACACCGTATAACAAATTTACGGGTGAGGGTAACGGGTTCTCTTTTAAAAACTATAATGCACACGAAATGTTAGATGTGGTGCGTGAAGCTTGTGAACTTTACAGGGACGAACTCCGTTGGGAAAAGCTTGTTGAAAACGGTATGAACACAGACTTTTCGTGGAGAAACTCGGCAGAGGAATATAAAGAAATCTATTCCGAGCTTGTTTTTTAGAAATCTGAACGAAATAAGAGGTATATTTATGGGGATACGCATAACTGAAAAAAAGCTTGAAACTCTTATAAAAGCAAAGCTTTCAGGGCATTTCGGAAAAGAGATCAAAGATGCGACCGTCGAGCAGATTTATGCTGCTTCTTCATTTGTTATAAGAGATTTGCTTATGGAGAAATGGTCAGAAACGAAAGAGACAACTAAAAACGGTGAAATGCGACAGGTATATTATCTTTCGATGGAGTTTCTGATAGGTAAAACACTCAATAACAATATATGCAATTTAGGGCTTTCCGAAATTTTTGATAAGACTTTCTCAAAGCTTGGAATTTCGCTTGATGAGGTTTTAAAGGTCGAGCGTGATGCAGGTCTCGGTAACGGAGGTTTAGGAAGACTTGCAGCGTGTTATCTCGATGCTTTGACAGCTCTCGGGTATCCGGGTATGGGATTTTCAATCTTGTATGAATACGGCATATTTAAGCAGAAAATTATAGACGGCGCGCAAGTGGAACTTCCCGATAACTGGCTTGAAACGGGAAGCGTGTGGACCGTTCCTCGCATAGAAGAAACTTGTGAGGTCCGTTTTGAGGGTACCGTAGATTCGTATATGGAAAACGGAAAACTCAAGTTTTCTCACCGTGACTATTATACGGTTCTTGCGGTTCCTAACGATATGTTAATCTCCGCGTATCCGGGAGATACGGTAAATACATTAAGGCTCTGGAGCGCGCGCTCAACAAAATCGATTGATATGAACCTTTTCTCAAGGGGAGAGTATGCAAAATCAATGGAAGAAAAGGCAATGAGCGAGGTTATCTCCAAGGTTCTGTATCCTGAGGATAATCACGCTGAAGGAAAATCACTCAGACTCAAACAGCAGTATTTCTTCGTTTCTGCGACCATTTCAAGTATCGTAAAAAAGCACAAGGCACAATACGGAACAATGAAGAATTTCGCCGAAAAAGCGGTAATTCATATCAACGATACACACCCGACTCTTGCAATTCCTGAGCTTATGCGAATTCTCATTGATGAAGAAGATTACACATGGGATGAGAGTTGGGAGATTGTTTCGAACTGTATGGCATATACAAACCATACGATAATGGCAGAAGCGCTTGAGCGGTGGACCGTTCCGATGTTCAAACGCCTGCTCCCGAGAATATATATGATTGTTGAGGAAATAAATCGAAGATTCTGCGATGATTTGCACAATGTATTTTTTGACGACCACGAAAAAATCGGACGCCTTGCAATCATTGCAAATGACGAAGTGAGAATGGCGAATCTCTGTATTGCATCTTGCTATTCCGTTAACGGTGTTTCAGCTCTTCACAGCAATATATTAAAGGAAAAGGTCTTTTCTGACTATAACTTTATGTTTCCGAATAAGTTTACAAATGTAACCAACGGCATTGCTCATAGACGCTGGCTCTGTCAGGCAAACCCCGAGCTTACAAAGCTCATAACAGAACTTATCGGAGAAGGCTTTATGAGCGATGCAAATGAGCTTAAAAAGCTTCTTCAATATAAAGATGATAAAGAAGTTTTAGGGCGTCTGCTTGATGTCAAATACAATAATAAAAACCGGTTTATAAAATATCTCAATTCTGATATTTGCATAAACCCCGATTCGATTTTTGATGTGCAGTCAAAGCGCTTGCATGAATACAAGAGACAGCTTCTCAATGTGCTTCATATAATCTATGAATATCATATACTTTGTGACAACAAGAACCTAGATTTTACACCGAAAACTTACTTTTTCGGCGCAAAGGCAGCGGCCGGATATGCAATGGCAAAGAATATAATCAGGCTTATAAATTCAGTCGCATCCGAGATAAATTTTAACCCTCAAACGGCCGACAAATTAAAGGTGGTCTTTGTTGAAGATTATAATGTTTCTATGGCAGAAAAAATGATTCCTGCGGCTGAAGTTTCCGAACAGATATCCATTGCGGGAAAAGAGGCGTCAGGAACCGGAAATATGAAGTTTATGCTGAGCGGTGCACTCACAATCGGAACTCTTGACGGGGCAAATGTTGAAATTTGCGATGTGGTAGGGAACGAAAACATCTACATCTTCGGTATGAAAGCAGAAGAGGTTGAGACACTTTCGGCTTCAGGCGCATATTCACCTATGGAATATTATCAGAAGGATGAAAGACTCAGACGCGTTCTTGATAATATTCGCGACGGAATAGGAAAAGGCGTTTTGCGCGCGTCTTTCCCTGAGATTGTCAATTCTCTTTTGTTTAACGACCAGTATATGTTGCTTGCAGACTTTGATTCATATTGCAAGGCTCACGAAAAGATTTACGGTGAGTATAAAAACCATGAATTGTTTGCGCGAAAATCGCTTATAAATATTGCAAATTCAGGATGTTTTTCTGCTGACAGAAGCATAAGTGAATATGCAGAAAATATCTGGCATCTCGAGAAAATCAATAATATTGGGTAGGTTTTGGGAGAGCGCAATGAAAGAAATATTTCTTTTTGAGCC
This sequence comes from Eubacteriales bacterium, assembly GCA_045636165.1. Classification (GTDB taxonomy): domain Bacteria; phylum Bacillota; class Clostridia; order Oscillospirales; family JAAYXM01; genus SIG480. The sequence continues at coordinate 3,374 of JAZTWZ010000097.1, forward strand.
GAGAGAAGAAAAATTCAAAAAGCCTTTTGGGGCGATAAAATGTGGCGAGAAAGTTTTCTTCTTCGTATATGCATTATCAAGTGAAGTAAAAACGGTTAAGGCGGTTTTTTATTGTGAATATAAAAGGGAAGAGCTAACCGTAACGCTTGATTGGGTATCAAAAGAAAGAGAATATGACATTCTCGAGGTATGTATTGATAAATTTACTTCTCCTGATATTATCTGGTATTATTTTGAGATAGAAACCTTTGACGGTAAAAAGTTTTATTATGGAAAAAACAGAATAATTGAAAAAAATTTTGATATTCCGAAATTCCAGATAACGGTTTACTCGGCTGAGTACAGGACTCCGGAGTGGTTTTCTGAAGGTGTAACATACCACATCTTCGTTGACCGTTTCTTCAGAGGAAAAGATTCCCCGAAGCTTGAAAACGATGAGTATTTCTATCTTCATAGAGATACAAAAGATACTCCGTTATTTCTTCCGAATGAAAAAGGCATTGTAGAAAACCGGGATATATACGGAGGAGATTTTGCAGGTATTATTGAGAAACTGCCGTATATTGAGAGTCTTTCGGTAAAAACGATATATTTAAGTCCTGTTTTTGAGGCGTGGTCGAATCATAAATATAACACGGCAGATTATAAAAAGATTGATGAATCTTTCGGAAATGAGGGAAAACTCAAAGAGCTTTGTAATGAAGCTGCTAAAAGGGGAATCAGGGTAATTCTTGACGGTGTTTTCAGTCATACGGGCTCTGACAGTATCTACTTTAACAGAGAAGGTCGATATGGAGAAAATACGGGCGCATATAGGGATAAAAACTCCCTTTACCGTGAGTGGTATGATATTGATGAAAATAATAATTATGCTTCGTGGTGGGGAATTGACACCTTGCCTCAGGTAAATGAACTCAATGAATCGTATCTCCAGTTCATAACGGGAGAAAAGTTTTCAGTAATTTCGCACTGGATGAATCTGGGAGTGTCGGGGTGGCGGCTTGATGTAGCTGATGAATTGCCTGATGAGTTTATATCAAAACTTAAAGAAAGGGCAAGGTGCGAAAACTCTCAAGCTCTTGTGATTGGTGAGGTCTGGGAGGATGCATCAACAAAGAAAGCTTACGGTAGAAATAAAAAATACTTTACAGAAGGTGTTCTTGACGGAGTAATGAATTATCCGCTCAAAAATGCAATTTTAGATTTTCTGGGCTCGCGTATTGACGCAAAAGGTTTCTCTGACGCTATTGAGACTCTTCTTGAAAATTATCCGTCGGAATCGCTTCGGGGGCTTATGAATATACTTGGAACACACGATACCGTAAGAGTAATAAATGAGCTTTCCGTCGGAAGTTTGTGTCATACTTCAAAAGAATACCGCTCAAGTTATGTTCTTTCAGAAGGGGAAAAGGAGATTGGCAAGCGCAGATTATATCTCGCTGCGGTTTTGCAATATATGTTCCCCGGGTCTCCATGCATATATTACGGAGATGAGATCGGGATGGAAGGCTTTGAAGACCCGTTTAACAGGCGTTTTTTTACTTGGGACGATATGGATGTCACCGTGCTTCAATTTTACAGAAATCTCGGCAAAATAAAGGCTTCTGAGCGACCTTTGCACGGTAATACAGTACTCGAGGTCAGATATGCTGCACGCGATGTAATTGTTCTCGCGAGAGGAGAGTTGGTCGCCATTGTAAACAGGGGAGTGAAGAGCAAGATTTTTAAATTCAAAAAGGAATTTGACATTTTGATTTCTGGTGGAAAAGTAATAAAAAGGTCGAAAAAAGTCTTACTGCATCCGGTTTCTGTATGTATTTTGAAATTTATTTGAAATATAAATATTTTCATAAAAATTGCGCATAATAAATTTAGAAAAATTTTCTAAATTTTTCTTGACATTTTGCGAACACTCTATTATAATATAAGAGTTCGTTGCCGGATTGTGTAAGG
>JAZTWZ010000098.1:0-2797 GCA_045636165.1 Eubacteriales bacterium
TTGATTTTATTTGAAAATGTGGTAAACTAACATAAGTAAAAGTTTTAAGGAGATGTAATTATGCCACTTGTTACTTCAACAGAAATGTTCAAAAAAGCATATGAAGGCGGCTATGCTATCGGCGCTTTCAATGTAAACAACATGGAAATCGTTCAGGGAATTACCGAGGCTGCAAAAGAGGTTAATTCTCCGCTTATTCTTCAGGTTTCCGCAGGTGCTAGAAAGTATGCTAAGCATGTATACCTTATGAAGCTCATCGAAGCTGCTATCGAGGATACAGACCTTCCGATCTGCGTTCACCTTGACCACGGCGACAGCTTTGATATCTGTAAGTCATGCATCGACGGCGGTTTCACTTCCGTTATGATCGACGGTTCAAAGTATTCCTTCGAGGAAAACATTGAGCTCACAAAGAAGGTTGTTGAGTATGCTCATGCTCGCGGTGTTGTAGTTGAAGGTGAGCTTGGTAAGCTCGCTGGCATCGAAGATGATGTTAATGTTTCAGATGAAGACGCTCAGTTCACAAACCCGGCTGAGGTTGAAGAGTTCGTTACACGCACAGGCGTTGACTCTCTCGCTATCGCGATTGGTACAAGCCACGGTGCATTCAAGTTCAAGGGCGAGCCGAGACTCCGCTTTGACATCCTTGAAGAAGTTTCAAAGCGTCTCCCGAACTTCCCGATCGTTCTCCACGGTGCATCTTCCGTTATCCCGGAATATGTTGAGATGATCAATGCTAACGGCGGTAACATGCCGGGTGCACAGGGCGTTCCGGAAGCAATGCTCCGTCAGGCTGCTTCTATGGCTGTATGTAAGATCAACATCGACTCTGACCTTCGTCTTGCAATGACCGGTACTGTCCGCAAGTACTTTGCTGAGCATCCGGATCATTTCGACCCGCGTCAGTATTTGTCACCGGCAAGAGCAAACATTAAGGAGCTTGTAAAGCACAAGATCGTTAATGTTCTCGGCAGTAACGACAAAATCTAACTGAAATAGTAAAACTTTGGGTGACAGACTGCGCTTGCGGTTTGTCACCTATGTTTTTTGAGGTGCCATTAAATTTTGAGAAATAGATATTTATTCTGGTTTTGTGTTTCTTTCGTAGCCGCTTCGCTTATCACTGCTGTCTCTGAGAGTTTCCTCGGTGTCACGGTTTTGATTTTTGCGTTTGCCGCAGCTTCTGTGGTTTCGCTTATGGCACTTGGTGCTCGTAGGACAGCGGCGCTTGTTGTTCTTGGTATTGCAGTTTCGATAACCTGGCAGAGTCTGTATTTTGCAAATGATACGATAGACAAAAGCCTTCTTGGTAAAGAGGTCTCGCTTTCTGCTACGGTTACTTCATTTTCGGAGAGAACTGAAAACGGTTCGGTCTCGTTTCGCGCAAATACCGAGCATAACGGAAAACCGTTGAGGCTTATGGTTTATCTCTCGAATGATGAGAAGAAAGTCTCTCCGGGAGATGTGTTGAAACTGACTCTTAAGATTTACGAATATGAGGATACTGAATTCTTTGCCCAGAAGACTTATTACAAATCACGCCATATAGATGCACGGGCGTACGCAAGCTCTGCCGAGCTTCTTGGCAGTGAAGAGAATGCAAAGCTTATGTACTTGCCACAGTATCTGGCGGCGAGTGTCAAGGAAAAGATAACCCTTCTATTTGACGGCGAGAGTGCGGCTTTTATAAAGTCGCTAATTCTTGGGGATACATTAGCTCTCGGAAGTGATTTCAAGGAAGATCTCCGACGCTCAGGTCTTTCACATATCGTATCTGTATCTGGGCTTCATGTTTCTTTTCTTATGGGCTTTCTAATATTCTTTACGAAGAATAAATACATAAAGCTTGCGGCAATTCCCGTTATGTTCTGTTTTGCTATAATGGTAGGTGCTCCGCAATCTGCGCTTCGTGCAGTAATAATGCAGACGCTTGTTGTTCTGGCAGGTGTACGGAAACGGGAATATGACTCGTTGACCGCACTTTCGTTTGCGGCATTTGTTCTTGTTCTGATAAACCTGTATTGCGTGACGGATGTAGGCTTTCTTCTATCGTTTTCAGCAACACTTGGAATCATTCTTCTGCATCCGAAGATTTTCTCAAAATTGTGCATAAAGGAAAAAGATTTCCCTGTATGGGCAAGAAAGATAATAAACTCCTTATCAGCAACCCTTTCAGTGACAGTATCGGCGGTTTTATTTACCGTACCGATTACAGCGTATGAATTCAACTCGTTTTCGTTTATATCGCCGCTTTCAAATGTCTTGTTAGGTTTTGCTGTTATGGTTATCTTTACCGGTTCGGTAATTACTGTTGGGCTTTCTTTTATTTCATTTACAGTTGCGAAAGGTGTTGCGTTTCTTTTGAATCATCTTGCAGAGCTTGTGATTAGTACAATAAAAATAATTTCAAAAATCCCGTTTGCCGAAGTCTTTACGGGAGATGCGATTACGATTCTTGCTGTATGCTTCTTCTGCCTTGTGGCGGTATTTGCGATTCTTGCAGGAAGGAAAAAGGTGCGGAGAGGTTTTGTCGCCCTTATCGTTCTTGTTGCGGTAGTCTCCTTTCCTGTGGCAAATTTTCTGTTTCCGCAAGAGGAAAGGGAAGGTATCCGCTTTGATGTTCTCGATGTAGGGCAGGGGCAGTGTATAGTAGCAACCCTTGGGGATGAGTGTGTGGTTATTGACTGCGGTGGTGACAAGGATGCAGATAATATTGCGATATCGCATCTCTTGAAACGCAGAATTCCTGATATAGACGCGCTTATTCTTACGCATGCGCATTCCGACCACGCAAACG
>JAZTWZ010000099.1:0-10851 GCA_045636165.1 Eubacteriales bacterium
TGCAGGAACGACAAATGCGATATATACCGACATCGCAGGCATCATAACATTCATAAGTCCGTTTGTCTGCTTTGTCTGCTCGTTCATCGGTGCACCCTGGAAGCGTCGCATAAGCCAGCCTGAGAACCAGGATGTAACACCAGAAAGAATCGGAATTATCCAGAGCGGTGTGATGTACTTAAAGTTCGGAATCGCCGAAAGGTCAATTCCGAAGAAATCAAAGCTTACACCGTTTAATACCGGCGCAATCTCAGTAAAGAGATTACCGTAGTCCTTTACATAAGACGCAACGCCCATTTCAAGCATATATGCGCTCTTTGCAGCAGCGCCCGTGATTCCTGCCGTAACGCCGGAAGCCTTAAGTACTTCTGCCATCTTCGCAATCTGGTCGGGAGTTATGCCGAAGATGTGAGTAAGCGGCTGACGGACGACGGAGTAAAGACCTATCATAATAGGAAGCGTAATGAGAAGCGGAAGACATCCGCCGAACATTGAAACTCCTTCCTTCTTATAGAGCTTTGAAACCTCTATGGAATACTTTTCTTTGTCGTTTTTGTATCTTCTTTCAAGCTCCTTGAGCTGCGGCTGAAGCCTGTTCATCTCAAGCATACTCTTCTTGCTCTTCATCTGGAACGGAAGAATAATGAACTTTGAAAGAATGGTAAACAAAATAATGGCAACGCCATAGTTATTTATGAGGTTGTAGCACCATTTGAGGAGAACTCCAAAAATGTCTGACAAGAAACCCATATTTTTCACCTTCTTTTATTTTTTCAAGGAACGGGATCGTATCCGCTTTTTTTCGAAAACGGGTGACACCGGAGTAGTCGCCTTACGGCAAGGTATCCGCCCTTTATCGCGCCGTATTTCTCAAGCGCCTCCAAGGCATACTGCGAGCAGGTAGGATAAAACCTGCAGCACGGAGCTTTGTAGGGTGAGATAAACCGGCGATAAAACTTCACGATTAAAATGAGAAGACTCTTCATTTCTGCTCCTCCGAAAGAATACCTAAACTTCCTGCTAATTTGAGCAGATTCTTCTCTATATCCGAATATGCAACTTCACTCGCGCGGACTCGTGCGACAATTATAATGTCAAAGCCCGTTCTAAATCGCAATTCGTTTCTCCGATACGCCTCGCGGATGCGACGGCGCACGCGATTTCGCACAACTGCCTTTCCGACCTTTGTGCTGACCGTAATACCGATACGGTTTGAGGCATTTTTATTTTTTCTTGCATACATCGCAAGAACGGGAGTTACCGCGTTCTTTCCTTTGCGGTACAAAAAACGAAAATCCCTGTTTTTTTTGATAGACACCGTGTTTTTCATAAAAATTTCTCCAAATAAAAAGAAAAAGCCCGAAACGGATAAATCCGAAGGCTACATGGGCTAAATCTTTTTGGGTGCGGCATCGCCGCTATTTATGCTGCTTCCGCACCGTTTTCTCCTGACTTAGTGAGTAAGCCTTGCTCTACCCTTTGCACGGCGAGCTGAAAGAACCTTGCGACCATTGCGGGTAGCCATTCTCTTGCGGAAACCGTGAACCTTTGAGCGATGAAGCTTCTTCGGCTGATAAGTACGAACCATTATTTTGCACCTCCATTACTTTATACTGAAAAGCTTTGTTTAGCACACTTTTCGATACAGTGTCATTAAACATTATAAAATAAACAGGGGCAAGATGTCAACACCTTTTTTTATGTTTGCGAAAAGTTGTGTTCCCATTTGAAAATATGCACTAAATATGGTATAGAAAGCTTTCTTGTCCATTTGTAAAAGTTGTCAATCACAAAATTAAATTTGTGCTATAATTTATGATACTGATGCTTTTGGGGTGAACTGTTATGAATTTGTGCGCATTCATAACCAAAGCTCCGTTTGCGCAAAGTATCCTGTTTGTATTGCAAAAGCAATACAAATAAATTATAATTGAAAGGTAAAAACAATGATTATTAAAAATTCAAATAACAATTGGATAATTAAAAATCCACTATTTAAAAACAATGACCGAGGCTTCTATTACGATTTCGGAAAAGGCAAAAATTTTGAGAAGGATGATTTCTTAGAGGGATTTAATGACCCGTTCGGAGAAAAAGAACGAAAAGAAAGGCTTGAAAAAATTCGTGTTAAACCCGATAATCAAAGCTGGTCTTCTCAAGGTATGCTCTCTTCGCAAACCGACCCGTTTCTTGAAGGGTTTAACGGAATATCAACCGAAGAAAACAAAATGACGCCCGATTTGTTTAAAAAAACAACCGGCATATTAAGTCCACAGCTTCCCTACGATACCGACCGTGTATCGAATGACTTGCAGAATGCTTTTCGCGGCTCTCAATTTGATGGCGCATTGAAGCCAATAACTCAAAGACTCAATTCTTCTTCTACGATAACCCCTGCTATCAATCGAAATCTGAACGCCAAAAACGAATTTGAGCACGCCATTGGAGACCCTAACAAAGAACCTGTTGTAACACAGTATTCTGCTAATACTAAAGAAAGTTTTATTGATAAAGTTTTCTCAAAAGAGGTTAATAATAATATTTATACTTCAAAAGGCAACAGTTACACAGAAAAAAGCAAGGGCACCATTGGAATTTCCAAATCAGATTATTATTATGCCGAAAAAGACGGTAAACGTTATCGTGCAAACAGTTTGGAAACTGTAAACTATTATGATTGGAATTCTATTGACGAGAATTTTTTAAATGGAAAATTCCTGGATATAATTGACGAAGCGAACAAAAATCCTACCCATATTTTACGAGTTCTTACCCAGTCTGTTGACGGAGACCTGGATTTCAAGTTGAAACTTGATGAAAATACACTATACCTTATAAATGGTGTTCTGTACAACAAAAATGAAGCTGGAAATTTTGTTTGGGCTTACTTTTTGGAGTCCCATAAGTACTCCGGGCTTTTCAGTGGTGCTCTTGCACAAGGCGGAACGCTTTTGTCTTCGTTATCTAAAATGAACGGTACTGCACGATTAGACGAAGAATGGGATCGAAGCGCACGATGGGCAGGAATAAGATATTATTATGAAAAGAACAACAAATTGCCACTTTATTACTATTTGTATGGTAATAAAATAAAATATTAAATTAATGGAGTGACCTTTATGAAAAAAGTTATCTTTTATCTGCCTCTATGTGCTTTAATTGCCGTGTTACTTTTTCAATTCGCATGGACAAACATAAATATTGATAATGTAAATGAACAAGAGCGATATTTCAGAAAAATAAATGAAATTATCAAGGACTTGGAATTTCATTCAGCCAAGGCAGAAGACGGTAAAATTATACTTTATAACAACAAATATGAACCAATATGCGAAATCCCCTTTGAGAGTTACGATAAAAGCATAAAGTTCATAGGAGCGCATAAAGACGATGGCATCGTTTATTTTATCACAGCCGGAGCTGTTGATGATGAATGGGGAATTATGTTCGTTAACGATGGCTCTGACAGTATGATGGACGGAATTGGAAGTGTAACCAAGATAAGTGGCAATTCATATGAATACGACACCATGAACAAATATATGCAATAAAAGTTTTGCCGAATACTTAATCTAAACTCACATTCGCTTCCCTTACCCCTGCGATTTTTCGCAGGGGTTTCTTCTTTTTTCGACCTTTTTCCCCCTCAAAAAAGTTGTCAAAAAGTTGTCAAGCACGAAATTAAATTTGTGCTATACTATATATATATTATATGTAAGAATGTGTTTACTTTTTGCACAGTTTCTGCTATAATAAATCTATAATAATAAAGTGGGGGAAAATCATCTATGAACAACGCAAGCGACATCTGGAATAGTGTTCTGCGTGTTATGAGAGAAGAACTCAAAATGAGTCAGACCACGCTCAATACCTGGTTTGACGACATCGAAGCTGCAGAGTTTTCCGATAACTCTCTGCTCCTTCTCACTACGGCGGAATTCAAGAAGGGCATCATTCTTCAGAATTACTCTGAAATGATTAAAAATGCTCTCTTTGAACTCTTCTCCGTACCTATCGAATTTAAACTTCTTACCAGAGACGAATACGAAGACGGTAAGAACCCTTCAATGAAGGTAACTCCTATTGATTATGAATATTCTTTTGAGAAGTTCATCGTAGGTAACTCAAACAAGTTTGCTCACGCGGCCGCAAAGGCTGTTGCGACAAACCCGGGCTCATCCTATAATCCGCTTCTTATCCACGGCGAAAGCGGTCTTGGAAAAACTCACCTTCTCTATGCGATTGCAGGAACGGTGAAGAAGAATAACCCTGGCGCAAAAATTACTTATGTAAAGAGCGAAGATTTTACGAACGAGCTTATTTCGGCTCTCCAGCGTCACACTCTTGACGATTTCCGCGATAAATACAGAAATACCGACATCCTTCTGGTTGACGATATCCAGTTCATCGCAGGAAAAGACAGCACGCAGGAGGAATTTTTCCATACCTTTAACGCGCTTTACGAATCTAAAAAGCAGATAGTTCTTACATCCGATCGTCCGCCAAAGGAAATGGCAAAGCTTGAGGATAGACTCCGCACTCGCTTTGAGTGGGGTCTTCTTGCGGATATTGAACCGCCTGATTTTGAAACGAGAATGGCGATTATCAGCCTAAAGGCAAATCTCATCGGTCTTTCTCTTACAATCGAGCAGAAAGAGCTTATCGCAAATAATGTTACGGCTAATGTCCGTCAGCTTGAGGGCGCAGTACATAAGCTCCTCGCCTACCGTGACCTTTTAGAGGATGTTGACGGTATGCAGGCTGCAGAACGCGCTATACGCGATATATTTGCCGAAAATCCGTGGATTAACCCGACACCCGAGTTCATTATCAAGGCTGTTGCAAAATACTTTGAAATAAACCCTGAAGACATTACGGGTAAGGATCGCTCACAGAAGATGATTGAGCCGAGAAAAATCGCTATGTATATGGTACGCGATATGACTCACCTCTCATTCCCGAAGATGGGCGAGGTCTTCAATAAAGACCACTCTACCGTTAAATATGCTATCGACTCTCTCGAAGAACAGCTCAAAGACGATGCAGTTCTCCGTGAAAAGATTCAGGATGTTAAGAGCTCAGTTCTTACTCCCTGATAAGCATAACTTATCAACAGTTTCCCTGTTGATTCCACAGGGATAGAGTTTGGATAACTTTTTTTGTTTTATTTTCTGTGGAAAGAGAAAAATTTATCAACAATTGTCTTGTGATGTAATTTTCGCTTAAAACCAATACTTTGACACGGTTTTACACAGTTTCCACAGCCTATACTAATAATACTAAATATATATTATATTCTTTTTTTAATAAAAATATTCCTCGCAAAGAAAGGAAAATCGATATGAAATTTGTATGCGAAAAATCTGTTCTCATGTCTGCCATTACGAGAACCTCGTGGGCAGTTGCTTCAAAGAGCGCAGTTCCCGTTATGGAAGGTCTTCTTATTGATGCAGGATCTGAGCTTACTCTCACGGGTTACGACCTCTCAACGGGAATTAAAGTTACGGTTCCTGCCGAAATTCAGGAGCCCGGAAAGATTGTTGTAAACGCAAAGATTTTTAATGACATCATCCGTCTTCTTCCTGATGAGCCGGTTACATTCTCAACTGATGACAATATGTTTGCAACGGTTGTATGTAAGAATGTCCGCCACGATGTCGTATGTATGTCAGCAAAGGACTTCCCATCCCTTCCTAATATTGAGAAGAAGTTTTTTCTCTCTCTTTCTCAGGGAGACTTAAAGCAGATGATTTCGCAGACGATTTTTGCCATAAGCGGTGACGAATCAAAGCCGGTTCATACAGGCTCACTTTTTGATGTTGACGGCGATAAGGTTACTGTCTGCTCCGTTGACGGCTTCCGCCTTTCTTACAGAAGCGCAGCTTGCGAGAACGAGAGTGAAGAAGTTAAATTCTCATTCGTAGTTCCGGGCGGAACTCTCAAGGAAGTTGAAAAGCTCTGCGAGGAGTCAGATGCGAAGGTTTCAATCTGCGTCGGTCAGAAGCACATTATTTTTAATCTTTCAGGCTGCATGATTATATCCCGTATTCTCGACGGTGATTTCCTTAATTACAAGAACGCTGTTCCGAAGGCTTCGGCATTCAAGGTCCTCGTTAACCGCCGTGACCTGATTTCGGCAATCGAGCGCGTTTCAATTCTCATCAGCGAGAGAATAAAGAACCCCGTTCACTTAAACTTTACAGAAAAAACTCTTCATATAAGCTGCCGCACGCCTATCGGTTCTTCAAAGGACGAATGTGCACTTCTCAATGCAGGCGATAATCTCGAAATCGGATTTAACCATAAATATCTTCTCGATGCGCTCCGTGCGTGTCCGAATGACGAGGTTGAGCTTGAGCTTAATACTCATGTTGCTCCGATTGTTATTACTCCGCCCGAGAGCGAAGAATATCTCCATCTCATCCTCCCCGTAAGGCTCAAGGCTGAATAAAAATGAAAATAAAAAAGCTGTTTCTTGAAAATTTCAGAAACTATAAAACCGCAGAGGTTTCGTTTTCAGACGGGCAGAATCTAATTTTCGGAGAAAACGCCCAGGGAAAAACGAATCTTTTAGAGGCGATTTTCTATCTTTCGTGTCTTAAGAACTTTCATTCTTCGCGTGATTTTGATGCCGTTATGCTTGGTGAAAATGAAGCGAAGATAACCGGAGAGTTTGAGGCTTATGGGCGCAATATGGAAGTAGAGCTTCGCATAAAAAACGGATCTCGTCGCCTATATGTCAACGGAATTGAGGAAAAAAGACCGTCAAACCACATAGGTCTTATAAAAACGGTTGTTTTTTCTCCCGATGACTTAAAGCTTATAAAGGACGGTCCCGCACTCCGCAGAAGATTTTTAAATATAGCGATTTCGCAGATGCGGCCGTCATATATAAAGGCTCTTGCAGAGCATAACAGGATAATTGAAAATAAGAAGAGAATTCTCAAGATGGAAGAGGACAGAGAAAAATATCTCGATTTTCTCGATGTCTTAAATGAAAAGCTTGCCGAAACCTATGCTTACATAGTCCGCGAGCGCGGAGAATTCATCCGTCAGAGCGCAGAGATTGTACGCCGCGTCGGGTTTGAAATTTCATCGGGAAGAGAAGAATTTCTTCTTACCTACGCTCCTGCAAGCTCAATAGAAAAAACGGACGACCCTGAAAACGAAAAGAAGCTTCTTTCGCATCTTAAGGCGAGAAAAAGTGCTGAACTTTCATCGTTTTCCTGCCTTATCGGCGCTCACCGTGACGATTTCTCGGTAAGCATAAACGGTAAAAGTGCGAGAGATTTTGCATCCCAGGGTCAGATCCGCTCGGTAGTTCTTGCGCTCAAGGTTGCAGAACATGAGATTTTAGAAAAAGACGGAGGCGAAGCTCCGATTCTTTTGCTGGACGATGTACTGAGTGAGCTTGATACGAACCGCCGCGCGTTTCTCATAAACGATATAAACCGCGGTCAGACGGTAATCACGGGTTGCGACAGAGCGATGTTTAATGAGCTTTTGCACGGTAAGATTTTTACCGTCGCAAAAGGCGAGATTATAGACGAAAAGAACAAATAGAGAGGAGAATTTTATGTTCCTCCATATAGGTAGAGGAAAGCTTATTTCAAAAAGCTCGATAATCGGAGTGTTTGACCTTGAGATAACCTCCCAGTCGAAGAGAACTAAAAGCTTCCTCTCAAAAAAAGAAAAAGCAAACCATGTAATCAATGTATGTGACGATATTCCCCGTTCTTTCATAGTTACCCGTGAGGATAACAAGGAGCGAGTTTATATTTCGCAGATTTCACCGCAGACTCTCCAGAAGAGATGCGAAAACCTTATAGAAGAAGAATAATCCGAAGGAGTATTTTTTATTATGGCAGAGAATTTTGAAAACATCGAAAATATCGATACTTCCGTTAACGGTAGCTATGACGAAAGTAATATTCAGGTGCTTGAAGGGCTTGAAGCCGTCAGAAAGCGCCCGGGTATGTATATCGGTTCAACCTCAGAGGCAGGTCTTCATCACCTTGTTTATGAGATTGTTGACAACTCTATCGACGAGGCTCTTGCAGGTCACTGCTCATGCATTACCGTGGAAATCGGCGAGGGAGATATCATAAGTGTTGCCGACGACGGTCGAGGCATCCCGACGGGTACTCACGCGACGGGAAAGAGCGCGCTTGAGGTTGTATTTACCGTTCTCCACGCCGGCGGTAAGTTCGGCGGCGGCGGATACAAGGTATCGGGAGGTCTCCACGGTGTTGGTGCATCTGTCGTTAATGCTCTCTCGGAATGGCTCGAGGTTGAGGTATGCGACGGCGAGAATATTCATTATATGAAGTTCCGTCGCGGTGATGTTGAAAAGCCGATTTCCGTTATCGGAAAAGGTACAAAATCGGGAACAAAGGTTACCTTCAAGCCCGACCGCGAGATTTTTGATACTACAGTTTTTGACTATGAAACTCTCCGCAAGCGTCTCCAGCAGCAGGCGTTCCTCAATGCAGGTGTAAGAATCGTTCTCACCGATAAGAGAGAAAAGCCCGAAGGCGAGGAAGGAAGAAGCGACGATTTCTGCTACGAGGGCGGTATCCGTTCATTCGTAGAGTTCTTAAACGCTAAGATTAAAAAGGAAGTCGTTCACCCCGAGGTCATTTATGTTTCGGGCGAAAAGGACGATAACATAGCTGAGGTTGCTATGCAGTATAACGACGGTTATAACGCAAACATCCTCTCTTTTGCAAATAACATCAACACCACTGAGGGCGGTATGCACGAAACAGGCTTCAAGGCAGCTCTCACCCGTGTTATAAACGACTACGCGAGAAAAAACAAGATGATAAAGGAAGACGAAAAGCTTGAGGGTACTGATATGCTCGAGGGTCTTACCTGTATTATCTCGGTTAAGGTGCTCGAGGCGCAGTTTGAGGGTCAGACGAAGACAAAGCTCGGAAACGCCGCTGTCAGAACGCTTGTTACGAATATGGTAAACGACAAGCTCTCAACCTTCTTCGAGGAAAACCCGAAGGTTGCACGCGCGATTGTCGGAAAGACGATAGATGCAGCGCGTGCCCGTGAGGCTGCCCGCCGCGCTAAGGAAAACGCGAGAAGAAAGGGTCCGCTCGATTCCCTCTCGCTTCCGGGTAAGCTTGCCGACTGTCAGGAAAAAGATCCGCGCCTTACAGAACTTTACATCGTTGAGGGTGACTCTGCAGCAGGTTCTGCAAAGGAAGGTCGCGACCGTCGCTTCCAGGCGATTCTCGCGCTCTGGGGAAAGATGCTCAATGTCGAAAAGGCAAGAGCAGACAAAATCTACGGAAACGATAAGCTCTCCCCCGTTATCGCGGCTCTCGGCACAGGAATTCTTGCCGATTGTAACCTTGAAAAGCTCCGTTACCACAAGGTTGTCATTATGTCGGATGCCGATGTTGACGGCGCACATATCAGAACGCTTCTTTTAACCTTCTTCTTCCGATTTATGAGACCGCTTGTTGAAGCAGGGCATATCTATTTTGCAATGCCACCGCTTTATAAGGTCTATAAAGGTAAGAAAGAACAGTATGTTTACCATGACGCAGGTCTTGCCGCTGCAATCGCTGAAGTCGGTGAGGATGCGAAGATCCAGCGATTCAAGGGTCTTGGTGAAATGAACCCCGAACAGCTCTGGGAAACTACGATGAATCCCGAAAACCGAGTCCTTGCACGCGTTACGCTTGAGGATGCAATCGCTGCAGACGAAACCTTTACGCTCCTTATGGGCGAGAAGGTTGAACCGCGCCGCGAGTTCATTGAGCAAAACGCAGGCTATGTAACAAACCTTGACATATAGGCGAGAGAGGTAAATCATAAATGGCAAAGATAAACAAAAACGACAAACCGCTCAATCATCTTGAAATTGAAAAGATTATAGATGTTGAGCTTAACCAGGAGATGAAACGGGCATATATTGATTATTCAATGTCCGTTATAGTAGGTCGTGCGCTTCCCGATGTGCGCGACGGCTTAAAGCCCGTTCACAGGAGAATTCTCTATACAATGTATGAAGACGGTCTCACCCCGACCAATGCATACCGTAAATCTGCTACCACCGTCGGCGATGTGCTCGGTAGATACCATCCGCACGGCGACAGCTCCGTTTACGATGCTATGGTCCGTATGGCGCAGTCTTTCTCTCTCCGTTATCCGATGGTTGACGGTCAGGGTAACTTCGGCTCGGTTGACGGCGACCCTGCTGCTGCATACCGTTATACAGAGGCGCGTCTCTCGAAGATTGCAATGGAGATGCTTGCCGATATAGATAAGGAAACGGTTGACTTCGTACCGAACTTTGACGGTTACCACGAAGAGCCGTCAGTGCTCCCGTCGCGCATTCCGTCGCTTCTCGTCAACGGAAGTAACGGTATCGCCGTCGGTATGACTACAAATATTCCGCCGCATAACCTCGCTGAGGTAATTGATGCTGTAATTGAGGTTATAGATAACCCCGAAGCAACGCTTGCTGACCTTATGGAGCATATCAAAGGACCTGACTTCCCGACCGCAGGCGTTATTATGGGTATGGCAGGTATCCGTGCTGCTTACGCTACGGGTAAGGGTCATCTCAAGGTTCGCGCAAAGACTGAAATCGAAGAGTTTGACAGCGGTCGCTACCGCATAGTTGCGACAGAGCTTCCGTATATGGTCAACAAGGCTCGTCTTATCGAGCATATTGCAGAGCTTGTAAAGAACAAGGTAATAGAGGGTATCACGAATATCCAGGATGAATCAAGCCGTGAGGGTATGCGCGTTGTAATCGAGCTTTCAAGAAGCGCAAATCCGCAGGTTGTTCTCAACTCGCTCTTTAAGCATACACAGATGCAGTCAACA
>JAZTWZ010000100.1:0-2705 GCA_045636165.1 Eubacteriales bacterium
TTTGCTGCTTCGGAAGTAATGTAGTCGAAGAACTTCTGAGCGCTTTCAGTGAGCTTCGCATCCTTCTTGGTTACGAGAACGAAGGGGCGCTGTACAACATAGCTGCCGTCCTTAATGGTTTCCTCGCTCGGTGCAACACCGTCAACGGTAAGAGCCTTTACGGTATCCTTTACAGAAGCGAGGGAAGCATAACCGATGGCACCGGGGTTACTTGCTACAGTTGTGATTACATCGCCGGTAGAAGTGAGTTCCTGACGATACTGACACTTATCTTCGGTATCGGTAATGGATTCAAAACCATCTCTTGTACCACTACCTGCTTCACGACCGATGAGTACGATTTCAGCATCGTTGCCGCCAACTTCCTTCCAGTTCTTGATTTCACCGGTGTAGATCTTAGCGATGGTTTCTACCGAGAGGTCAGAAACAGGGTTGTTAGGATTTACGATAATGGAGATGCCGTCATAAGCGAGGATAGTTCCGTCAAGTCCATTTGCCTTTTCTTCGTCCTTGAGGTTACGACTTGAGAGGCCGATATCGCATCTGCCTCCCTGCACTGCCTGAATGCCTGCGCCGGAGCCGGTAGCGTTGTAGGTTACGGTAATGCCGGTGTCTGCCTCAAAGGCTTCGCCCAAAGCACCGATAACCTTGTTCATTGATGTCGAGCCGTCTGTTGCCACTGCTTCTTTGTTACCGCCACAACCGGTAAGTGCGCATACGAGCAAAACTGCTACTGTGAGTAAACTAATAATCTTTTTCATTTTCAAAATCTCCTTTTGATTTATTATTGGCATTTATTTGTCGATTCTCTCGACTACGGTTACATTTTACCGTCACGCTGTAAAATCCGTAACCAAATCGGTGTAAAATCGGAGTAAAAGAAAATCGCCGCCTCACGTGGAAGCGACGATATGATTATTAGTTCCTCTTATTATAGTATTTATACAAAAGAAAGATACTTTTTGGTATATTCGGTGTATTTCTCTCTGTAGAACTCGCTGTCGCTTCTGAGCATTTTAAGGGATTCATGAATATTCATATTCTGCTCTTTTGTATCCATAACACAACCGGCAATATTAGAACAGTGATCGGAAACTCTTTCCATATTGGTAATTAGATCACTCCATACAAAACCTACCTCAATGCTGCAATCACCTACACGTAAACGATCAATATGGCGAGTGCGGAGAAGTTCTTTCATTCTATCAATAACCTGCTCAAGAGGCTCTACAAGGTTTGCATGGTCTGCGTTGTTTTCTACAAATGCGTTATAAGAGAGGATTACAATTTCGCTTGTTGCCGCACAGAGAGCATCAAGTTCTGCCTTTGCACCTTCCGAGAACGAAATACCTTTTTCTCGCATTTCTTCTGCAGACTCAAGGATATTTACAGCGTGGTCGGAAATACGCTCAAAGTCACCGATTGCTTTAAGGAGCATAGATGCCATCGCACCTTCATTTTCATTAAGCTGTTTGGTGCTGTGTTTTACAAGGTAGCTACCAATTACATCTTCAAGATGATCGGTTTTATCTTCTGCTTCACGAATTGCTTCGGCTTTAGCTTTATCATAAGTTCCAAGGCATTCAATACTACTTCTCAATGCATCAGTTGCAATCTTTGCCATATCAAAGGTGAGGTTATGTGCACATTCAAGTGCAATCGCAGGAGTAGCAAGAAGACGGTCATCAAGCTCAGATACCTTTTCAGGCATTTTTGCATCGGGAATAAGCTTATATGCAATTTTTTCAAGAAGTTCCGACATCGGAAGAAGGAGCAATGTGCACACAATATTAAAGATGGAGTGTGCTGTTGCTATACCAGCAAAGGTAGCGGATTCGTTAAGTAACACGGGGGCGAACAAAGCTTTTGCCAAAGCAAACGCACCTAAGCAGACCGCTGTTCCGATAACATTAAAAGACAAGTGTACAAGTGCGGCACGCTTTGCATTCTTTGTTGTACCAACCGAAGAAATCATAGCGGTTACGCAAGTACCGATGTTCTGTCCCATAATAATCGGGATTGCCGCACCGTAAGAAACTGCGCCGGTAGCCGCAAGAGCTTGAAGAATACCAACTGATGCAGAACTCGACTGAATGATAGCGGTAAGAACCGCACCTGCAACAACGCCCAAAATAGGATTCTTAAACATAAGGAACAACTCTTGGAAAGCAGGAACATCTCTAAGACCCGAAACGGCACCGGTCATAGTTTCCATACCAAACATAAGAGTTGCGAATCCAAGAAGAACCATACCGATATCTTTCTTTTTATTGCTCTTTGTGAACATAAAAAGCACAATACCGATGAGCGCAAGAATCGGAGTGAAAGAAGAAGGCTTCAAAAGTTTCAGGAACATATTGCTTCCCGAAATACCGCTAAGACTCAAGATCCAAGCTGTTACGGTAGTACCGATATTAGCACCCATAATAACGTGGATTGCTTGCTTTAATGTCATAAGTTTTGAGTTTACAAAACCAACAACCATAACTGTTGTTGCTGAAGAACTCTGAATAACGGCGGTAACACCAAGACCTGTAAGAAGTCCTGCAAGTTTGCCGGTAGTGAGTTTACCGATCATAATTTCAAGTTTACTGCCTGCGCTTCTTTCAAGCGCATCGCCCATAAGGTTCATTCCAAAGAGGAATAAACAAAGTCCGCCTATGAGCGTAAGTACGTCAAAAATGTTCATTTACATAACCTCATAT
>JAZTWZ010000101.1:0-5070 GCA_045636165.1 Eubacteriales bacterium
AGATTCTGCGCGTTTTGTCAAAATATAGTTTTATATAAATTTTTTTGAAAAAAGACTGGATTTTTCTGTTTTATAGGTGTATAATTAAGAAATAAGATTTTGGAAAGGATGAGTAGTGTGAATATTACGATTACAAAAACAACGTCGCCGAAGGCAAAGCCGGACCAGAACAATCTCGGTTTCGGTAAAGTCTTCACGGACCACATGTTTATTATGGACTATACAGAAGGGAAGGGCTGGCATGATGCTCGCATCGTTCCGTACCAGAACCTTTCTCTTGCACCGTCCGCAATGGTTTTCCATTACGGACAGGAAATGTTCGAAGGCCTTAAGGCATATAAGGGAAAAGACGGTAAGGCTCGTCTTTTCAGACCTGATATGAACGCAAAGCGTACAAACGCTACAAACAAGCGTCTCTGCATTCCGGAACTTCCGGAAGAGCTTTTTGTCGAAGCTTGTAAGGCAGTTGTAAAGGTTGATGAAGACTGGATTCCGACAGCTCCGGGTACATCACTCTACATCCGTCCGTTCATCATCGCAACAGACGAATTCCTCGGCGTTGCTCCGTCAAAGACATATCTCTTTATCATCATCCTCTCTCCAAGTGGCGCATACTACGCAAGCGGTCTTGCTCCGGTTGGTATCTGGATTGAGGACGACTATGTAAGAGCTGTAAAGGGCGGTATGGGTTTTGCAAAGACAGGCGGTAACTATGCAGCTTCTCTTGCAGCGCAGGTAAAGGCTCACGACGAAGGTTTCTCTCAGGTTCTCTGGCTTGACGGTGTTGAGAGAAAGTACATCGAAGAAGTCGGCGCTATGAATATCTTCTTCAAGATTGACGGTAAGATTGTTACTCCGGAGCTCTCCGGTAGCATCCTTCCGGGTATTACAAGAAACTCTGTAATCGAGGTTTGCAAGTCCTGGGGTTATGAGGTTGAAGAGCGCAAGATAAGCGTTGAAGAGCTTATCACAGCTCAGAAGACCGGAAAGCTCGAAGAGTGCTTCGGTACAGGTACTGCAGCAGTTATTTCTCCTGTCGGAAAGCTCCGTTATAAGGACGATGTAATGCTCATCAACGACAATACAATCGGTGAAGTAAGCCAGAAGCTCTACGATACAATCACAGGAATTCAGTGGGGCGAATGTGAGGATAAGTTCAATTGGTCAATTGTGCTTTAAATAAAAGAGTAACGCTTTTCTGCGGTCACTACGGCAGCGGAAAAACGAATATAGCCGTTAACTTTGCCATTGCTAAAAGTAAGGCAGGGGAGAATATCAGCATTGCGGATATCGACATCGTAAACCCGTACTTCCGCACAAAGGACTCGACAGAGGAGCTTGAGCGCGCAGGTGTTTGCGTTGTCGCGCTTCCGTTTGCGAATACGAGTGTTGACCTCCCGGCGATTCCGTCAGAGGTTATGGGGCTTCTCCAGCGCCGTGATACGAAGGTGATTATGGATGTCGGCGGTGATGACAGAGGCGCTGTTGCGCTCGGTCGTTACGCTCCTGCGATACTCGGTGAAGATAATTACGATATGGTGTTTGTGGTCAACTTCTTCCGTCCGCTGACAAGAACTCCGAACGAGGCTCTTGAGATAATGCGCGAGATAGAAGCGGCGTGCAAAATTCCATTCACGGCTATTATAAACAACTCAAATATCGGTGAGGAAACAACGGCAGAGGCTGTAGCTGATACGGTGTCTCTTGCCAAAGAGCTTTCAGAAATATCGGGACTTCCGCTTATCGGAACAACCGTAAAAGAAGAGTTTGCTAAAAAATTAGGAGAAGATAAATTCTTCAGTTTAAGCTTACAGGAAAAAATATTTTAGGAAGGAGATTGTTATGGCTAAAGTAACATTCGCGTCGGACATCTGCAAGGGTTGCGGTCTTTGCGTAGGTGCATGTCCGAAGGGCATCATCGCTCTTTCAAAGGATAAAATCAATAAGAAGGGACATTCTCCTGCGGAGATTACCGACCAGGAGAAGTGCATCGGCTGTGCTTTCTGTGCAACTATGTGCCCTGACTGTGTAATCACAGTAGAAAAGTGAGGTGTGTGAGAAATGGCAGAAAAAGTATTGATGAAGGGAAATGAAGCAATCGCGGAAGCTGCTATCCGTGCAGGCTGCCGCCATTACTTCGGATATCCCATTACTCCGCAGACTGAGGTCGCGGCTTATATGGCAAAGAGAATGCCGAAAATCGGAGGAACCTTCCTCCAGGCAGAAAGCGAAGTTTCTGCTATCAATATGGTTTACGGTGTAGCGGGTGCAGGCTTCCGTGTTATGACCTCATCCTCAAGCCCCGGTATCTCGCTCAAGCAGGAGGGTATCTCATATATCGCAGGTGCTGACCTTCCGGCGCTCATCGTAAATGTTCAGCGCGGCGGTCCGGGTCTCGGCGGAATTCAGCCGTCACAGTCTGACTATTTCCAGGCTACAAAGGGTGGCGGTCACGGTGACTATCGCCTCATCGTTCTCACTCCGGAATCAGTTCAGGAAATGGCTGATATGACAGCTTTAGCATTCGACCTTGCAGATAAATACCGTATGCCGGCTATGCTTCTCTGCGATGGTACAATGGGCCAGATGATGGAGCCGGTTGAGCTTCCTGAGGAGAAGGTAAATGTAGTTGAGAAGCCGTGGGCTGTTACAGGTACCGAAAATAAGCGTGAGCATAATATCATAAACTCTCTTTATCTTAAGCCTGAGATTCTTGAAGAAAAGAACTTTGAGAGATATGAAAGATATAAGTACATCGAAGAGAATGAAGCAAGACACGAAAGCTTCATGATGGACGATGCAGAAATCTGCGTTGCGGCTTATGGTATCGCAGCTCGCGTTGCGAAGAATGCAGTTGTTGCAGCTCGCAAGGAAGGCATCAAGGTCGGTATGATTCGTCCGATTACCGTATGGCCGTTCCCGAAGAAAGCATTTGCAGAAGCAGCGGAGAAGGTTAAGTCCTTCATCAGCGTTGAGCTTTCAATGGGTCAGATGATCGAAGATGTCTCACTCGCTATCGAGTGCAAGAAGCCGGTAGAACTCTGCAACCGTTCGGGCGGTATGATTCCGACTCCGGAGCAGGTTCTCGAGGCAATCAGAAAAGCTAACGGAGGTATGCGATAATGGTAGTATTTGAAAAACCGAAAAGTCTTACAAATGCTGAGCTTCACTACTGCCCGGGCTGTTGCCACGGTATTATTCACCGTCTTGTCGCAAATGCTCTTGATAAGCTCGACATTACGGGAAAAACAGTAGGTGTTGCTCCTGTCGGATGCGCTGTTATGGCATACGACTACTTTGCTTGCGATATGGTTGAGGCTGCTCACGGTCGTGCTCCGGCTGTTGCAACAGGTCTTAAACGCGCAATGCCCGATAACATCATCTTTACATATCAGGGCGACGGCGACCTTGCTTCAATCGGTATGGCAGAGACAGTTCACTCTGCAGCAAGAAACGAAAATATCACAATCATTTTTGTTAACAACGCAATTTACGGTATGACAGGCGGTCAGATGGCTCCGACATCTCTCCCCGGTCAGGTCACACAGACTTCTCCGTACGGACGCGATGTAAATACAGCAGGTTACCCGATCAGAGTTTCCGAGATGCTCGCAACTCTCGACGGTCCGCAGTATATCGAGCGCGTTGCTGTTAACAATGTAAAGAATGTAAAGAAGGCTGAAAAGGCTATTCTCAAGGCATTCGAGAACCAGGTCAACGGCAAGGGCTTCTCATTTATCGAGGTTGTTTCAACCTGCCCGACAAACTGGGGTATGACTCCGGAAAAGTCTCTTGAATGGGTTGAAGAGAAGATGATTCCGTACTATCCGCTCGGAGTTTATAAAGACAAGAGCGCCGAAAAGGAGGAAGCATAATTATGACTACACAGTTGCTTTTAGCAGGTTTTGGCGGTCAGGGTATCCTCTTCGCAGGTAAGTTCCTTGCTTATGCAGGTCTCCTTGAGGGCAGACAGCTCAGCTGGCTTCCGTCTTACGGTCCTGAGATGCGCGGCGGTACAGCAAACTGCAGCGTTATCCTCTCAGATGAGCCGGTCGGTTCTCCGATCGTTTCAAACCCCGATATTCTCGTTGCTATGAACCTTCCGTCACTCGATAAGTATGAGGATGCAGTTGTTCCGGGAGGAATGATTTTCGTTGACTCTACTCTCATCGAGCGCAAGGTAAAGAGAGACGATGTAAAGGTGTTCTACATCCCTGCAACTCAGCTTGCACAGCAGATGTCCGCTCCGACTCTTGCAAATATGATTATCACAGGTAAGCTTATTGCTGAGAGTGGAATGATAAAGACAGAGAGCATTGAGCAGACTCTCGGAAAAATCGTTTCTGCAAAGCGCGCAAACCTCCTCGAGGTTAACCTCAAGGCGATTAAGTGCGGTATGGAATACGACGCTTAAGAAAAGATTCAAAAGACAATTTCCTGTTTCGGGAAATTGTCTTTTCTTTTTTTGTATGGTATAATATACTTGTGAAAGAGTATTTAAAAGGAGATGCGCTATGAAATAAACGCTCGTTATAGGTGCTTCTTGGATAGTAGCAGTTGCGCTTATTGCAACTATTTTCTGCCTGCCGTATCGGATTGACGATTATGCCCTCTCTGTTTACAGGGAATAAGTTGAAAAGAGTCTTGCAGAAGTGCCGGAAGTCACGGTTTTGCAAGTGGTCAGCGGTTGCGGAAACAGCACCGGAACGGGAGATCATACAGATTTATATGTTGCGGTTTTGGTGGAGACAAATTTAGGTGAAACTGATATTAAAAATAAAATTGCAGAGATTACTAATATATGATGTTAGTGTAGATGGGTACAGTACATTGGAAATGGAAATAATGAACCTGAGTTTTAACGAAGAAAATCATAATGGCAGCGGAAATTGTTACATCCTTGAGTTTTCAGAACGCGCCCCGTGTTCTGCTATTGATTTGAGAGGGTGTTAAAAAACAGAAAAACCGGGTAAAAGGTAAATCGGAGGTTTTAATATGTTTGATAAAGTTAAAGGTAAGCTCGGATTTGGCTGTATGCGGCTTCAGATGATTGAGGATGAAGTTGACAAG
>JAZTWZ010000102.1:0-2216 GCA_045636165.1 Eubacteriales bacterium
GAGTGCGGCGCGTGGTCAGTCGCTATCATATCTATCGTTCCGTCGCAGATGCCCTCAATGAGTGCCGCTCGGTCTCTCGCACTTCTTATCGGCGGATTCATCTTGAAGCGTCCGTCTTCTTTTAAATCTTCGTCCGTCATAATGAGGTAATGCGGCGCGGTTTCGCAGGTGATATCAAGCCCGTCAGCCTTTGCCTTGCGGATAAGCTCTACCGACTCGGCAGTCGAGATATGGCAGACATGGTATCGGCATCCTATCTCGCGGATAAGCTCTATATCGCGTGCTATCTGTTCGTACTCACTCGCGGAGCATATTCCGCGGTGACCATTTCTCTTTGCATACTCGCCGTCGTGGATATATCCGCCGTTCAGAAGCGAGTTCACTTCGCAATGAGCTACGATTACGCGGTCAAGCTCGCGTGCCTTCATCATAGCTTCGCGCATCATATCATCGCTCTGAACTCCTCGACCGTCATCGGAAAAGCCGACGGTGAGAGGCGCCATACCGCGAAGGTCGGACATCTCCTCTCCCTTCTGCCCTACCGTTATCGAGCCGTAAGGGATGACATCTATCGTAGCATCTCGGCGGATGATTTCAAGCTGGCGCTCTATGTTCTCTACGCTGTCGGGGACGGGGTCGAGGTTTGGCATCGTGCATACAGCGGTGTATCCGCCGCGCGCCGCCGAAGCGCATCCGGTTGCGACCGTCTCCTTATACGAAAAGCCCGGCTCGCGAAAATGCACATGCACATCACAAAAGCCGGGAAAAACGACATATTTAGAAGAAAAAGCAGAAAGATTCGCCTTTGCTGTCTTAATGCAGGAGGCGATTGACTCTTTAGCTATGTAGTTTTGTACTGTCTTTTTCTTAAAAAAATTAAACATAACTTCTCCTTTGTATATAAAAAAAGCTTGCCCCTCAAGGCAAGACGCATACACGAAAACAGACGCAGGTCGCCCTGCTGAAGTTCCGATATGAGAAATCTTGCCGACCTCACGGGATCGCACTTAAAGATTTATTTTTATATATTATACCACTCTGCGTTATAAGTGTCAACAAATTTAAATGTTAATTTTGCGAATTTTCTTTCCTTGACATCTTCCCTTACATATATTAAAATTATATGGTAATATGCCCTCTTAGTTAAGTGGATATAAGAACCTCACGCCGTTTCCAAAATCAAAGATTTTGACGGCTGAGAGAACCTTGTTATTCGCTTCGCTCATAATAACAACCCCTCTTATCCTTAGGAGGGGCTCGTACTCAAAGCTTATAAACATTTCTTTTATCCGTCATATATGCCCTCTTAGTTAAGTGGATATAACAAGCCCCTCCTAAGGGCTAGTCATGTGTTCGATTCACATAGAGGGTGCCAGAGTTTAATAAAACCTCGCGCATTCGCGGGGTTTTATTTTAAAATTTTTTCTTACACCTCAAAACTTTTTTGTATGTTTATTTATCTAACATACAGAAACATAAAACAAAAGCAAAAGGAGATACTTAACATGAAAAGAATTTTAGCACTCATTCTTGTAGCACTTATGCTCACGGCTCTCGTAGCTTGCAGAGACAACACTGTCGAAATCGAAGAAGATTTCATTGCAGACGAAGCTCCCGAAATCGAAACTCCGGTTGATGACGATACTCCCGAAGCAGAAGTCGAGACTCCTGAGGAAACTCCCGACCCGACTCCTGAAGTAAAGGACGAGGTTAAGCCTACTGAAAACAAAAAGCCTGCAGCAAAGCCCGAGGTAAAACCTGAGGCTAAGCCGGAAGTGAAACCCGAAGAGAAGCCGGCTGAACCGGTAGAAAAGCCCGTCGAAACCCCCGAGGTAACTCCTGAAGTTCCTGAGGAGAAACCGGCTGAGACTCCGGCAGGAAACACAACAGGCGACATTATGCTCTCTATCTTCCGCGCAAACAAAGATAAGAGCATTGAGGACATCGCAAATGCTTGCATTTCCGATAAGTCCATCCAGTTCTTTGGAATGACAGCTCCGATGGAGGAAGGCTTCTTCGCTGAGTTTGACGGCGATGTCAAGGGCTTTTCAAAGTGCGTGAAGTTCGGTCCTGCTATGGGTTCAATCGCTTTCTCAGGCATGATTTTTGAGGTATCTGGCGATGCTGATGCTTTCGCAAAGGACTTAAAGTCACGAGCAAATCCGCGCTGGAACATCTGCGTTGAGGCAGACCAGACA
This sequence comes from Eubacteriales bacterium, assembly GCA_045636165.1. Lineage (GTDB taxonomy): Bacteria > Bacillota > Clostridia > Oscillospirales > JAAYXM01 > SIG480. The sequence continues at coordinate 2,199 of JAZTWZ010000102.1, forward strand.
GTTTGCGAAGTTTACGGA
>JAZTWZ010000103.1:0-3038 GCA_045636165.1 Eubacteriales bacterium
GCTTTGAGCCTTCGCGGTTCGGGAAGTTTCGTGTTGCGTGGCGAATTGAGAGCGCGCCGTTTGCCGGAACATCTCCTGCGCCGAAGCACGGACCGCAGAAGCAGGAACGGATGCTGACGCCGGCTGCCGTAAGGTCAGCAAGCGTACCGTCGCGCATAAGTTCCATAGACATCGGCGAGCTTGCAGGGTAAACTGAGAGCCAGAAGCCGTCATCACCGGTGGATGCACCCTTCAATATATCGCGGACACGGTGGATATTCTGGAAAAGACCGCCGGAACATCCGCCTACAAAGCCCTGGTCAACATAAAGCTCTCCGTTTTTAATCTTATTGAGAAGAGAAACCTTCTTATCGTCAATTCCGAGCATCTCTCTTGCATCAACATCAACCTGAGCAAGGATGTCGGAGAGGTTCTTCTTAAGGTCAGAAATCTTGAACGCGTTTGACGGATGGAACGGAAGCGCAATCATCGGCTCAACCTTTGAAAGGTCAACACATACAGCCGAATCGTAATATGCGCCTGTCTCGGGATGAAGCGGCTTGTAATCTTCGGGTCTGCCGTGAGTTGTGAGGAAGTCGCAGACGGTCTTGTCCGTCTCCCAGACAGACGAGAGACATGAGGTCTCCGTCGTCATAACATCGATACCGAGGCGGAAGTCCATACTGAGGTTTGCAATGCCGGGACCTACAAACTCCATAATCTTGTTCTTGACGGCACCGTCCTTGAACACTGCTCCGATTATCGCAATCGCAATATCCTGCGGACCGACACCCGGGCGCGGAGCGCCTTCGAGATAGACGCAGACGACCTCAGGATATGCTATGTTATATGTTTTTGAAAGGAGCTGACGGGCAAGCTCAGGTCCGCCCTCACCAATTGAAATTGCGCCGAGCGCACCGTAACGGGTATGCGAGTCGGATGCAAGAATCATCTTTCCGCAGCCTGCATATCTTTCACGCATGTACTGATGAATAACCGCCTGATGTGCAGGAACGAATTCACCGCCGTACTTCTTAGCGGCTGAAAGACCGAAGATGTGGTCATCCTCGTTTATCGTTCCGCCGACAGCACAGAGGCTGTTATGGCAGTTTGTAAGAACATACGGAAGCGGAAATTCCTTAAGGCCCGACGCACGAGCTGTCTGGATGATTCCGACATAAGTGATATCGTGTGACGCCATCGCGTCAAACTTAATCTCAAGCTTTTCCATATTATCCGAGGTGTTATGAGCCTCGAGAATGGAATAAGCCATTGTTTTCTTTTTTGCCTGACTCGGAGCATCAAGCCCGAGCACGCTTGCATCATTTCTTGAAAGCAGGCAGCCATCTTTGTAATAGACGCCGCTCTTTATTACTGAAACCATTTTAAAACACCCTTTCCTATTTTAATTATAGACTAAAGAGCGCTTAAAATCAAGGTTGATTTCTCCTATTTCCGACAAAAGCTTCGGAGGAACTTCAAGTCCGTTAAAGCTCAGTGTAAGAATGGAAATTGACGGTTTCGCACTTTCATCAGATACATTTATTTCCGCATCACAAAACACCTCAAGTCTATCAGGAAGAATCAAAAAAAGCGGTGGAATCTTAAAACCTTTTTTCGTTAATTTTTCAAAAAGCTCGTCACGGCTTACTGAAGCCTCGAGCGTAATCTTGTCCCCGTTCTTATACTCAATTTTCATATTCGGGGGCGGCGCGGACGGCTCATTACTCTCCCCTGTTTTCAGAAAGAGCATGGCAACAGCAAAGACACAGGCAAAAGCCACAGCAATGCTGATAATTTTTATTTTATTGTTTTTCCACTCACCTTTAGACATTTTTTACACCCGCTTTCTATTAAAATTGTTTTAAGGCGGTGATGCTTGTGTGGTAAAAACTATTTATGCCGATATTCTTTTTATTATAAACTTTATTATCAACTATCTGATTTTATTCGTGACAGCAAAAATCGCAGTGCTGCCGTTTTCGCGACCTAAACTTATCCTTTCCGCGTCCTTTGGCGCACTTTACGCCGTTCTTTCGTTTCTGCCCAACCTTTCTTTTCTTTCTCTTTTCCCCATCAAGCTTTCAGTCGCGCTTATAATGGTCTTCGTCGCTTTCGGGAGATACCGTATCTTCAAAGCATATCTCACCTTTTTTGCCGTCTCGCTCTCGTTTGCAGGTGTCACGTTTCTTGCATCTTTTATCGCGCCCAATGCTTTCTCACAGGTAAGCGGCGGCATATATTACATACATCTTTCTCTCCCGACTCTTCTCATCTCATCGCTACTTGCATATCTTCTGCTCCATATCGTTTTTCTTCGAAGAGGTGACGGAAACAGAAAAATCTGCAAGGTACTAATCAAAAACGACGATAAAAAAGTCTCGCTCGATGCCCTTGTTGACACCGGAAACTCACTGCGCGATCCTGTAACAAATGCCGAGGTCGTCATTTCTGATTTGGAAACGCTCTCGCCGCTTCTGTCAGAGCACGACGCCGAAATACTCCGCGAATATCGGACAAAAGGTTTTTCGCTCACACTTGATAAACTGTCCGAGCCGAACCGATTCAGGCTCATTCCGTATAAAACGGTCGGTGTTTCTTTTTCGCTGCTTCTTGCATTTGTACCCGATGCAGTTTTCATAGATGATAAAATTTCAAAAAACGCCGTCTGTGCCATATCCGAAAACGCAGTTTCCGACGGCAGTGGCTATAACGCTTTAATATAAAGGAGAACTCTTATGAATATAAAACTTTCTTTTCTTAAACTTCTTGAAAAGCTCGGGCTGATTTCTTCCGCTTCGGTTATGTATATCTGCGGAAGCGACACTCTCCCACCGCCGCTTTCTTCCGAGGAAGAGGAATATCTGATGTCGCGTCTTGATACAGATTCCGACAATGTAAGAAAAACACTTACCGAGCACAATCTCCGCCTCGTCGTGTATATCGCGCGAAGATTTGAAAACACGGGCATCGGCATTGAAGACCTTATCTCAATCGGGACAATCGGTCTTATCAAGGCGATAAACACCTATAACCCCGACAAAAAAATAAAGCTTGCA
>JAZTWZ010000104.1:0-6703 GCA_045636165.1 Eubacteriales bacterium
ATCTGCAAGGCAATACTTGAACAAGTTAACCTCAAGATGCTTTGTATATACCTTCGGTTCAGTTATCGTAAGCGGAATTTTTACAACCTCATCGGGGGTTTTGTTGTATGCAGCACGAGCCGCTTCGAGGTCAAAATCAACGCCGAGGACATGGGGGATGATTTTGTTTCCGTCTTCTCCTTTTTCGAGATATGCATCCTTAACCTCGGTATGAACCTCGGAATAAACCTTATCAATATCAAGAGCAACGCTCTCCGCAACCTCACGGATAAGAACTATCTCCGAATAATCTTCATTTGCAAACGCCGAAAGAAGTTTTTCCTTGAACTCATCGGTATTTACTTTCTTTCCGTCGCGGCGCGGATGGAGAATCAAAGTCTCTTCCTCAACCGTATATGCCGCATCAACAGGCTCTGCATCGTATTTTGAAACCGTCGCGAGCAGGTCTGCCATCGCGTCTTCATCCGTATTTACAGTAATGCCTATATCCTCTCCGGCAAAAAGAGCCTTGAGCGTAGTTCCGATTCGTGCGAAGAAGTTTCCCTCACGACCGATAAGATATGCCTTTTTCGCCATATCCTCAGCAGGGAAGCTTACTCCGAGTTCATTTGCAGATACCTGAATATCCTCAAAGTTCTCAACCGCAACCGTAATTTCGGCATCCTTATACTTATCCGAGCAAGCAGCACGAAGCACCTCTACTGCCTCAGCCTCGCTCTTACCCGAAAGCGAAATATCCCCGGCTGATACCCCCGGAAAAACATCTCCGTATGCATAAGTATAGACAATCAAAGCGAGAAACAGAAGCACAACAACTCCTGCCGCGATAATTGACGTTATCGCAACCTTTGAAGCCTTGATTCTTTCAAACAGATTTTTCATACTCAAATCCCTGCAACTTTCATAAAAAGTTAAATCTATACACTATATAGTATATCTTTTAACCTTTCCAAATTCAACTACATATTTGTAACTTTTAAGACTTTTTCATATTTTTATATAAGGGTTGCAAAATTCTCACCTTTTATGTTATACTCTATATATTACAGACATATCAGAAAGAGGAACAGAAAATGGAGCAGAAAAAGTTTTATATTACAACTGCCATTGCTTACACATCAAGAAAGCCTCATATCGGTAACACTTATGAGGTTGTTCTTACCGACGCTATCGCAAGATTCAAGCGTTCTATGGGTTATGATGTGTTCTTCCTTACGGGAACTGATGAGCACGGGCAGAAAATTGAAGATATTGCAAAGGAAACCGGCGTTACTCCGCAGCAGTATGTTGACGGTGTCGCAGGCGAAATCCGCGAAATCTGGGATTTGATGAATTCAAGCTACGACAAGTTCATCCGCACAACAGATGATTACCATGTCGAAGCTGTTCAGAAGATTTTCAAAAAACTCTACGACCAGGGTGATATTTACAAGGGCGAATACAAAGGCTGGTACTGTGTTCCGTGTGGGTCTTTCTTCCCGGACACCCAGGTTGAGAACGGTGTCTGCCCTGACTGTGGCCGTCCCGTAAAGCAGGCAACCGAAGAAGCTTACTTCTTCAAGATGAGCAAGTACCAGGATGCGCTTATGAAGCACATTGAGGAAAACCCCGACTTCATCCAGCCTGAAAGCAGAAAGCGTGAAATGGTAAACAACTTCTTAAAGCCCGGTCTTCAGGACCTCTGCGTTTCGCGCTCATCGTTCAAGTGGGGTGTTCCCGTTACATTTGACGACAACCATGTTATCTATGTATGGATAGATGCCCTTTCAAACTACATCACAGCTCTCGGATATTCTCCAGACGGCTCAGGTGAACTCTACAACAAATACTGGCCGGCAGATGTCCATATCATCGGTAAGGACATTCTCCGTTTCCACACGATTTACTGGCCGATTATGCTCATGGCTCTCGGAGAGCCGCTTCCGAAGAAGGTCTTCGGTCATCCGTGGCTCCTTTTCGGAACCGATAAGATGAGTAAATCAAAGGGCAATGTTATCTATGCTGACGACCTCGTCCGCCATTTTGGCGTTGATGCTGTCCGCTACTATGTCCTTCGCGAAATGCCGTTTGCTCAGGACGGAACAATCACCTACGAAACAATCATTGCTCGTTTCAATGCTGACCTTGCAAATACTCTCGGAAACCTCGTCAACCGTACAGTTGCGATGGCGAATAAGTACTTCGGGGGCAAGGTAGCTTACAAGGGTGTCACTGCTGACTGCGATGCTGACCTCAAGGCTTGCGCTCTTTCAGCTCGCGCAAATGTCGAGGCGAAGATGGACGAATACCGCGTTGCGGACGCACTTGAGGAAATCATCTCCCTCGCACGCCGCAGCAACAAATACATCGACGAAACAGAGCCGTGGGCTCTTGCTAAGGATGAGGCAAAGCGCGACCGCCTCGAGACCGTTCTCTTCAACCTTCTCGAGTCCATCCGCTTTATAGGAACTCTCCTCTATCCGTTCATGCCTGAAACTGCAGATAAGATTATCTCGCAGATTGGCGCAGAGAAGTGCGAAATTGCAAATCTTTCCGCTTTTGCAGAATGCGGCGAAAAGGCTGTCGGAACGGCAGAGGTTCTCTTTGCAAGAATCGACGAAGCAAAGAAGCTCGAAGAACTCGCAGCGGAAAACGAACCACCGAAAAAGGAAGTTGCACCGTATAAAGACGAAATCGTATATGATGAATTTGACAAAATCGACCTTCGCGTTGCAAAGGTTGTAGCATGCGAGCCCGTCCCCAAAGCCGATAAGCTTCTCAAGCTCATCCTTAACACAGGTGAGGCAGAGCGTCAGATTGTTTCGGGCATCGCAAAGGAATACAAGCCCGAAGAACTCATCGGAAAGAAGATTATTCTTGTTTCAAACTTAAAGCCTGCAAAGCTCCGCGGCGTTGAGAGCAACGGTATGCTTCTCGCGGCTGATATGCCTGATGGCGGCTGCAAGGTCATCTTTGTTGATGACGCAGTCGAAGAAGGCTCACAGATCCACTAAGTATAACAAAGCATCTCATTCACAAATCAGTGAATGAGGTGCTTTTTGTTGGTGTGAGTAAGCCTGTAAGCCGAGTTCTGTCGTGTACAGTCATCTATCTACGCGGCGTGTTGCCACGACGCTTTAGCCACCTACCCGAGGACAGCCGGGCCAGCCTTAAGTCCTCCTATGCGGTGTTGCTCCGGATAGAGTTTGCAGGATGAGTCAGTTCCCTGCTCACCCGTGAGCTCTTACCTCACGTTTCCACCCTTACCACGTCGTCGCAAGTGTCAATCGGCTCGCTTCACCGCAAGCGGCAAAGCTCGTTCTTGACACTGCTCCTCCTTTCACCCCACAAAGCAGGCTTTGCGGGGACCCCGTTTTTTACGAGTTTGAGTGTGGCGGTATATCTCTGTTGCACTTTTCCTGAAGTCGCCTTCGGCGGGCGTTACCCGTTATCCTTGCCCTGCGGAGCTCGGACTTTCCTCATGCGCCGCCTTTCGGCATATAGCGCACGCGACTGTATAGCTTACTCGCAGTAAATATTATATTCAAAAGCCTTTTACTTGTCAATAAGCCCTTTTTTATCTTTTTTTGCAAAAATTTAAAAAATAACTTGATTTTTGTATTAGAATGTGTTATTATCTATTGTGCTATTTAATGCGTACCGAAAGAGGTGAATTTCATGAAGGCAGGTCTCCATCCTGATTATAAGCAGACAACTATTACCTGTGCATGCGGCGAGGTTATAGAGACTGGCTCTACAAAGGAAAACATCAAGGTTGAAATTTGTTCAAAGTGCCATCCGTTCTATACCGGTAAGCAGAAGCTTGTTGATACAGGCGGCCGTGTAGATAGGTTCAACAAAAAGTTCGGATTATCCCAGGATAAGTAATTATCGTTGTGTGAAGTTCGCGCCGAAGCTGTTTTCAGCTTCGGTTTTTGTTGTATAAGGAGTGTTTTTGAAATGGTAGATTTGAAAAACGACTGGAACGACCTTCTCGCAGAGGAGTTTGAGAAGGAGTATTATCTTAATCTCCGTGAATTTCTGCGCGAAGAATATAAAACACATAGAATTTTCCCTGAGATGCAGGATATTTTCTCCGCGCTCCGTCTGACGCCGTATGAGAGCGTCAAGGTCGTTATCCTCGGCCAGGACCCGTATCACGGCGAAGGTCAGGCCCACGGTCTTGCCTTCTCGGTAAAGGACGGTGTTGCCATTCCCCCGTCGCTCCGGAATATGTATAAGGAAATATACGACGAGACAGGTAACCCTCCCCCCGAATCGGGAAACCTCACGCGCTGGGCAGAACAAGGTGTTCTTCTTCTCAACGCGGCTCTCACCGTCCGCGAGGGCGAGGCCAACTCTCACAGAGGTCGCGGCTGGGAACAGTTCACCGACGCCGTCATAAGAAAGCTCAACGAGCGTGAAAAGATGATCGTCTTTCTTCTCTGGGGCAGAAACGCAAAAGAAAAAGAAGCTCTTATCACAAACAAAAACCATAAGGTTTTTACGGCGGCTCATCCAAGCCCACTCTCCGCGCATAACGGCTTTTTCGGCTGTGGCCACTTCAACGCCGCAAACCGCGAGCTTATTCTTTCGGGAGAACTTCCGATAATATGGTAACTTTAAGGCACGGTCTTCTGACTGTGCCTTTTCACACATTTTTTGTCCTCAGAATAATATAAACCAACATATATATCGGAGGAAATATAATGTACTCTCCAAATAACGACGGTGCCGCCGCGCTGATTTTCCCCGAAGATACTTCATACACTTCCGCACTCCTCGTTTCAAACCCTCCGCCATTATGGCTTGATGATGATTTTACAAAAATTTCCGTTCTTGAGAGCGGTATGTACTGCCTTTATCTCCTTTTCTTTGCCGAAAGCGGCTCTCGCGCATATCTCTCTATAAACGGCCGTTCTATAAAAGGCTCTGCATCCGAAAGCTCCGACGGCGTTATATGCACAAGCGCAATCTGCAGCATCCGTGACGCGGCTCTTCCCTGCACGCTCGGCGCCGTCACAGACGGAGAAAACAGTGGCGGAATTCTGCTTGTCATAAAATGTCGTATATAATTTTGCTGTACTATATCTGATTTTTGTGATATACTTTAGTTAAGCCAAAGGGAATCGAACCCCTCAAGCCTTAAACTTGTTAAATTTTTATTCTTTAAATTTGTCGTCCTCGAAAGGCGCGAGCCTTCCTTCGTCCTCCGCATATAAATTATATAAAATTTTCCTGCGTTTAAGGTCGCAGAGTTTAAAAACAATAAATTTCGATGAGATGCAAAGAAAATTCGGTGGATAATACCGGCGTATATTCGCTGAATTTTCTGCAGCAGGTCGCGAAATTTATATTTTTAAACCTTAAGGTGTTCGACTCCCTTTGGCTTAAATACTAAAAACAGAAGGTGCAAAATTATGAAGTCTAAATTTTTCTCTCTCGTTTGCCTCACTCTCGTTGCAGCTCTTCTCCTCTGCTCCTGCGGCAAAAAACCTACGGAAGTTCCGCCCGAAGATAACGAGATAATCGTTGAGGAACCTCCGAAGCCCGAATACAAGAGCGCACTTACAGGTCTTCCTGTTGACAGCGAAGAGGACGAAAACCGCCGTCCTGTTGCCGTTATGATAAACAACATCAAAAAAGCTCTTCCGCAGTACGGCATCTCAAAGGCAAGCATCGTTTTTGAGGCTCTTGCCGAGGGTGGAATAACAAGACTTCTTGCAGTTTTTGAAGATATTTCCGATATCGGTCAGATAGGAACTGTCCGCTCCTCACGCCCTATTTACATTGACCTTGCAGAAAGCATCGACGCGGTTTATGTTCACATCGGCGCAAGCCCTGAGGCATACAGCCGACTCGCAAACGACAGCATTGATTCCTACGACCTGATTGAGGGAAAGAACAACGCTATGTACTGGCGCGACAAGAGCCGCATTCAGTCAAGCGGATATGAACACAGCGTTTTTACATCAGGTGACCGTCTCGCTGAGAAGCTTTCTGCTGATGGCGTCCGTATGACCCGTTCCACAAAATACGGAAAGATGTTCAACTTCTCCGAAACAATTCCGTCTTACGGTGTTAAGGATGCTACAAAAATTTCCGCAAAATTTTCTTCGTATAAAACGGGAACATATACATACGATGAGTCTATCGGACTTTATCGCATCGGTCAGTACGGCACAAGCCATATCGACGCAGAAACAGGCGCTCAGCTTGCTTTCAAAAATGTTTTCATTCTCCGTATGAACTCTTATGTCATCGCAGGCGATACCGCCGGAAGACTCCGCTTTGAGTCTGTCGGAAGCGGTTCGGGTTATTACTTTGTAAACGGTGAAAAGCGCGAGATTACCTGGAAGAGAAGCGCAAAGGATGCACCGCTCAAGTTCTATGACGGAAGCGGAGCAGAGCTTGAAGTCTTCCCAGGAGACAGCTATATTGCACTCGTTCCGCTGAATGCTCAGATTAATATTGAAGGAATCACACCGGAAGTTGAAAATATTCAGTAAAAACTTCTTGACATTTACTTGGTTTTTTGTTAGAATCATATATGGCTTTTCAAGAGAGAGGCCATATATACACGGAGGGATATCGAAGTGGTCATAACGAGGCGGTCTTGAAAACCGTTTGGGGGCAACCCCACGTGGGTTCGAATCCCACTCCCTCCGCCAAAATCGACAAGTTTCTTTCGAAACTTGTCGATTTTACTTTTTCACTATTCTCT
>JAZTWZ010000105.1:0-5990 GCA_045636165.1 Eubacteriales bacterium
GAGGAGCATACAGTCCGATTGCGGAGAGGAAAACACCGAGAACGACATATCCCGTCAGAATTCGCGCGGGTGTGAGCTTTGTACGGTCAATCAGAATCTGCCCGATTCCACAAAAAAGACCGCCGATTAGAAATGCTTTCAAATATTCCATATCCTACACCTCAATTTCAACAACATGGCAGATTCCGGGTATTGTTTCGCTCTGCTGGATGCTTGTGGGTGACTGAAGTGAACCCGTACCTGCAATGAGAATGCGCTTCCATTTTCCTTTTTTGAGTCCGTCCATGATAAACCCTGAGAAGACCGTCGCGATGCATCCGCAACCTGATGCGCCCGAGTGCATATCCTGACTGTGTATATCAAACATCTCGCAACCGCAGTCGATGTAATTCTTTGAAATATCAACCTTGTCACGCGAGAAAAGGTCAATGATTGTCTTTCTTCCGACCTCGCCGAGGTCACCCGTTGCGATTAGGTCATAGTCTGAAGGTGAGGTGTCCGTGTTTCTGAAGTGTTTGCGAAGGCTTAAAAATGCTGCAGGAGCCATAGCCGCGCCCATGTTGTTCGCGTCCGATATTCCCGAATCGACAACTGTTCCGAAGGTGGCTTTCGAGAGCTTCGGAGATGATGCATCGCCCTTTGCGGAAACTATCGCGCAGCCTGACCCTGTAACGGTACGCTGGGCAGTCGGCGGTCGTTGACCGCCGTAGGCAATCGGGTTGCGGTACTGGCGTTCAGCCGTGCAGAAATGCGAGGAGACGCATACCGCTACTCTCTCGAAGTTTTCTGCAGAGAGAAGAAGCCCCGATATTGCAAGCGCCTCGGCAAAAGTGGAGCACGCGCCATACAGACCCAGAAACGGGATATCGTTATCGCGTGCGGCAAAGCTTGAGGCGATGCACTGATTCAGAAGGTCGCCGGAAAGAATACAGCCGATGTCCTTAGGGGAGAGAGATGCCTTTTTGAGAGCTTCATTGAATGCGGTTTTCTGAAATTTGCTCTCTGCCTGTTCCCAGGTTTTCTCCCCGAAGTGACCGTCAGAAACGGTGACATCAAAATGATCTGCAAGCGGACCTTCGCTTTCTTTTTTACCGACAACGCTTGCAGTTGAAATTATTTTCGGTTTATTATTAAAGACAACGGTTTCACGAGCCACAGTAAACTACCTCCGAAAACTTGTGTTTATTTTAGTATTTCGGAAAGTTTCCATAATATACAAAAAACCACATCGGGTTTTCCGATGTGGTTTTAATCTTAAAGAAGTTTCTGTCGGAGAGTTGCCGCATCCTCTGGGTGGAGATATGCCGGCGGAATGTCGAGAACGGTTTTTGCACCAAACGAACCCTCGTTGCAGAGCCTTGCAGCAGCACGCGCATAAGCAACAAGAACGCTTGCAGTAAACTCAGGGTTTGAATCGAGTTTTAAGCTGTATTCAATGACATGGGAATTCTTGCCACCGTTTGTTTTTCCCGAACGGAAAACCTTTCCACCGTGGGGGATGCCTGCGTGGTCACGGAGAAGCTCTTCCTGCGAAATAAAGTGAACCGTTGTGTCATAATCTGCAAAGTAGTTCGGCATAGTCTTTATCTCGTTTTCAATGCGAGCAAGGTCAGCACCCTCTTCTGCAACAACGAAGCACTCTCTGGTGTGTTTTTCGCGTGTTGAAAGATCAGGGTTTTCGCCGCGGCGAACGCTCTCAAGAGCAGATTCGACAGGAATGGTGTACTGTCTTGCATCAAGAACGCCGTCAATTCTGCGGATAGCATCTGAATGACCCTGACTTACGCCCTTGCCCCAGAAGGTGTAGCTTGCGCCACTGGGGAGAATAGCCTCGCCGTAAAGGCGGTTGAGTGAGAACATACCCGGGTCCCAACCGACGGAGATAACAGAAACACGCTTTCCTGTGCGGCTCTTTTTATCGACATTTTCAAAATGCTGAGGGATGTTTGCATGTGTATCAAAGCTGTCAATGACATTGAAATATTCTGCAAAATACGGAGTCTGCTCCGGAAGGTCGTTTGCGCTTCCGCCACAGAGGATGAGAACATCAATCTCGTCCTTCATTTTTACAGCTTCGTCAATATGGTAAACGGGAACACCGCTCTGAGTTTTTATGCTTTCGGGGGCTCTTCTCGTAAAAAGAGCTGTGAGCTCCATATCAGAGCTTTCGGAAACTGCACATTCAACGCCTTTTCCGAGGTTTCCGTAACCGAGTATTGCAACCTTCAGTTTGTTCATTTAAGAACCAACGCCTTTCGTGTTATGATGAATAATTAAAACACAAACTGAGCCAAATGTCAAATGTCAAGAAGTTCTATACAACAAAGTATATCATGTATGCCGTTGAGAAGATATTTGAAACAGGTCGGGCTATCCCGGCTACTGTCGGTCAGATAATGTTGCATTAATTTTAAACCGAGGTTTGGGTATTTTGCGCACCGCACCGGGAGAATATGTACGAGCCGCAGTTTGTAAACTTTATCGACAGCACATGGCAGGTTATCCGCCACGAGCTCGGTGAATAAGACTTATATTACAACACCTGCTTGCAAGCAGGTGTTTTTTTATAATTTAAAATATATTTATTTATTTTTCTGTTATTTTGTGATATGATATATAAAGCGAAAAGTTTTTTTAATTTCGGAAGGATGATTTACATATGAGAAAAACGAAGATAGTTTGCACGATAGGACCTGCGAGCGAGGACGCGCGTGTATTTGAGCAATTATGCCTTGCTGGACTCAATGTAGCGAGACTCAACTTTTCTCATGGTACACACGCTGAGCATAAAAAGAAAATTGATATGATAAAAGAGATCCGCGACAAGTTAAATCTCCCGATTGCAATTATGCTTGACACAAAGGGACCCGAATATCGTATCGGCACATTCGAAGATGGAAAGATTGCGCTTTCCGACGGCGATACATTTATCTTTACGACCGATAATGTTGTCGGAGATAAAAACCGTGTTTCGGTAAATTACGACGGTCTTGCAAACGACCTTTCGATAGGAGATTCGATTTCCGTAAACAACGGTCTTGTTCTGTTTAAGGTAAAGGAGATTTCCGGAAATAATGTTATCTGTGATGTTATTGCAGGCGGCGAGCTTTCAAACCGCAAGAGTATGAGTTTCCCGGGAAAGGTGCTCAAGAAGACCTTCTTAAGCGAGCAGGATAAAGAGGATATCCTTTTCGGAATTGAAAACGGAGTAGATTTTATCGCGGCGTCGTTTGTTTCCTCAAAACAGGATGTTCTTGACATTAAAAACTTCCTTGCAGAAAATAAGGGAGAAGATATAGAGGTTATCGCAAAGATTGAAAACCGTTCGGGTGTTGACAATATTGAGGAAATCTGCAAGGTCTGCGAGGGCGTCATGGTTGCCCGAGGTGACCTCGGTGTTGAGGTTCCGTATTCGGAGCTTCCTGCGATTCAGAAATATCTCATCACAAAATGCCGTCTTCTCGGAAAACGCGTCATCACCGCGACTGAGATGCTCGAGTCGATGATTCATAATCCGCGCCCGACAAGAGCTGAGATTTCGGATGTAGCCAACGCGGTTTATGACGGAACAAGCGCCGTCATGCTCTCGGGTGAGTCTGCGGCAGGAAAGTATCCGGTTGAAACGGTAAAGATAATGTCCGAAATTGTTGAAGAAACAGAAAAGAATATCCACTATGAAAAACGCTTCAAGACAAGCGAGTTCAAGATAAAGAACAAGGTTGACGCTATTTCCCACGCGACCTGCGGTATGGCGATAGACATCGGAGCAAAGGCGATTGTCGTAAGCTCAATGTCGGGTATGACAGTTCGAATGGTATCGCGCTTCCGCGCACCGACAGATATTATCGGTATGGCGACGAATAAGGCTGTATGGTATAAGCTTGCTCTCTCCTGGGGCGTGCTTCCTGTTCTCAGCGAGCAGTTCAGTTCATCCGATGTTCTGTTCTATCACGCAACCCGTGCCGCACGCGAAAATCTTCCCTTGCAGAAGGGTGACCTTATCGTACTTACAGGCGGTGTCATGAACGGAAAATCGGGCAACACAAACACGATAAAAGTCGAAGAAATATAAACGAAAAAGAAAATGGCTGTCGGTTATTTACCGACAGCCATTATTGCATTATAAGCGGTTTCTGCTGCTGATATGTCCATGTTACACGAGATTTCAAAAAAACGGATGTTTTTTGAAACTGCATCAAGAGTTTCAAGAACGCTTCCTGCACCTGCTCCGTCGGGAATGTGGACAGCTGGGAGAAGTTTTGCTATAATCTCTGATCTCTGAAGCTCTCTCACGGAATTTTCTTTTGCGCGCTTTATAAAGCAGATGTCATAAAGTCGAGTGCGGCTGTTTTCGTTTATCTGCTCTTTTCCGCACCAGGGCGTACCGTAGCCGTAGGGGACACCGTCGCAAAGTCTTATGAGGGGTTTGTCGCCGTTTATTATGCGAAGTCTGTCTCCGAGAAGCTTTTGCCAGAGTGCGGAATGTGTTGTCTTACCCGTTCCGCTTTCAGCACAGAGGAGAAGACCGTGACCGTCAACATCCATAAGAACACCGTGCATAAGAAAAATGCCGAGGCCTGATGCCTTGTCGGTTATCTTGCGATAAATCGCGAGCGTTTCAAGGTACTGCGGGGGGAAGTTCTGATTCTCCATATCCTCGAACATAATTTCCTCATCCGTTACCGAAACGGAAAAGACGGCAGGCTCGTCCGTAATATAATCACGGCACATTTTTTCGATGTATTTATATTTATTATCAATCTCAATTACGATATCAGCGACGCGGATATTGAACATATCTTCCACCTCTTTCGGATAATCTCTACCGACAATTATATTAAAAGCTAACTTTTTTGTCAAGTAATGAGGAAAGGAATGCGTAGCATGAAACAAAAAAGACACCAACCTTGCGGATGGTGTCTTTCCCGTTTGGTGGACCCGGTGGGGATCGAACCCATGACCTCTGCGTTGCGAACGCAGCGCTCTCCCAGCTGAGCTACGAGCCCATATATCAAATACAAAAATATTATATCAAAAAGGAAACTTAAAGTAAACACCAAAAGGGAGAAAATGTCTTTTCCTTATTTATTATGTAAAAATAAAAAATATTTCTTGCAAAAGGTGACAAAAATTGATAAAATATAATGGTATGATTATGTTTAAAAGAGGTGGAGCTTGTGCGGCTGAAAAGTCTTGAATTGCAGGGGTTTAAATCATTCCCTGACAAGACCGTTATTTCCTTTGACGATGGTATAACTGCAATCGTCGGTCCTAACGGAAGCGGAAAATCGAATATATCTGACGCTGTCCGTTGGGTTCTTGGAGAACAGTCCACGAAAACTCTTCGCGGAAGCAATATGCAGGATGTTATCTTTGCAGGAACCCAGAAAAGAGCCGCTGTCGGCTTTGCTGAGGTTTCGCTTACCATTGACAACTCCGACGGTGTTCTTCCGTGCGATTATAACGAAGTTACGGTCACGCGCCGTCTCTACCGTTCGGGTGAGAGTGAGTATTTTATAAACCGTACCTCTGTCAGACTCCGCGACATAAACGAGATGTTTATGGATACGGGTCTTGGCCGTGACGGTTATTCGATTATCGGTCAGGGAAGAATTGATGAAATTCTTTCTGCAAAAAGCGGTGACCGCCGTGAGATTTTCGAAGAAGCGGCAGGTATCTCAAAATTCCGCCACCGCAAGGAGGAGTCGGAGAGAAAGCTTGCTTCAACTGAAGAAAACCTTGTCCGCCTGCGCGATATTCTTACAGAGGTTGAGTCGCAGGTAGGTCCTTTGCGCATCCAGGCGGAGAAGGCAAAGCAGTATATAAAGATTTTTGATGAGCTTCGCGGCCTTGAGGTAACGGTATGGACCGAAAACCTTGCAAAGGCGCGCGAAAACGCTCAGAAGTACATAAGCGATTACGAGGTCGTCTGCAGCCAGTTCAGCGCAGCAAGTGCCGCGGTTGGCGCGCTCTATGCGGAAGTTGAAGAG
>JAZTWZ010000106.1:0-29168 GCA_045636165.1 Eubacteriales bacterium
GTAAAGGTAATGAAGGCGATTGGAGGAAAAGAAAATGAGTAATACTTCAGATGCATTGATTCCTGTAATCGGTGTTATTACCGATGTAAGAATTGATACTCCGGATATAAAGACTTTCCGCGTTGTTACTCCCGACGGAAAAAAGCCGTTTGACCACAGACCCGGTCAGTGTGCGATGCTTTCAATTCCAGGTGTTGGCGAGGCGATGTTCTCAATTACATCTTCTCCGACAAATACGGAATTTATGGAATTTTCAATTAAGAAGTGCGGATGCGTTACCGAGTGGCTTCACGCTGCAGAGGTAGGTCAGCAGGTCACAGTCCGCGGACCTTACGGAAAGCCGTTCCCGGTTGACGATGAGTTCGCAGGCAAGAACCTCCTCTTCATCGGAGGCGGTGTTGGTCTTGCTCCGCTCCGTTCGGTAATCAACTACTGCCGCCACTATCGCGACCGTTACGGTAAGATTGATATCGTTTACGGTTCACGAAGCAAGGACGACCTTCTCGATTACAACGAAATCATCGAAGAGTGGTCAAAGGATGCAAATGTTGATGTTCACCTTACAATAGACAATCCCCAGGAGGGATGGGACGGCCATGTCGGTTTCGTTCCGAACTATGTAAAGGAACTCGGCTTTGATACAGACAAGACAGCTATCCTTTGCGGACCTCCGATAATGATTAAGTTTACGTTGGAAGGCCTCTATGCTCTCGGATTTGAGAAAACGCAGATTTATACAACACTTGAGCTTAAGATGAAGTGCGGTATAGGTAAGTGCGGAAGATGTAATGTTGGTTCAAAGTATGTTTGTAAAGACGGTCCGGTGTTCCGCTTTGACGAGCTGAACGAGCTTCCGGATGAATATTAAAGGAGTGTTAGTATGGAGAATATGGTAAATATTTTTCTCTTTGGCAAGAAGTATGCGGTTCCGGACAATCTTACAATCATGAAGGCGATGGAATATGCAGGATATCAGCTTGTCAGAGGATGTGGCTGCCGCAACGGTTTCTGCGGAGCTTGTGCAACAATCTATCGTATCAAGGGTGACCCTGAGCTTAAGGCTTGCCTCGCTTGCCAGACAAAGGTAGAGGACAATATGTATATTGCAACTCTTCCGTTCTTCCCGCTTGTAAAGCAGGTTTACGATATGGAAACAATACAGACGAACGAGTCTGTTATGATGCAGCTTTATCCTGAGATTTATTCCTGCATCGGCTGCAACGCCTGCACAAAGGCTTGCACACAGGAACTCAATGTTATGCAGTACATTGCATACGCTCAGCGCGGTGACTTTGAGAACTGCGCGGAAGAGTCTTTTGACTGCGTAATGTGCGGCGTATGTTCATCTCGTTGCCCTGCAGGAATTTCACATCCGCAGGTTGCAATGCTCGCTCGCAGAATCAACGGTAAGTATTTAGCTCCGGGTTGTGCTCATCTTGACGAGCGCGTAAAGGAAATCAAGGACGGTACCTTCACAGAGCTTATCGAAGCTCTTATGCAGAAGCCGATTGATGAAATCAAAGAGCTTTATAACAACCGCGAGATTGAGAAGTAGAAGAGGGAGGAATTGCAATGTATCCTGAAAGTTTACAGAAATCACTTGCAGCGGTAGAAGCTGCAAGAGAGAAAAACATAGCTCTCGAGCCGGCTCGTATGACGGCTAAGCAGAAGGAAGACCTTCTTGCAGAATACCATCCGGACTATAAGACAAGTGAGTTTGTAGAACTCAAAATTGGTCCGAACAAGGGCGATAAGGTTCCGTCACAGCTCGCAGAAATTCTTCAGGCTCACAGCCGTATTTCTGCAGATGATGTTGATCTTACTGCTCCTGACTACGATGTAGATGTTCTCGTTATCGGTGGCGGCGGCGCAGGTTCTTCTGCAGCTATCGAGGCACACGAAGCAGGAGCAAATGTAATGATCGTTACAAAGCTCCGTATCGGTGACGCTAACACAATGATGGCAGAAGGTGGAATCCAGGCTGCTGATAAGCCGAACGATTCTCCGGCTATCCACTATGTTGACGCTTTCGGCGGCGGTCACTTCGCAGCTAAGAAAGAGCTTCTTTCGAAGCTCGTATGTGATGCTCCTGAAGCTATTCAGTGGCTCTCAAACCTCGGCGTCGAGTTCGATAACCACGAAGAGGGAACGATGATTACAACTCACGGCGGTGGTACTTCACGCAAGCGTATGCACGCTGCAAAGGACTACTCAGGCGCTGAGATTATGAGAACTCTCCGTGACGAAGTTTTCAACCGCAACATTCCGGTTGTTGACTTCACAGCAGCTATTGAAATTATCCTCGACGATAAGGGCAACGCTGCAGGTGCTGTTCTTATGAATATGGAGACAAAGGAACTCCTCGTTGCAAAGGCAAAGACTGTTATCATCGCAACAGGTGGTGCAGGTCGTATGCACTACCAGGGTTTCCCGACATCAAACCACTACGGTGCTACTGCTGACGGTCTCGTTCTCGGCTACCGTGTAGGTGCAAAGCTTCTTTATGCTGAAACTCTTCAGTATCATCCGACAGGTGCTGCTTTCCCTGAGCAGATTTTCGGTGCTCTCGTTACAGAGAAGGTCCGTTCTCTCGGTGCAAAGCTCATCAATGTAAACGGTGAAGCGTTTATGCATCCGCTTGAAACACGAGATGTTTCTGCTGCATCAATCATCCGTGAGTGCTCAACTCGCGGCAACGGCGTAAATACAGGTAACGGTCTTGCAGTATGGCTTGATACTCCGATGATCGAAGCAATCGGCGGTGAGGGCACAATCGAAGCTCGTATCCCTGCTATGATGCGTATGTTCGGTAAGTACGGTATCGATATCCGTAAGGAGCCGATCCTCATTTACCCGACTCTCCACTACCAGAACGGTGGTCTTGATATCACTCCGGACGGTATGACAACAAATGTCAAGAACCTCTTCGTTGCTGGTGAGGCAGTCGGCGGAATCCACGGTAAGAACAGACTTATGGGTAACTCTCTCCTTGATATCATCGTATTCGGTCGTTCAGCAGGTAAGAGTGCTGCGGCGGCTTCAAAGGATGCAAAGGTAGGGAAACTTACACTTGATCATATCGCAAAATTCGAGAAGGAAATCGAAAATGGCGGAATCAAGACAGAAGTCGTTTCTCCGAAGCTTCTCCCGAACTACACAAATCAGAAAGATATATAACTTAGACAAAAAGAGTGTGGAAGTTCCACACTCTTTTTTTACTGTGAAATATTACCGTCGGTATCAGATAAATCTTTCGGACACATAAGGAAAAATACCTTTCCGTCCTTTGCTTCAACAACTGTCTCTTCAGCCTCTGTGCAGATGTTCCAGCGTGGGTTCGCATTTGTCTTCATTGTTTCAGCAAGCTCGGATGCTTTGTCGCCCGCATCTAAAACATAACCGACAAACGGAATTGTGCCGATGTTCGGGGCAAACATATATCCTTCCGAAAAACCGTTGATTTCTGTATCAATGCCAGTAAGTGGACCTGCTTCAACTGGCATTACGCCGCCCATAAATTCAATAGACGGAGAGGCGAGACAGGCGTATGCAATCTCCTCGGGGCTTTTGTCGGAGTTTTCGCGAAAAACTTCGAGAAGTGTCGTGCCGAGAGTGGTGTTCTCGGGAGGAGTATCCTTCTCACCGCAGGCAACAAGAGAAAATATAAGCATAAAAAGTATTGCGAATGTAAAAATTTTTTTCATTATAATCATCCTTTCGATTATATCTTACCCCAAAAACATAAAATAATTATGTTATTAAAAAAGTTACATTTCGTTTCATTGACAGTGCTGGTAAGAATTGTTAAAATATAATAGTGATACTATGGAAAAACGAGGTAAGGCAAATGATTAGAAAGCTGCTCCGTTCTGTCAGAGAGTTTAAAACTCCTGCTATAATAACATTTCTTTTTATGATAGGAGAAGCGGTAATAGAGTGTATAATTCCGTTCATAACCGCGAATCTGATGAACCAGATAAAGGAAGGTATTGAACTTTCAAAACTTCTCGCAACGGGCGGAATACTTGCTGTTATGGCAATTATCTCGCTTTCTTTCGGCGGTGCGGCAGGATATACAAGCGCGAAGGCTGCATCAGGCTTTTCAAGGAATCTCCGAAACGACTTGTTTGACAAAATTCAGACCTTCTCGTTTGATAATGTTGACCGATTTTCTTCCTCGTCTCTCGTAACGCGTCTCACGACCGATGTTGTAAATGTCCAGATGTCGTTTATGATGCTTATAAGAACTGCTATACGTTCTCCGCTTATGTTTATCTTCTCAATAATCATGGCATATATCATGGGCGGAAAGCTCGCTATGGTATTTGTTATCGCGGTTCCGATTATCGTGACGGGACTTTTTATTGTAAGCCGTAAGGCAATGCCTGCGTTCAAGCGCGTTTTCAAGAAATACGATAAATTAAACGAGTCAATAGAAGAAAATGTTCGCGGTATGCGCGTTGTAAAGGGCTTTGCGAAGGAAGATTTTGAAAAAGAAAAGTTCAAAAAAGCCGCAGGTGATATAAGGGATGACTTTACAAAGGCAGAGAGAATAGTTGCATTCAATCAGCCGATAATGCAGGTCTGCCTTTATATTATAATGGTATTTACTCTTTCGTTCGGCTCATATATGGTAGTCTCAAGCCGCGGTTTGGATCTTGATGTAGGTCATATTTCTGCAATTCTCACATACGGAACGCAGGTTCTTATGTCCCTTATGATGCTTTCAATGATATATGTAATGCTTACTATTTCTGTCGAATCAATGAAGAGAATTACCGAGATTCTTGACGAAGAACCGAGCGTTGTAAATCCTGCAAACCCCATTTTCAATGTAAAAGACGGCTCAATCGAGTTTCGTTCGGTAGATTATAAATACTCTGCAGAATCTACCAAATATGCTCTTGAGGGCGTGAATCTTAAGATTGAGTCAGGTATGACGGTTGGCGTAATCGGAGGTACAGGCTCAAGTAAGACGACTCTTGTCCAGCTTATTCCGCGCCTTTACGATGCGACAAACGGCGAGGTATATGTCGGTGGCGTTAATGTTCGCGACTATGACCTCAAAACGCTTCGCGATTCAGTTTCAATGGTGCTCCAGAAAAATCAGCTCTTCTCGGGAACGATTCGCGAAAATCTTATGTGGGGCGATATGAACGCAACAGACGAAGAGATTAGCCGTGCATGTGAGTTTGCTCAAGCAGATGAGTTTATAAAAACTTTCCCCGACGGATACGATACCTATATAGAGCAGGGCGGAACGAATGTTTCGGGCGGTCAGAAGCAGCGTCTGTGTATTGCGCGCGCTCTACTCAAAAAGCCCAAGGTTTTGATTCTTGACGACTCGACAAGTGCCGTCGATACAAAGACGGATGCAAAAATCAGAAAAGCATTCAAAGAATATATTCCCGAAACTACGAAGATTATTATTGCACAGAGAGTTGCTTCAGTAAAAGAGTCTGACATCATAATCGTTATGGACCACGGTCGTGTTGTCAATTTCGGGAATCATAACGAACTTATGGCGTCGTGTGATATTTACAGAGAGATTTATGAAGAGCAGATAGGAGGGGGAGAAAATGAATAAAAAGAGAAAAATTGACTCCTCAGCCCTGAAAAGAGTCTTCAGCTTTCTTTTTAAGGAATATCCCGGGCTTCTTGCGATTGTAATTATCTGTATCGTAATCTCCTCTGTAACTGCGGCAATTCCTGCCGTATTCCAGCAGCAGATTCTCTCTGATATCAGTCTTTTTGTTTCAAGCGGAGACTGGGCAGCGGCATCAAAGGTAATTATTCCGAAAGTAATCTTGCTTGTTGTTCTCTATGTAATATCGCTTGCATCAATAACTGCATATACTCAGCTTATGGCGATTATAACCCAGGGCTATCTCGATAAGCTCAGATGCCGTATGTTTGAGAAAATGCAGAATCTCCCGATAAAGTATTTTGACACGAATAAACACGGCGATATAATGAGCCGTTATACGAACGACATCGATACCTTGAGACAGCTTGTTTCACAGTCACTTCCTACATTTTTGCGAGCAGGGGTAATAATTATCTCCGTTCTTGCGATAATGCTTTATTACAGCGTATGGCTCACTATTGTTGTGGTCCTCGGCGTATTTCTTATGATAAAGATAAGCCGCGTTGTTGGCGGCGGCTCTGCTAAGTTCTTTATGCGCCAGCAGGTTTCTATCGGAAAGACAGAAGCCTATATTCAGGAAATGATGAACGGACAGAAGGTCGTAAAGGTTTTTAACAGAGAAGACGAGGCAGGAAAAGAGTTCAAGGAAATTAACGAAAGCCTCTTCCGCGACAGTATGAAGGCGCACGCGTACGCTAACATTCTCGGCCCGATCATCAACAATGTAGGAAATATTCTCTATGTTATTATAGCGATAGTCGGAGGTCTTTTCCTTACGCTCAAAATCCCAAACATTGCGATTTCAAATATATTTATCGGGGGAATAGGTGTTCTCACTATTGATATTCTCCTTCCGTTTCTCAATATGACAAAGCAGTTCACGGGAAATGTAAACCAGCTTTCACAGCAGATAAATTCAATTGCTATGGCCGGGGCCGGTGCAAGAAGAATTTTCGAGCTGATTGATGCTGAAGAGGAGACAGATGAAGGTTATGTAACGCTCGTAAATGCGAAAATTGATGAGAACGGAAACCTCGTCGAAACGAGCGAGAAGACGGGCATCTGGGCATGGCGCCATCCGCACAAATCAGACGGAAGTGTTACTTACACGCGCCTTTGCGGCGACATACAGATGACGGATGTTGACTTCTCGTATGTTGAGGGTAAGCAGGTGCTTAAAAATATCAGCGTCTATGCAAAACCTGGTCAGAAGGTAGCGTTTGTAGGTGCGACAGGTGCAGGAAAGACGACGATTACAAACCTCTTCAACCGCTTCTACGATATCGAAGACGGAAAAATCAGATATGACGGAATAAATATCAATAAGATTAAAAAGAGCGATTTGCGCCGTTCTCTCGGTCTTGTTCTGCAGGAAACGAATCTTTTTACGGGAACGATTATGGAAAATATCCGTTACGGAAACTTAGACGCTACTGATGAAGAGGTAAAGGCAGCGGCGACTCTTGCAGGTGCAGATGACTTTATAACAAGACTTCCGAAAGGATATGATACTCTTATCACAAACAACGGTGAGAACCTGAGTCAGGGACAGCGTCAGCTTCTTTCGATTGCGCGTGCGGCAGTATGCAATCCGCCCGTTATGATTCTTGATGAAGCGACATCGTCCATAGATACGCGAACAGAGCAGATAGTTCAGCGCGGAATGGATAAGCTTATGGAGGGCAGAACCGTCTTCGTCATTGCTCACAGACTTTCAACCGTCAAGAATTCAAATGTCATTATGGTTCTCGATAAGGGTGAAATCATTGAGCGCGGAACGCACGAGGACCTCATAGCTGAGAGGGGAACTTATTATCAGCTTTATACGGGTGCTTTTGAACTCGAATAAAGAAAGAGGGGGAAGGCTGGTTGAAGTTTGAGAAACCTGAAATTAGAATATTTGACACGGCTGTATTTATTGATCCTTCCGAATATGAAAAAGCATACCTTTTCGTAGATTCCGACCGCCGCGAAAAAGCAGATTCCTTTAAACTTCAAAAGGATAAGCTACTGTCTCTCGGGGCAGGGTATCTTCTTAAGAAAACTCTTAATGAGTTTGGCGTAGATGCGATATCCATTGAGTATAACAGAGAAGGGAAGCCATGCTTAAAAAATCGGGGCGATTTGTTCTTTAACCTTTCTCATAGCGGAAAGTACGCAGCCTTGGTGCTTTATGATAATGAGGTAGGGATAGATATCCAGAAAATCTCGAATGCATCGGAAAAGCTTATCAGGAGAGTTTCGACGGATAAAGAATGTGAATATCTTATGAATCTTCCGAAAGAGAAGCGTAACGAAGAGTTTGCAAGGCTCTGGACGACCAAGGAAAGCTATCTCAAGTTTCGTGGTATCGGACTTGCCGCATCTTTAACGGAGCTTGAAGTTAATCTTCGCGGAGAACTCTCGCTTTCGATAAACGGTAAGCGTGAAGCTGTCTCATTCATAGAATATCCGCTTTCGGGATATAAACTTACAATATGTTATTAAACAAAAAAACTCGCAACACATTGTGTTGCGAGTTTTAATTTTATCCGTTTTGAGATTAGAGAGTAAGTGCGCTCTCTTCTTTTCTTGTCCAGCCGCCGTCGCCCATATAAGCTGCAGGAAGAGCTCTCGGAGTCTCGAAAGTAGATTCCATCTTGTATGTCTCGCCTGATTCTGCACTGCCGATGATGCCGTGCATAAGCTCGAATACATGGAATGCCATTTCCTTGCTTGCGCGGTTCTTTCTGCCCTTGATGATGGACCAAGCCATTTCAGCAGCACCAACGCCACGAGAGTTTTCAGCAAAACCGTGTGTAAGCGGGAATTCAACCTTTCCGCTTCCTGTCTTCTGGATGTAAACGGGGTTGCCGAACTCGTTCGGGTTACCCATATAAACGATACCGTCTGTACCGTAGATTTCAAGACCGTATGTCTCGTCGAGGATGCAGTCAGAGTTCATGTGGAGAGTTCCGAGAACGCCGTTTGCATACTTCATTGTAGCCGTGATGACATTTGCATCTTCAAGCTTGTAATCTTCGCCGTAGTTCGGAGCGCCTACGCGTGTGTTTGTGCGGTCAGGATCGTTAATTGCAGTGAAAGCAGAAACTGCTTCAACCGGACCGAGGATAGCAGCAAGAGCTGTGAGGTAGTAACCGCCCATATCGAAGCCGATACCGCCACCGCGCTTGCAGAGATGAGTAAGGAACCCAGCGTAGATGCCGTAGTTACGGCTGATGGAAGCTCTGCAGGAAACAGGCTTGCCGATGAGACCTGATTCAACAATATACTTTGCAGTCTGAACGCTTGCGCCGAGGAAGGTGTCGGGAGCAACGCCGAGGTAAAGACCCTTTGCGTTTGCAAGCTCAACAAGCTCCTTGCCCTGCCAGAGTTCAACAGCAATCATCTTCTCTGAGAAGACATGCTTTCCTGCCTCAAGGCACTGCTTGATAACAGGGTAGTGTGCTGCAGGGATAGTGAGGTTGATGACCATATCGATTGATGAATCAGCACAGATTTCATCAAGAGTCATAGCCTTGCAACCGTATTTTTCTGCGCTCTGCTGCATTCTTTCAACCATAAGGTCGCTGCAGGCAGCAAGCTCTAAAATCTGAAATTTACCGCTTGTGATGTTGGTCATATAAATATCGCTGATGCTTCCGCATCCGATGACCGCAACTCTGAGTTTTTCCATTATATTCTCTCCTTTTTATTCTGTATGTATTACTTATAATATAATACAACATAAAACGGGTTTCGTCAAGGATGAGCTACATTCTATCACTACAAACCTGCAGTATTTTATCAGCAGCCCCTGCGGCGCCGGAAGAGGCTTTAAAACCTTCGGCAATCTTAGCGGCATTTTGTTTGTAAGAGTTGTTGTTTAACACCTCGTTTACTGCGCTTGAAACAGAAACAGCATCTGCCTTATGGGGGCTTAGGCCTGCACCAAGCTCTGAAACGCGTTCCGCAACACCTTTTTGCTCCGTTGTCTGCGGCAGCATAACGAGCGGAACTTCAAAATATAAACTTTCGCTTGCGCTGTTCATTCCGCAATGTGAAACAAATACATCTGCCGCCTTAAGTACGGCAATCTGGTCAACATGCGGAAAGACTGATATGTTGCGAGGGAGTTCTCCGAAATCGCCCAAGGACACCAGATTTCCAACAGACATTATAACCTGATAATCTGTATCTTTGAAAGCCGCGATGCAAGCTTTGTAAAACGGCATCATATCATTGTTGACGGTTCCCATTGATATATAAATCAGTTTATCGCGCGTTTTTTCAATTTCGTCGGTAGCAGGTCGGATAGAAGGACCGACAAATGCATACTTTTCTGAAAATGTTTCTGAACACGGCTGGAACTGGGGAGAGGTATAAACAATCGTATGAGTATTATCATCACTACCAATGATATCGAGAATATTTGTAACAGGATACCCTTTACTTTTAAGTCGTTTGATTTGCTTTGAGGTCTTGGGGAGTGAGATAATTACCTTCAATAAATCTCCGATACCTTGTTTCATAACCCTTGCTGAATGTTGATTGAAAGCAAAGGTTGTAGTTGAAGAGACAAAAGGAATACCAAGCTTTATTGCAACTGCCTTTCCCCATAGTGCCATTGAGTCTGCCACTATGCAATCAGGCTTAAGCTTTTCCATTTCTCTGCATACCTTGTCATCAAGAGCCAATGTGGTATCCACGAGTATCTTTGTAGAAAAGGCAAGATCCTTTCCAACACGGGCAGAATCTTTGGCACTTAGTTTCTGCTCCGTATCATAATCATCGCAGGATATAAATGTTGCACCTGTTTCCTCAATTTTTTCGCGCATTGAGTTATATGAATAGTAGAAAACCTCGTGTCCGCGAGAGATTAATTCTTTTACAACTCCGAGGGTAGGGTTGGTGTGTCCGTGTGCAGGAATAGAAAAGAAAACTATTTTGCTCATATCGCGTCCCTCTATTTTAATCTTCTATCTCAGAAAAAATATGCTTGATATACTCTTTCTGATTTTCCTTCGGAAGAATAGCTATTCCTTTTTCTTTATCTCCAAGAACCAAAATTTCATCGCCCGGTTGAAGGTCAAATAACTCTCTTGCTTGTTTTGGAATAACAAACTGTCCCTTTTCGCCGATTTTGACCATCCAGGCATATTTTCCTTCATGTATATCCATATCCGATTCTCCCTAGTATGATTAGTATGAATAATCATACTACAATTTTCCGAGAATGTCAACAGGCAGATAAGGCGAGAAGAAAATACTCCGTTATCTCTTCGGGTGACTCTTTTTTGCCGTTTTCTATCCACCACCTTATGGTTTCGACAAAGGTAGAAGAGATATGGTTTATAAGAAAACTCTCGGGTAATTTTCCTCGTTTATCAGGGTTAAATAAATCAAATTGTTGTTTTACAAGAACAGTTAAATTCTCTTTGAAGTATTTGAGAAACAGGTCGTTATTTCTGCAGGAGAGCAGACGGAGAATATTGTTGTCGTTTTTCTGCAGGTGATTGAATAAATGCAGGAAAACAGAGGACGGCGCTTCGCATTCAAAAATATGCTTGTGGTCTGATTTTTTCTCGTTTACAGAGTCAAAAATATGGCAAAAAAGCTCGTTGCACAGTTCCTTTAAAAGAAAATCTTTTGTTTCGAAATGCGCGTAGAAGGTGGCGCGACCTATATCAGCAGCATCGATAATTTCACCGACGGTAATCTGCTCGAAGCTTTTTATTGATAATAACTCGATGAAAGATTTGAAAATTGCCTCTCGTGTTTTTCGCTTTCTTCTGTCCATATTTTCCTCCATACAAATTTCTGATTT
The DNA here is from genome assembly GCA_045636165.1 of Eubacteriales bacterium. GTDB lineage: Bacteria > Bacillota > Clostridia > Oscillospirales > JAAYXM01 > SIG480. Next base: position 11,454 of record JAZTWZ010000106.1, read on the forward strand.
TGTTCAGTATCGAATTTCTGATGAGAATTGCATATTGTTTCGGGGGAGTGTTCTGATAGAATCTTTATTGAACAATGTGTTCGGTAATGAATTTATTGTATCATAATTTTTAATTTTCATCAACGAGGTGTAAGCTATGAAAACAGAGAAAAATATTTTAATTGCATTTATTCTGAACCTTGCCTTTTCCATTTTTGGCTTTGTCGGCGGAATTTTCAGTGGAAGTGTAGCGATTCTGTCTGATGCGCTGCATGATTTGGGCGACGCCGCAAGTATCGGTTTGTCATACTTTTTTGAGCGGAAGAGTAGGAGAGGAGCAGATGAAAGCTACACTTACGGATACGGAAGGTTCTCGGTTCTTGGAGGCGTTATAACAACTCTGATTCTTATTATAGGTTCGGTTGCAGTGATTTTTAACGCCGTAAAAAGAGTAATTTCGCCGAGCCAGATAAATTATGACGGAATGATAGTTTTTGCTCTTGTTGGGGTATGTGTGAATTTTGCGGCGGCATATTTTACGCGTGAAAATGGTTCGGTAAATCAGAGAGCGATAAATCTTCATCTGCTTGAGGATGTTCTCGGTTGGGCGGTCGTGCTTGTCGGCGCAGTAATAATGAGGTTTACTGATATTTCTGTTATTGATCCATTTATGTCAATCGGGGTATCTCTTTTTATTCTCATAAGTGCTATAAGAAATTTAAAAGAAGCGCTTGATTTATTTCTCGAGAAAACACCCTGCGGAATCGAGGTTGAAAAAATAAAATCACGGCTGCTTGCGATTTACGGAGTTTTGGATGTTCACCACATCCATATATGGAGTCTTGACGGAAGAAAGACTTATGCAACGATGCATATAGTAACGAATTCAGATTCCGGTGTAAAGAAAAAGGTGAGGGGAGAACTGGAGAATATGGGCATCACTCACACGACGATTGAAGTAGAAACTGAAGACGAGGAGTGTGAAGAAAAGGTCTGCAATACAGAGCTTTGTATGCATCACCACCATCATCACTGAAAAAGCAGAGGCGAAGGCCACAGCCACATAAGGCAGTTTTGCCCTGAAAATCTGTCTTTTGGCGCATTTTCTCTCAAAAAAGGCAAGCAAACCGTCAGGTTATGCTTGCCTTTTTCGCTTAAACTGCATCCAAAATCAAGATCTTCAGGGTGCAAGCAGTTTTGAATTGAGAAATTTTTCGTTTGGATAAATATAAAAATTCCGGGCATACTGTCGTATTCCCGGAATTTTTTGTGCAATACAAGCGGAAAATAGCCATTCAAAACCAATACTTCCTTATGCGGCTGTGGCCAATCGCCTCTGCTTTTTGTTATATCTTATATGCCTTTTCAGTGGGGAGTGCGAAGATTATTCCGTTTGCCGGGGTTGTTATGCCAAACTCGCTGTTTACATTCTCCATAATCTGCTTGCTCGTTTTCTGAGGAGCGAGGATGAAGATTATTTCGCGCTCCGTGTTAACATTGCTGCCCTGAATGTTTGCAAACTGCTCTATATCTGCAAGTCTTCCTTTGAGAACCGTGCCACCCATAGCGCCTGCGTTTCTTGCAACCTGCATTACCTCGTCAACAAAGCCTTCGTTTATGGATATGATTATCAGATTGTTGTGATGTTCGTTTTTCATAGCAACCGTTCCTTTATCAAATGTTTTGTCGTTGTTGAAACTGAGAATTTCTGTCATAATTCTGTTTGTTGCAGAAACAGGCAGAACGATCATTAGTCCGCCGTACTTTGAGTGGCTTACAAAGGAAGAACCGAAGTTTGCCATCATATCACGGACCATGTTTTCAGCGCCGATGCTGATTATAATGTCCTTGTCGTGTGAGCCGAGGCCGAAAATATCCAGCATATCCGTCGGGGCAGTACCGAGACCTACGCATTGGAAATTGATGCGGATATTGAGTTGTTCAAGCTCCTTGATGAGCTTTTGTCCCTTGTCTCGTTCTACGATTGAAAGGAGAATCATGGGTCTCTTATTCATCTGACTCATCCTCCTCGTCAAAGAAAATTATATCATCCTCGAGCATACTGATACCGGTGTGGAATTTTTTGAGAAGTCTTGCGTGCTTTCTTCTCTCGTACAGACCGAGAATCTGAATTGTTATGAGCGGAGTCATCGCAATCATCGCAACAATACCGAATGCGTCCGTCATAAGATTGCCGCCAATAGCCTCGCACGCACCCATTGCAAACGGAAGCATAAATGTAGATGTCATAGGACCGCTTGCAACGCCTCCCGAGTCAAATGCGATACCCGTATAAACGCTCGGGACAAAGAAGCTTATGATAAGGGAAACTGCATAACCGAAAATTAGAAATGGCATAATCGGTATTCCTGTAAGAACGCGAAGCATTGATATACCAACGGAGATTGAAACACCGATAGAAAGGGCGAGTGCAACAGATTTCTGCGTAATCGCACCGTTTGTAACTTCACTGACCTGACGCTTGAGGGAGTGAACTGCAGGCTCGGCAGAAACAACGAAGAAGCCCATAAGCATACCGATAGGAATAAGCATAGACTTAAATGAACTTCCTGCAATCATCGCACCGATAAGTCTTCCTGCAGGCATAAAGCCGACATTTGCGCCTGTGAGGAACAGGACAAGCCCTATATAGGTATAGACAAAACCGACGGACATACGCAATACATTATGTATGTGGAATCGTCTTGTTATGAGCTGTACTGCGATGAAAAGAAGAACAATAGGAACAAATGCGAATAAAATCTCTATTGCGTATTTTGGGATAGCGATAAGAAACTCGCGGAAAGCATCTGTTGTTGTAACGATATCTGCTATTTCATAAGCTGAGGTTGCAGGGTGCGGCTTGAATAAGATGCTCAGCAAGAGAACCGATAAAATCGGACCGATGCTGCAGAGGGCGACAAAACCGAAGCTCTGCTCGCTTGAGTGCTTGCCCTTGTTGGCAGCAAGACCTGCACCGAGTGCCATTATGAACGGAACGGTGATAGGTCCTGTTGTAACGCCGCCTGAGTCAAAGGCGGTTGCTAGAAAGTCTTTCGGTGCGAAAAATGCAAGAATGATAATCACTGCGTAGAACACGAGGAGCAACGGGCGCAAAGAAAGCTCCTTTTTGCTTCTTATGAGAGTAATGCTGAGGAAAAGTCCGACACCTACAGCAACGCAGTAAATGAGAAGCGCGTTGGGGATAGTCGGTACCTGTTCGGCAAGAACCTGTAAGTCAGGCTCTGAAACAGTAATAAAAAAACCGATGACGAAGCAGATTATGAGCGGAAGAAGAATCCACTTTCTTCTGCTTAAAGATCTTCCTATACCGTCACCGAGAGGTTCCATGGAAATTGTAGAGCCGATTGTAAAGAAGCTCATTCCGAGAATCAGGAGAACTGTTCCGAAAATGAAAAGAACAAGAACACCTGCATCAAGCGCGACGCACGAAACGGATAAAAAAAGAACGATAAGTGCAATCGGCAGGACAGAGGTGAGTGATTCTTTGATTGAAGAAAAAATATGCGCCATTATAAAAAACTCCATTATCTGATATTGAAAAGTCTTATTATTATTTTACTTATTAAGTATATCATTTTTTAGCGAAAAAGTAAATGAAGATAATGTTAAAAATATAAAAAATGAGTTCAGATTTGTTCCGAACTCATTGGAAATTTTAGGCAAATTTATATACAGTAGTTGAATCGAACTTCTTTCCTTTGCGGAGAATCGGGGAGATGAAATTCGGGCGGTTTATCGCGTCGGGGAAGAACTGCGTTTCAAGGCAAACCGCGCCGTGAATACAATACTGGTGGTTGTTCTTATACCGTCTCTTTTCGTCTATTCCGTTTCCTGTGTAAAGCTGAACTCCGGGGAGATCGGAAAAAACATCCATTGTAATGCCGTTCTCCTCACAGGAAACCGTACCGAAGTGTCGGAATCCTGTACCGTCGATTGCAAAGTTGTGGTCAAAGCCGCCAAAGAGTGCAATCTGGGGATGGTCTGTCGCCATAGCCTCGCCGAGGTTTCTGCCGTTTGTGAAATCAAAGGGGGAGTTCAATGTGCTTGCAATCTCGCCGGTAGGTACGCACTCGGGGGTATTCGGAGTGTAGGTGGATGCGTTGAGTTTGAGGTTTAAGTTCTTTATGTCGCCAATACCCTCACCGTTTAAGTTGAAGTAGCTGTGGTTCGTGAGGTTAACTATCGTGTCTTTATCGCTTTCTGCCTCGTAGTGGATGAGTAGTCCCGACCCACTAAGAGTATATGTGACGGTTACATCAAGCTTTCCGGGAAAGCCGTCCTCACCGTCAGGGCTTACGGTTGTGAGCCTGAGGGAGGGGGAGTCGTTTTCGTCAATCATTTCTGCGCTCAACAAGTGCTTGTGAAAACCTCCTATACCGCCGTGAATGCTGTTTTTGCCGTTGTTTATACTTGCCTGATATTCGATGCCGTCAATCGAGAATTTGCCATCTGTGATGCGGTTTGCAAACCTGCCGACAAGAGCTCCCAAATAGGCACGGTTGTTGAGGTAATCATTGAGTGTGTCAAAACCGAGGACAATGTCAACTTCCTTATCGTCACGGTCTCGAACCCACAGATTTTTGATTATGCCGCCGTAGTTTATAATCTCGGCTTTTATGATTCCGTTGTCAAGAAGATAAGAGAAAACTTCTCTTCCGTCGGGGAGGAATCCAAAATTTCTTTTTTCTATGCTCATGAGTACTCTCCTTACTTATCTACTTCAATCCACTTTTGCTCGCGGCTGCTTTTGACGATAGCTTCTGTAAGCTTTACGATGTATGCAGCCTGCTCGAGAGTAGCAAACTGTGGTTCGCCTTGCATACCGTCTGCAATGTAGCGGTAGAAGCTTTGGAAGTTGCTCTTGAATGCATCGTTCCAACCCTCTGGATGCCCCTTTGCGAGAGATGCATAAGCACGAGCTTCGGGAGACATGCCGTTGGGGTCTCTTATAATCAGGCGGTTGTCGCCGTCGCGGTGTCCCATCCAGAGCTTTTCGCCGTCTTCCTGATGCCAGCAGAGAGAGGCCTTTGAACCGTCAACCTCAAAATCAAGGTCGCAGCCGTGACCGGGAGAGAGTTCGGAAACGCAGAATACACCTCTTGCACCCTTGTCGGTTTTGAACATAACTGCAGCATAGTCCTCGTTTTTGATTTCGACCTCTTCGTATTCGTCGGGGACTTCGCTTGTAAAGGTTATGTTCGCGTTAGTAGGCTTTTTGCGGACGGGGATAACCGTCTCAAGGTCAGCAAATACCTTCGTTATTCTGTGTCCTGTTGCGTATTGAACAGCGTCCATCCAGTGTGAACCGATGTCTGCAACACAGCAGGAGATACCTGACAGTTCGGGGTCAAGACGCCAGTTATAGTCCGTGTCATAAAGAAGCCAGTCCTGAAGGAAGGAACCAGTGATAATACGGACATCACCAATCTCGCCATTCTTTATGCGCGTACGCATTTCCTGAAGCATGGGACCCATACGGTAGTTGAAGTTAACCGCCGCACAAAGCTCAGGATGTGCCTTTTTGAGCTCAAGAAGCTCTATTGCGTCAGCGTAGCATCCGCAAAGCGGCTTTTCGGAAAAGAGGTGTTTTCCGGCGGCAAGAATCTTGCAATTAATCTCGTGGTGGAGACGGTTGGGAGTGCAGTTGTGAACAACATCAATCTCGGGGTCTGCAAGAAGCTCGTCAATTGTATCATAGCACTTCGGAATGTTATAGAACTCAGCTCTCTCGTGAGCCTTTTTGCGGTTATTGCTGAATACAGCGTAAAGTTCGCAGATGCCGATACGGTGGATGGCTTCAATGTGACTTTCGCCGATGAAGCCGAGACCGATAATGGCAGCTTTTAATTTTTTCATGTGAAACCTCCTTGGATCGAGTATATCTTAATGTTACCACAAACTCAATCGCAATAAAAGGGGGAAATAAATTTTCATTTCAGGTAAAACAAAAAAGCACACACCATACGGTGTGTGCTTTTTCTTTGGCAGGGGCAGAAGGATTCGAACCCTCGGCACGCGGTTTTGGAGACCGCTGCTCTACCAACTGAGCTATACCCCTAAATCATACGACCTTGATAGTTTAACATAAAATCGCATAATTTGCAAGTGAAAATTTGAAAAAATCTAAAACTTTTTTCTTCCGAGGCGCAGGGCGTTTGAAACAACGGTTATCGAACTGAGTGACATTGCAGCCGCACCGAACATCGGGTTGAGCAGAGGTCCGCCGAGCGCGTAAAGAACGCCTGCTGCAACGGGAATACCGATTACATTATATGCAAATGCCCAGAAGAGGTTCTGCTTGATGTTGCGAGTTACAGCACGGGAAATCTTTATGAGCTTCGGGATGTCGCGCAAATCGTTTTTGAAGAGGACTACATCCGAGGTTTCCGCCGCGATATCAGTTCCGCTTGCGACCGTAACCGAGACATCCGCGAGCGCAAGGGCAGGGGCATCGTTTATTCCGTCGCCGACCATACAGACGCGCTTGCCTTGTTTCTTAAGCTTTTTTATAACATCGCTTTTTTCGTTTGGTTTTACATTGCTGATGACATTTTTAATTCCTGAAAGTGCAGCGACTGCATTTGCGGTATTTGAATTATCGCCCGTGAGCATATATATCTCAATGTCGTTTTTTTGAAGATGTTCTATTGCAGGTTTTGCGGTTTTGTTGAGTGCGTCGGCAACTGCAATAACACCGAAAGACTCTGTGTCGCTTGCGACGAAAAGGGGAGTCTTACCCTCGGTCGCAAAGCTTTTGGCAATCTTGACAAAATGCTCTGACGGTTTTGTAAATGCTTCGTTGCCGACATAGATTCTTTTGCCGTCAACATCTGCAGAAACGCCAAAGCCTATGGAATAGCGGAAATCTGCAGCATCGGGAATTGAAAGATTCTTTTCTTTTGCAAAATCGAAAATCGCTTTTCCGAGGACATGCTCCGAACCTTTTTCGACCGCCGCGGAAAGGGAGAGAAGCTTTTCTTCATCAATGCTTGTCTCAATATCAGTAACGGTCGGTTTTCCTAGTGTGAGAGTGCCTGTTTTATCAAAAACAACGGTGTTGATTTTTGAAGCGTGCTCAAGGGCAGCACCGTTTCTGAAAAGAATACCGTGTTTCGCGGAAAGACCTGTTCCGACCATTATTGCAACGGGTGTTGCAAGCCCGAGTGCACACGGGCAGGAGATTACGAGAACAGAGATAAAGACAGAGAGGATGAATGAAAACTCTTTTCCTGCGAGAAACCAACAAAACGCAGAAACGAGCGCTATGCCGAGAACGCAGGGGACGAAAATTCCTGCGACATAATCTGCGAGTCTTGCAATCGGGGCTTTTGACATCTGGGCTTCAGAAACTGCACGAACAATATTAGCGAGCATCGTGTCTTCACCAACGCGTGTGGCGCGGAGTGTTATAAAACCCGAGAGGTTTATGCAACCGCCGATAACCTCATCGCCGCAAGCTTTTGAAACCGGCATACTTTCTCCTGTTATCATTGATTCGTCGGTTTCTGTTGTCCCTGAAAGAATACAACCGTCAACGGGTATTCGCTCACCGGGTCGAACGATAACAGTATCACCGATGACAATTTCGGAAACGGGAATCTGAATCTCCTTTTCATCCCGAAGGACGAAAGCAAAATCGGGGGTGAGTGAAACAAGCTGCTTTACTGAATTTGAGGTTTTCTTTGTTGCGCGCTTTTCAAGATATTTGCCGAGTTTCACAAGCGCAATAATCATAGTAGCAGATTCAAAATAAAGATTATGTGCGGCGTGGTCGTCTCCTGAAAAGACGAGAACAGAAGAATAAATGCTGTAAATGAGTGCAGAAAGTGTACCTATCGCGACGAGTGTGTCCATATTCGGGCTACCCTTGAAAAGAGATTTAAAACCCGATGTGTAAAAGTGAAAACCGCATATAATAACGGGAACAGTGAGAAAGCCTTGAAGTGCCGTAATTACCTTTGCATCGGCGAGAAAGTCGGGGAGTTTGAAAAGTCCGAGCATCGGTCCCATTGCAACGGAAAAGAGGAGCGCAGCAAAGAAAAGAGAAATTATGAGCGTTATGAAATTTCCGGTCTCGTCTGAGATACCTGCATCTTTTGGAAGAGATGCTTTGTAACCGAGTGAGTTTATTGCTTTTATAATTTCCTTTTCGGAAATTGTGTCAGAATCAAATGAAACGGTTGCGCTTTCGTTAGGCAGGTTTGCAACTACCGAATCGACACCCGGGAGTTTCGAAACATTAACCTCTACATTTCTTACGCATACCGCGCAATGCATACCGCGTACGGTTAAGACTGATTTAGTTAAATTCATTTAATCACCTTTGTATAAAATTTACAGTAACTGTTCATAATTAAATTATAAATCAAAAAGAAGGGAAGATGCAAGTTGAATTTAAAAGGAAGCGAAACACTTATAAACCTCGCGCGCTCTTTTGCGGGAGAATCGCAGGCGAGAGGCAGATATCATTTTTACGCAGGAAAGATTCGTAAAGAGGGGCATGAAGCGCTTTACCGCACAATAACGGAGATTGAGAATAACGAGCTTGCACACAGCAAGGTGTTTATGAATTTCCTTACGGATAACCCTGAACTCGGCTTTGACAATATAGATATAGATGCAGGATATCCGTATGTTCTCGGCGATGTGCTCACTAACCTCAAAGCTGCGGCTGACGGTGAACACGATGAGACGGCGGTAATCTATCCGAAGTTTGCGGAAATCGCGAGAAGCGAGGGATTTGCGGAAATTGCAACAGCGTATGAGCTTATTGCAAAGGTAGAGGCAGAGCATGAGCAGACCTTCAGAAAAATGATGGACCATCTTAAAAACGGCACGCTCTATAAGAGAAATACACCGACAAAGTGGAAGTGCGAAAACTGCGGATTTGAATACACGGCAGAAAGCGCGATTGAGATATGTCCGCTTTGTAAGCATCCCATCGGTTATATGCGAAGCGAATTATAAGAAAAAAACGGCTGTTAAACAGCCGTTTTTTAATTACTTTATTCTGCGTGCTTCAAGGTAGAAGCGCTTGTCCCAGGCATGTCCCATCGAGAATGCCTTACGGGGGAGAACACCGTCGCGGATAACGGTCGGGAAGAGGTCAGCTTTTGAGATTGAGGGGAGAAGGAAGCCTGCGTTTCCATCCTCTTTTCCGAGACGGAGAACAACCTCGTCACCGTGGATGTAGTCAACTCTGCCACCGTTTTCCTTGAGGTAGTCGTCGATAAACTTCTGAAGTGAGCCGACGGTGAGGTTCGATTTAGGGTTCTTGATTCCGACTTTCTTCTCGCCGTTCTTTGTAACCATAATAAAGGTCTGCTCTGCATCGTCTGAAAGCTCGTAATATGAAGCCAGTGTATCATAGAACTTATCAGTGTCGATATCGAATACGACACGGTGGATAGCTTCAAACTCAAGAGCTTCGTCGTGAAGATTTACAAGCTCACAAAGAGCGAATCTTGCAGGGTGAGAAGCTTTTTCGGCTTCTGAAAGATTCTCCTTGATTCTTCTCCAGCATTCCTTTGCGGTTGCGAGGGAGTGGTTACCGTCGCCGACTGCATACTGGAGAACGCCTTTTTCGGAAACTGAATATTTCTTTTCAAACTCATCCTTGTCAGCAAGGCGTGCAAGTGCAGAATCAACTGCGAGTGTATCGTCATCGTCGAGGAAATATCCCTTGATTGAGCCCGAGTTTTCCAAAAGCTCAAAGTCGTATGCCGGCTCGAGTGAGGATGTCTTCTTTGAAAGTGGCTCGATAACGGTTTTTTCAGAGTCATCGATAAGAAGCATAATGTGGGGGATTTCAAGGGGAGCATTCTCGCGAATCTTTACGCGCGGAGGAATGCGCTCAAGAACAGTTCCCTCGGTTGCACGGATTTTTGACTGTGAACCCGGCATATAGTCATACTCTTCGAGATCAACAACACCCATAAGACCGCGGCGGACTTTACCGTTGCGCTGAGTGCGCTCGACATAGATATACCTTGCACCGCAGTCTTCAAAAACGCCGTCTGCAAGATATGTGTTCATAGTTTTATTGATATCGGCGATTCGCTCCTCGGGCTTTCCGTCCTCAAGGTAAATCTCGGGGAAGGTGATTTTGAGCGTTGATGGGTCATTGCCGACAAAAGAAGAAACTGAGGTCCAGTATTCGGGTTCGGAAGTGTACTGGTCGCACGCGACAACACTCCATTTTGACATATTTATCTCTTTTTTCGGAAGAAGAATTTCTCCCGGTAAAAATGCTTTGGAAGCCATTTAAAACTCCTCCTTAGAAACAAAAAGATAGTATAATTATACATTAGAAAAAATATCCAGTCAAGCGAAGAGAAAAATAAAATAATTTATATTTTTGGTGTTGACATTTGAAAAAATTGTGTTATAATATTTTATGCAATGCGGGAGTGGCTCAGTGGTAGAGCGTCACCTTGCCAAGGTGAACGTCGCGAGTTCGAATCTCGTCTTCCGCTCCAAAAAGACCAAGTCGAAACCGACTTGGTCTTTTTCCTATTCTTGTGAAATGTTTTCTTCGATAAACTTTTTGCAGGCTTTTGTGAGATACTTGTTCTTCTTTGCAAAGAAATATATGTCGCGGTTTATCTCCTCGTCTGTCAGTTTGTAATACACTATGTTTTTCGATGCGTTCAGGTTTTTGATGAGTGTATCACTTACAAATGAAATGCCCATTCCGGAAGATGTAATATTATATGAAGTAACCTGCTGGTCGAGCTCAAAAACGATGTTTGGTGTGAAGTTATGCTTCCTGCAGAGAAGATGGGCTTTTTTACCTGTATTGTTCTCGCTCTTCAAGAATATAAACGGCTCGTTTTTAAAAAGCTCAAGCGAAACTCTTGGGCAAGAGTCTGTCTTGTGTTTATTCTTTTTAATATCTTCAAATGAAAGTCGGTACTTTTCAAGACTTTCGTTTATGGGAAGATTTTCAGGAACAGCAAGCAAAATCATCTCCGAAGAATAGGGGAAGGATATGATGTTCTCATTTGAGATTTCGGAGTTATCAATAATAAGGTCTAGTTCTCCGTCGAGAAGGAGAGCTATGAGCGTTTTTGAGTGATGTTCTGCGATTTTGAATTCAGTATGAGGGTTTGCTTTGTTGAAACCTGAAATCATCGACGGAATGACATACGACGAGAAAAGGTGAGTTCCGCCAAGCTTTATTTCACTTTTTAAGAGATTAAAATTGTCATTTAAATAGTTCGAGAAGTCCTCTTCGCATTTTTTGATTTCAAGAGCCGTATTTATGTACTGCATACCGATTTCGGTAGGCGTTACGGGAGCTGTGCTGCGGTCAAAAATCGGTGCGGAGAGTTTTTCTTCGATTCGCTTCACTGTTGCGCTGAGAGACGGCTGGGAAACATAAAGATTTTTAGCTGCACGCGAAAAACTTTTTTCTTTGAAAACTTCAAGAATGTATTCCTTGTTGTTGAACATAAAAGCACTCCTTTTTGTCATAACTTGAGAGCTATAGCAAATATTATATAATATGTATTTGATTATAACATGCGGAAATGATATAATCAAGTCAACAAATGAAAAAGGAGATAGAAATATGTCTATTTTATACAGAGAAGAAAAAGACTCAATCGGCGCAATGCAGGTTCCTGCTGACGCTTACTACGGTGTCCAGGCGCTCCGCGCAAAGGAAAACTTCAAGATTACCGGCAGATGTGTTCATGTCGAGATGGTAAGAGCAATTGCAGAAATCAAGATTGCTGCTGCTATGACAAATGCAGAAGTCGGAGTTTTTTCAAAGGAAATCGCAGATGCTATCGTTAAAGCAGGTGAGGAAGTTCTCACAGGTAAGTTTGACGATCAGTTCATCGTCGACTCTATCCAGGGTGGTGCAGGTACTTCATTCAACATGAACGCAAACGAAGTTCTCGCAAACCGTGCTATCGAGATGCTCGGCGGAACAAAGGGCGACTACTCAATCGTTCATCCGAATGACCATGTAAACTGCGGTCAGTCCACAAACGACGCTTATCCGAGCGCAGGTAAGCTTGCTACTATCCGTCTTCTTGAGAAGGCAATCGTAGAGCTCAAGCGCCTTGAGAGAGCACTTGAAGATTGCTCAAAGAAATTTAAGTCTGTTGTAAAGATGGGCAGAACTGAAATGCAGGATGCAGTTCCGATGAGCCTCGGTCAGAGCTTCGGCGCATTCGCAAAGGCAGTAGGTCGCGATGTGAAGCGCTTTGAAAAGGCTATCGAGTGTATGTCCACTCTCAACATGGGTGCAACGGCTATCGGAACGGGCATCAACGCTCATCCGGAATACATAAAGAAGATTGTAGGAAATGTTTCAAAGGTTACAGGTCTCAAACTCGCACAGTGCGAGGACCTTGTTGATGGAACACAGAACCTTGACGAGCTTGCAAATGTTTCAGGCATCATCAAGACTTGCGCAGTTAACATCTCAAAGATTTCAAACGACCTTCGCCTTATGTCTTCAGGTCCGCGTGCAGGATTTGGTGAAATCAATCTTCCGGGTCGCCAGAACGGTTCTTCAATCATGCCGGGTAAGGTTAACCCCGTTATGCCTGAAGTTATGAGCCAGGTTTGCTTTAACATAATCGGTAACGATATGACAGTTACAATGGCAGCAGAAGCAGGTCAGCTTGAGCTTAATGCTTTCGAGCCGGTTATCTTCCATTGTCTCTTCGAGTCACTTGATACTCTTACAAACTGCGTTGCAGGCTTCATTGACTACTGCATCACCGGCATCACAGCAAACGAAGACACATGCCGCGCAAGCGTTGATAACAGCATCGGTATCGTAACTTCACTTTGCCCGTACATCGGCTATACTGATTCTGCAAGAATTGCAAAACGCGCTCTTAAGGAAGGCCGCAAGGTATATGATGTTATCCTTGAAGAGAACATCATGCCGAAGGAAGAGGTTGATAAAATCTTCGAGCAGGTAATCAACGAAGTTATCGGCTAAATGAAAAATATTAAGCAGGACAGAAATCTGTCCTGCTTTTTTTGTTGAAAAAATTTTTGATTTATGGTAAATTAAATTAGAAAAGGGAGTGATTTCGTGCCGAGATTTTTTGTAGATAAAGAGCAGGTCCGGAACGGCTTTATAAATATCACCGGCGATGATGTAAAGCACATTAAAAAAGTTCTTCGTCTTCGTGAGGGTGATGCGATTGAGGTATGCGACGGTGCAGGGAAAGACTATGAATGCAAGATAGAAAGTCTTTCTGATGATTCTGTTCGCGCTGAAATAGAAAGCAGCTCAGAAAATATGTCCGAGCCGCCGATTGAGATTTGCGTATATCAGGGAATGCCGAAGAATGATAAGATGGACTATATTGTTCAGAAGTGTGTTGAGCTTGGCGTTTGTGAGATAGTTCCTGTTATTACAAAGCGCGCTGTGAGCATACCACGCGATGCGGAGAAAAAGACAACGCGCTGGCAGAAGATAGCCTCAGAAGCAGCAAAGCAGAGCGGACGCGGAATACTCCCGACTGTTAGAAATACGGTAAGCTTTTCTGAGGCGATTTCAGAAATGTCAGGTGAAGAGGCTTTGAGCCTTATGCCGTATGAGTGCGAAAGGGAAGGCTCACTTTCCGGGCTTCTCAAAAAGACCGATAAAAAGAAGATAAATGTATTTATCGGTCCTGAGGGCGGTTTTGACGAGAGTGAAGTACAGAAAGCTCGGGAAAAAGGTGTATTTACCGTAACCCTCGGTCCGCGCATTCTCAGAACGGAAACTGCACCTCTTGCGGTTTGTTCTGCGATAATGTACGAGCTTGGTGACTGGTAAATCAAAGGTTTTTAAAAAGCTCAAGAAGTTTGAATTTTATTTGATATTCGGTAGTATCTGATGTTATAAGGCGAAGTTCTTTTTTGCTGAACTCGGTGTTCAGAGATTCTGCTTCTGCGGCAGAGACGCAAAGTGGCGGAAAGAGAACACACCACCAGTTTTTTCCTTCTGCTTTTCCGAGTTTGATTTTAAGAGCCTCGTATCTCCCTGCAGGGAGAGAAAAGGAGCCGTATTCTTTGGTGGGGAAAATGCTGTCTGAAAGAGACGCTGTGGCGCGATAGGAAACTTCATTCTCTTCGCAAACTAAATTTGCGATATTCTCAAAATCTGGAAGATGCTGCGATATGATTTTTCGCGCATCTTCTTTTGTTTCGCATTCCTTTGTTAAAGTGTCCATATATTCAAGAACTTCATCTCGAATCTGAAGCTTAAGTGTCTGGTCTTCTGCTGAATCTGAATTTGCGATGATGTGGAGGCGTATAAGCTTTTCGGAGATTCCGATTTGTTCTTCTTTTGCAAGTGCACCGACGAGAAGTGACATGGAAAGTCCAATCAGAAGCGCTACCTCAAAAATATATTTTTTCATGAAAAAAACCTCCGGTGAAAGTGTGTTATACACTTTATAACCGAAGGTTTTTGTTTTTATACATATCTGTTCTTCTGATGATAAATTGCGCTATGAAAGCTGTCGTGATCCCTGTGATGATAGACGCCAGAAGCATTATCGGAAGATACATGAAAATCGAGAACGAGAAAAAGAGAAGACTTGCCGAAATGATTTGGCCTATGCTGTGGAAGGATGCTCCCAGAATACTAACGCCGTATATTGAAAAAGCATTATACCGCTTTAAGAAAAGCATCGAGAGAAATGCAAGCGTTCCCCCTGAAAGCGAGAAAACAAGAGCTGTTATGCCACCACCGAAAATTGATGAAACAATCGAACGGACGAAAAGAATTGAGAAGGTCGCAAGCGGAGAAAGAGTATAAAGCGAGAAAAGCGTAACGATGTTTGAAAGTCCCGCCTTAACGCCGGGGAGTGGCAGAATTGATGGGAAGAACGCGTTTTCGAAAAATGAGAGAATAAGCGAAAGTGCAAGCAGAAGCGAATAAAGCGAAAGTTTGTAGGTTCTTGAGTTACTCATTGTCGAGGTCTCCGCCGAGAAAGGCTATCGTATGCTCTGCGGCAAGTTTTGCATCACCAAGAGGAATATCGCGGTAGAGGTAATTGTAGCTGTTGCAGAAGCGCGTAACTTCATCTTCAAGCCCTTCGAGAATCTTTTTTGTAGCAGAAAAATGATCATCACAGAAAGCTTGATAGTTTCTCTTTGAAATAAGGTCCTTTGCGGTATCTGTGAGAAGCGCAAGGTGATGCGGACAGAAGTATTCCTGCTCTCGCGTTTTCTCTCTGAATTCAGGAGTGCTTTCCCAAATATAGACGATATTTCGCGCGTAAAGAGCGAGCTTTTCATCTATTCTCTCGCATACAAAGCATCCGCTTGTGCATCTTTTCAGCTTTTCTGAAATCTTTGCGAAGTCCTTTTTGGTAAAAAGAAGTTTCTTTTCGATAAAGCCCTCCCCGATAAGCTCTCTGAGATAGCTCTGAAGCATAAGCGTAAGGCTTAAGCGGTTATTCATTTCAAGCATCTTTTTGAAATGCGGCTGGCAGAAGCCTGTTTTATTTGTTTCGATTCTGACATCCGGCTCCATCATCGCCGCGCCCATAATGTATTCAAGAGCCTCTTTTTCAAGGTCTCTTTCAAGACGGCAGACGGGGCAACCGCATTTTACATTGTATGCGTCATTTATTGGAATTGTATAAATGACTTCTTTCATATTGTCCCTCCGAAAAAAATGGTGTATAATATATTTTATCAGTTATATGTTTTTTGTCAATATCAATCGCTTGGAGAGAAATTATGGTAAAAACTGAACTTGAGATTAAAAGAATATACGGTTGCGAAGATTTTTCGCCTCGTGAGATATTTGAGTGCGGTCAGGCGTTTCGCTGGGAAGCGGATGAGGTAGGCGCATATACGGGAATCGCTCACGGCATACCTGCAAAGGTGTGGAAAGAAGGCGGAGATGTTTGCATAATGTCAGAAGAGGGCGCGTATGAAAGAGTCTGGCATGAGTATTTTGATATGGAGCGGGATTACAAAAAACTTCGCGAGGAGATAAGTCGCGAGAGTGCGCTCAAGGAGGCTTGTGACTTCGGCCGTGGTATAAGGATACTCCGTCAGGAGCCGTGGGAGGCGCTCTGTTCATTTATAATTTCGCAGTGCAACAATATTCCGCGAATTAAAGGGATAGTTGAAAAACTGTGCCTTATGTGCGGCGAAAAGAGGGAGTTTCTCGATATAACATATTACACTTTCCCGACGGCTGCGGAAGTTTCCAGACTCAGCGAAAAAGAGCTGTCAATGCTCCGTTCGGGTTATCGTGCTGCATACATAAAAAATGCGGCAGACGCGGTGACATGCGGCGAATTTGATTTAGATGCAGTTTCAGCCCTTCCGACACCGGATGCCAAAGCAGAGCTTTTAAAGCTTTCGGGAGTTGGCGAAAAGGTAGCGAGCTGCGTTCTTCTTTTTGGAATGGGGAAGCTCGATGCATTTCCTGTCGATGTGTGGATGAAGCGTGCGATAACCTTCTTTTTTGGAGAGGGGAAGTTTGATTATACGCGTTTCGGTGACTTGGCAGGTCTTGCACAGCAGTATATGTTTCATTATATTAGAAACGGTAAATAAACCTGAAGCTTTTTTGTTGTACTGTAAATCAAGGGTATTGAAATTTTTGTTAAAATATTATATAATTAGTATCAGTAAAAATGCAACTATTTTTTCATCGGGAGGAGTTTAATTTGAGTAATGTAAAGTATAAGCGCATTTTGCTTAAGCTCAGTGGTGAGGCGCTTGCAGGAAGTAAGAAAAGCGGTCTTGATTTTGAGGTTATAAAGTCAGTTTGTAAGACCGTCAAGGAATGTGTCGACCTCGGTGTTCAGGTCGGAATCGTTGTCGGCGGCGGAAACTTTTGGCGCGGAGTAAAAGACGGTGGCGACCACATGGACAGAACCCGTGCAGACCACATGGGTATGCTTGCGACGACTATCAACTCGCTCGCAGTTGCGGATGTTCTCGAGCAGCTTGGAGTAGATGTTCGTGTTCAGACTGCGATTGAGATGCGCGCATTTGCAGAGCCGTATGTCAGAAACCGTGCTATCCGTCATCTCCAAAAGGGAAGAGTAGTCATCTTCGGTTGCGGAACGGGTAACCCGTTCTTCTCAACCGACACCGCAGCAGTTCTCAGAGCTGCTGAGATGGATGCTGAAGTCATTATGAAGGCTACGAATGTTGACGGTGTCTACGACAGCGACCCGAAGAAGAACCCGGATGCAGTTAAGTTTGATAACCTTACTTATGACGAGGTGCTCGCACGCCATCTCAATGTTATGGATACAACAGCAACCTCGCTCTCAATGGACAACAATATCCCGATTGTAGTTTTCTCGCTTAAGGATAGCGAAAATATAAAGAGAGTAATTCTCGGAGAAAAAATTGGTACAGAAGTTAGAAAGGATGCGTAAATTATGAGACCTGAAGTAAAAGAATTTGATGAGAGAATGCAAAAGAGTGTCGGCGTTGTTGCTGAAGAGTTTTCTGCAGTCCGCGCAGGTCGTGCAAACCCCGGTGTACTCGATAAGATTACAGTTGATTACTACGGAACACCCACCCCGATTCCACAGGTAGGTTCAGTTTCAGTTCCGGAGCCGAGAACTCTCCTCATTCAGCCGTGGGATGCATCAATCCTCAAGGATATCGAGAAGGCTATCCTTGCATCTGACCTCGGAATCAATCCGGGAAATGACGGCAAGTGCATTCGCCTTGCTTTTCCGCAGCTTACAGAGGAGCGCCGTCGCGACC
>JAZTWZ010000107.1:0-6266 GCA_045636165.1 Eubacteriales bacterium
AATTAGTAGTTGACAAGCGACGAAATATGTATTATAATAACAAAGCTTCGTTTTGAGGCAAGCTATGGCGGTGTAGCTCAGTTGGCTAGAGCATTCGGTTCATACCCGAACGGTCACTGGTTCAAGTCCAGCCGCCGCTACCATGGCAGGATGAGAACTTGTCCTGCCGAAATATGGCCCGTTGGTCAAGCGGTTAAGACACCGCCCTTTCACGGCGGTAACAGGAGTTCGATTCTCCTACGGGTCACCAAAAAAGCACTTCTTATGAAGTGCTTTTTTATCATCTTACGCTCATATTTTCAAAAAACAAAGGGGCTAAAAATATATGAATAATAAAGATTTGGTTTCAATTATCGTCCCTGTATATAACCGTGAAGCGTTTTTAGAGGAATGCATTAACTCAGTTTTCGACCAAACTCACCAGAATCTTGAAATCATTTTAATCGATGATGGCTCAACGGATGATTCTTTAAAAGTTTGTCAAAGACTGGCAGAGAAGGATAGCCGTATCAAGCTTCTGACTCAACAACATGGCGGTGTTTCGAATGCCCGAAACATTGGGCTTGATGCAGCGGAAGGTGAATTTGTTTTCTTTTTGGACAGCGACGACATTATTCACCCGCGCTTGCTCGAAACATTGATTAAAGGCTTTAAACTTCACGGAGTTTCGCTTGGCGGCACCACATGCCACGGTTGCAGAAATAAGTTTTGGGGAAAAGGAAAGGAAATTTTTCTCAACAACAGTACTCCTCTTGACTTTACATATCATACTCACGAAGAAACTTTTGAAAGAATCTTTCACGGTGGATCCCCGCTCAATATGATCGGCGGAGTTATGATGCGACGCGAACTGATTGGTGATACGCGATTCCATCCTGACATATTCATCGGCGAAGATTTTTACTTCATCTATCAAAATTTAATCAAAGGTGCAGCTGCAGTTTTTCTGAACGAGAGCGGATACTTGAACAGGCTTCACGAAAACAACACCTCATGGCAGTACGATTTTGACGGTTTTTGGACGCGTTTTTATCGCAGAAAGCTGGTTTGGGAAAGTGAAGAAAGCTTTGGACGCACTGAATATGCGAATATTCAAAAGAGAGCTGCTTATGGATGCTTCCTCGTATGCTTCCCAAAAAATGCTGCATATAGTTCCGACAGTCGAAAAATGTGCAAGGTTTTGCGCGAACACAAAAACGAAATTTTGCCCGCGCTGAATCTTAAACTAAAAATATTCTATTTATTGTGCCTCTATTTCCCTGCAAGCTCAAAACTCATCAGCTTTTGCAAAAGAAAAATCAAGACAAAAAAACAGATAGAAAGAAATAAAAAGCGAAAACAAATATGAAAAACTACGAATCAACACTTTTAGAATTTCTAAATATGCCGCTTGATTGCGGAGGCAAAATCTTTGAGCGTTTTGCCGTCTTGCCGGGTGCAGTTGTCGGAGTTGGTGAAGCGCCTTTACAGAGGTATGTATATATCCCGGGAACACGTCGCGACAGAGTTGTTTTGGTCTCACATATCGATACTATTTGGGACAAGTCGTACAGTAATGCATTTTCAGGCGAACGTGAAGTCCTTTTTGACAACGGAAAATTCTACAGTTCAAATGACAGTTGCGGCATAGGGGCTGACAACAGAGCAGGCTGTGCGCTTCTTTGGGAGCTTCGCTCTTGCGGACACAGCATTTTAATTGTTGACGGCGAAGAAAAAGGTAAGCACGGTGCGAGATATTTAAGAAAATCAAATCGCAAGCTTTTTCGCGAATTGAACAAGCATTGTTATATGATTGAATTTGACTGGGCAGGGACTGATTCTTGCCTGTTCAATCAGGTAGATAACACAAAAAAGTTCAAAAAATACATCACAAAAACCCTCGGCTGTTCCGAGGGAAATTCAAAAGGCGGAACTGACCTTCAGGTGCTTTGCAGGAGAGTTTGCGGAGTCAATCTCGGTGTAGGATATCACGCTCATCATACGGTAAAGGAGTATCTCACACTATCCGAATGGACGAATACACTCGCAAAAGTGAATGTATTCCTGGGAAAACCGCAAAGGAGATTCCGCTCTAAATTCTTTGTGCTGTATTTGCGATTCTTCAAACGATGTGCAGGTAAAGCGTGGCGTATTATAAAAGGAATTTTTAAATCATGACTACAGGGATAGTCGGTAGTTTGCTCTGCGGCTATAAACCGCTGTTACCAGCAGAACTGAAAGTCCACTAAAATATTCAACAATTGCAAATGTGGCAGCTATCTTTAGCCTTCCGCTGAGGCGGAATTGCTCATCGGCAAAAACCTCTTTTAAACCACGCGACTATCGCGTGGTTTTCTCTATACAAAAACCCCCTGCGGTGTATTCCGCAGGGGGTATGTTATTTACCAAGATTTTAGATATGTTTCCTGCTCTTTTGAGAGCGAGTCTATTTTTATTCCGCAGGCAGCGAGCTTTTCTCTTGCAACAAGCGCATCTATTTCTCGCGGAACTTCGTAAAGCCCCGGAGCAAGCTTCTCTGGAAGACGGGCAATATGCTCCATCATAAGCGCCTGAACCGCAAAGCTCATATCCATAATCTCTGCAGGGTGACCGTTTCCTGCAGCGAGGTTTACAAGGCGACCTTCGCCGAGGAGATTGAGTATTCTGCCGTCAGCCATTACATAGCCTTCGATATTCGGCTTTCTCTCAGAAATGCTTACCGCAAGGGACTTAAGGTCGTCCTTATTTATCTCGCAGTCAAAATGTCCTGCGTTTGTAAGGAGAACGCCGTCCTTCATCTTCTCCATGTGGCGACGGAGAATTATATCTCGACAACCCGTTGTCGTTACGAAAATATCGCCGACCTCGGCTGCCTCATCCATAGTCATAACGGAGTATCCTTCCGCATACGCCTCAAGCGCGCGGAACGGGTCTGCCTCGCAGATTATAACATTTGCACCAAGACCCTTTGCGCGAAGCGCAACGCCTCTTCCGCAGAAGCCGTAACCTGCAACAACAACTTTTTTCCCTGCGATAAAGCAGTTTGTGGTATTCATAATCGCATCCCATACGGACTGACCCGTACCGTGACGGTTGTCAAAGAGATGCTTGCATTTCGCATCATTTACTGCAAACATCGGGAAGGTGAGCTCTCCCGCTTTTGCACGAGCCGCAAGCCTTGCAACGCCTGTCGTTGTCTCCTCACAGCCGCCGAGAAGGTTTACCGCAAGCTCAGGAGATGAGCCGTGAAGAATAGAAACGAAATCGCCGCCGTCGTCTATTATTATATCAGGCTTACACTTGAGCGTTTCGGTAAGGTGGGCGACATACTCTTCCTCATTTGCGCCGTGAATTGCAAAGGTTTCAATGCCAAGCTCGCAAAGCGCGGCTGCGATATCATCCTGCGTTGAAAGAGGGTTACAGCCCGTCGCAAACACCTTTGCCCCGCCTGCTTTAAGCGTAAGCGCGAGGTATGCAGTTTTAGCCTCAAGGTGAATCGACATGGCTATTGTCTTATTCTCAAACGGCCGCTCCTTCCCAAAGCGTTCACCGATGCTTGACAGCACGGGCATATATGATTTTACCCATTCTATTTTCTTTATTCCCGAAGCCGAAAGCTTCGCATCTTTTATAATACTCATTTTTATCAACTCCTTATGTTATAATACACTATTTTTCCTGTTTTTTCAACATTGTAAATTTACACAAAATATCTTTTCTTTCATATTGATATGTGATATACTAAAATGAAAAGATTTTTGTTAATATTTCTCGAAAGGAATCTTGATATATGGGCGTTATTTCTAAAATTTTCGGTACAAGAAGCGAAAGGGAGATAAAGAAACTTCTCCCACTCGTTGATAAGACAGAATCTCTTGCGGAGGAAATGCGTTCTCTTTCCGATACAGAACTTTCCGCAAAGACAGATGAGTTTAAATCTCGCCTTAAGAACGGCGAGAGCCTTGACGATATCCTGCCTGAGGCGTTTGCGACCGTCCGCGAGGCGGCATACCGCGTTCTCGGACTGTATGCTTTCCGCGTCCAGCTCATCGGCGGTATCGTTCTTCATCAGGGTAGAATCGCCGAAATGAAGACAGGTGAAGGAAAAACTCTCGTCGCGATTTTCCCTGCTTACCTCAACGCGCTCACGGGTGAGGGCGTTCACATCGTTACGGTCAACGACTACCTCGCAAAATATCAGGGCGAGCTTATGGGCAGAGTTTTTCGTTTCCTCGGTCTTTCCGTTGGCATCATCGTTCACGGTCTCACTCACGAAGAGCGAAGAGCTGCTCACCACGCCGACATCACCTACGGAACAAACAACGAGCTCGGTTTTGACTATCTCCGTGACAATATGGCTCTTTACAAGGAGCAGATGGTAGGAAGAAGCAACCATGCGTTTGCAATCGTTGACGAGGTCGACTCCATCCTCATTGACGAAGCAAGAACTCCGCTTATCATCTCGGGTCAGGGCGAGAAGCCGACTCATATCTACCGCGAAGCTGACCGTTTTGCGGCATCACTTAGGAAGATTGTTTTCGCATCCGTTGACGAAAAAGAAGAGCAGGACAACCTCGGCGGCGACTATATCATTGACGAAAAGCGCCGAAGCGCAACTCTCACAGCTTCGGGAATTGCAAAAGCCGAGCGCGCATTCGGAATCGAAAACCTTTCCGACCCTGAAAACGCAGAGCTTTTCCACCACATCAACCAGGCTATCCGCGCCCGTGGAATTATGAAGCGCGATATTGACTATGTCGTCCGCGATAACGAAATTATAATTGTTGACGAATTTACAGGTCGCCTTATGATAGGCAGAAGATATTCCGAAGGTCTTCATCAAGCAATAGAGGCAAAGGAAGGCGTTGATATCCAGAACGAGAGCAAGACCCTTGCTACCATCACCTTCCAGAACTACTTCAGAATGTACGACAAGCTCTCGGGTATGACGGGTACTGCGCTCACGGAAGAGGTTGAGTTTGAGTCTATTTACAGTCTTGATGTTATCGAGATTCCGACAAACCGTCCGATGATACGCCGCGACCTTACCGACGCCGTATATAAGACCGAGGCAGGTAAATTCCGCGCAGTAGTACGGCAGATTCGCGAATGTAACGAAAAGGGTCAGCCTGTCCTTGTCGGTACGGTTTCGATCGAGAAGAGTGAGCTTGTCTCGGCTCTCCTCAAGAAAGAGAAAATCGCGCATAATGTCCTTAACGCAAAGCATCACGAAAAAGAAGCAGAAATCGTAGCGCAGGCAGGTAAGTCAGGCGCTGTCACGATTGCTACAAATATGGCAGGACGAGGAACCGACATTATGCTCGGAGGTAACGCAGATTTCCTCGCAAAGAGCGATTTGAGAAAACAAGGCATGGACGAAGTCACCATCGTTGATGCAGGAGGCTCTGCTCCGACGAATGACCCGGAGATTCTCGATGCGCGCGCAAAATACAAAGAATTATATTCAAAATACAAAACTCTCTGCGATACAGAGGCAGAGCGTGTCCGTGAGGCAGGCGGTCTCTTCATCATCGGTACTGAACGCCACGAGTCACGCCGTATAGACAACCAGCTCCGCGGTCGAAGCGGCCGTCAGGGCGACCCTGGTGCATCGCGTTTCTTCCTTTCTCTTGAAGACGATATCATGCGTCTCTTCGGCTCAGAGCGCATTATGGGTATGATGAACGCGCTCGGTCTTGACGAAGATACTCCCATTGACCAGAAGATTCTTACAACTGCGCTTGAAAATGCACAGAAGAATGTTGAATCGAGAAACTTTGCAGCAAGAAAGAGCGTTCTCCAGTTTGACGATGTCATAAATCAGCAGAGAACGATTATATACGACCAGCGTCAGTCAGTCATCGACGGCAAGGACATAACCGATGTCATAAAGAAAATGATTTCCGACACGATTTCTTCCGCCGTTTCCGAGGTTATGGGTGAGGAGAGATTCGTCCAGACGGAACATCTCGACCTTATCCGCGCAAGATTCCGCAGCATCTTCCTTACGGATGATGACCTGAAGCTTTCGCGCGACGAGCTTGACCGCGTTGACTATAGCCCCGAAGATCTAAAGAGCGACCTTTCAGAAATTGCAGAGAAAGTTTACTCTGAGCGTGAAGCGGCGGTTTCTCCCGAGCGTATGCGAGAAATTGAGCGCGTAATTCTTCACCAGAATGTAGATGAAAACTGGATGGATCATATCGACGCAATGAGCGACCTCCGCCCCGGAATAGGACTCCGCGCATACGCTCAGCACGACCCCATCGTCGTTTACAAGAGCGAAG
>JAZTWZ010000108.1:0-2710 GCA_045636165.1 Eubacteriales bacterium
TTCTGCACTATCACATCTTAACTGAGGCGACATCGGGGTAAAACCCTGTGTAGCAATATATTATTTTAATGCCCAAGTAGCTTAAATCAATCAGAGCGCAATATGAGGTGTCGGTGAAAGTCCGTCCTGGGGCAAGTCTTAAGTCAAAGAGAGGGTAACAAAATGTACGAAGACAAGACATTAAAGTGCAAAGAATGCGGAGCAGAATTCGTATTCACAGCAGGCGAGCAGGAATTCTATGCAGAGCGTGGCTTCATGAATGAGCCGCAGCGTTGCAAGGCTTGCCGTGACGCTCGTAAGGCTGCTAGCCGCGGTCCGAGAGAATTCTTCACCGCTACATGCGCAGCTTGCGGCGGAGAGGCAAAGGTTCCGTTCGAGCCGAAGACTGACCGTCCTGTTTACTGCAGCGATTGCTTTGCAAAAATGCGCCAGGAAGACAATCAGTAATAATGTGAAAAAAGACCTTCATCCGAAGGTCTTTTTTTATTGCCTTTTTATGTCGTTTCGTGGTACAATAATGGTAACATTCATCGCTTGAGAGGAATTATATATGAATAATATCAACAAGAGAATACTTGCATCTGTTCAGAAACCGGCGAGATATACCGGCGGAGAATACAATGCAGTTGTAAAAAATAAAGAAGATGTCGCGCTTCGGTTTGCGTTCTGCTTCCCGGATATTTACGAAATCGGAATGTCGCATCTCGGTCTCCGCATCCTTTACGGGGTTATGAACGAGAGAGACGATATCTGGTGTGAGCGTGTTTTTGCACCGTGGACGGATATGGAAGATGCGCTTAAAGCGAATAACGCGAAGCTTTTTGCCCTTGAAAGCGGCGACCCTCTCTGTGATTTTGACATAGTGGGTTTTACTCTCCAGTATGAGATGTCCTATTCTGCGGTTCTTAATATGCTCTCTCTTGGCGGAATAACTGTCCGCCGCGAGGAAAGAGGCGAGGATGAGCCTCTTGTAGTAGCAGGAGGACCGTGTACCTATAACCCCGAACCGCTTGCGGACTTCATTGATATATTCAATATCGGTGAAGGCGAGGAGCAGATTTTAGAGCTTTGCGACCTTTATAAGAAATGTAAAGCGGAAGGGAAAACAAAGAAAGAATTCCTTCGTGAAGCTGTAAATATCAAAGGTCTTTATATTCCGTCGCTTTATGATATTGAGTACAACGACGACGGAACAATTTCTGCGATAACGCCGAAGGACGGTGCTCCTGAAGTTGTCGTCAAGCGAATTATAGAAGACTTCGATTCGGTTTATGTTCCGAAAAAGGTTATAGTCCCGTCAACCGAGATTGTCCACGACAGAATATCTCTCGAGGTTTTCCGTGGCTGTATCCGCGGTTGCCGCTTCTGCCAGGCAGGCTATGCTTACCGTCCTGTCCGCGCAAAGAAAGCAAAAACACTTATAGAGCACGGTAAGGTTATGTGCGAAGAAACAGGCTATGAGGAGATTTCTCTCGCGTCTCTCTCAACGAGCGATTATAAAGAGCTTCCCGAGCTTGCTGACGGACTTCTCGACTGGTGCGAGCCGAGAAATATAAGTCTCCAGCTTCCGTCGCTTCGTGCAGATAACTTCTCTGTTGAGCTTATGCAGAGAATTCAGAAAGTCCGTTCAGGCGGTCTTACATTTGCCCCCGAAGCGGGAAGTGCAAGACTTCGCGATGCGATAAACAAGAACCTCACGGAAGAGGAGATTATAAATGCTTGTAAGATAGCGTTTGAGAACGGAAGAAGTACGGTAAAGCTTTACTTTATGATAGGTCTTCCGACTGAAACTGATGAAGATATAAAGGGAATTGCCGAGCTTTCGCAGAAGATTCTCTGGCTCTGGAAAACTCACGCTACAAATAAAAAACGCGGCGTAAAGATAACTATAAGTGCGGCGTGCTTCGTTCCGAAGCCGCACACACCCTTCCAGTGGGAAGCGCAGAATACGAGAGAGGAATTCTCTCGAAAAGCAGCTCTTCTGCGCGAAGCGATTACCGCAAAGGCAATTACCTATAACTGGCACGAGCCTGATGTAAGCTTCCTCGAAGCGGCGTTCGCAAGAGGTGACCGTCGCCTCGGTCGCGTAATCGAAACTGCGTGGAAGAAAGGCGCAAAGCTTGACGGTTGGGCAGAGCATTTCTCGCTTGACTTGTGGCTTGATGCTTTCCGTGAGTGCGGAATCGATCCTGAGTTCTATGCAACGCGTGCTCGCGGTAAGGAGGAAATTCTCCCGTGGGACCATATCTCGACGGGCGTTACGAAAAACTTCCTCGCTTGTGAAAGGGAAAAGGCATACCGTTCCGAAGCTTCTCCGAACTGCCGTGAGAAGTGCCTCGGTTGCGGAGTATCAAAGCTTCTTTGCGGAGGTAAGTGTGATGCGTAAGATAAGACTGTTTTATAAAAAGCTCGGAAGGAGCGTATATATTTCTCACCTTGATATCATGAGAACCTTCCAGCGCTCATTAAAGCGCGCAGGAGTAGATGTCAAGCACACCGAGGGCTTCAACCCCCATCCGTATATTTCAATCGCACTTCCGCTGTCTCTCGGCTTTAACGGGGAATGTGAATTTCTCGATATGGTAGTTCTTGACGATATGCCGTGCGAGGAAATTGTATCGCGCTTGAACGAGGCTCTTCCTGAGGGGATAGAGGCTGTGAAAGCTTATGAGGGCGGTCGTCCTGTTCGCGAGATTGCGTATTCACAATA
>JAZTWZ010000109.1:0-10279 GCA_045636165.1 Eubacteriales bacterium
ATTCGGAGTTCGTTTCGAATCCCTTTCTTGGAGAAAAACAAAAGAACCGTCCGATGGACGGTTCTTTTGTTTTTGGCGGAGAGAAAGGGATTCGAACCCTTGATACCTTTATAGGGTATACACGATTTCCAATCGTGCGCCTTCGACCAGCTCAGCCAACTCTCCATATCCGTTATTAACTTAACCTTATACATTATAGCGGATTTCGCCATAATAGTCAAGCAATTTTTTGAAAAATTTTATCCGCAAGGAGCAAGGAATTGCTCGCCCCTTGCGGAATTAAATTTCATTTCAGCAAAGCTTAAATTACTTAAGCTCAACCTTTGCGCCTGCTTCTTCAAGCTTCTTCTGAATTTCTTCAGCTTCATCCTTGGAAGCGCCTTCCTTGATAGCCTTGGGTGCGCTCTCAACGAGCTCCTTAGCTTCCTTAAGGCCGAGACCAGTGATCACACGAACAACCTTGATAACGTTGAGCTTTGCACCGCCAACGTCAGCGAGAACTACGTCGAAGGAATCCTTCTCAGCAGCTGCGCCAGCGTCTGCACCGCCAGCAGCCGGAGCTGCAACTGCAACAGCAGCTGTTGCGGATACGCCGAACTCTTCCTCGAGTGCCTTTACGAGCTCATTGAGCTCAAGAACTGTTAAGCCTTTTACTTCTTCAATGAAATTTGTGATCTTTTCAGACATTTTAGTTACCTCCTAAAATTTTTTATTATTTGTAAATTATTCTGCGGGAGCTTCTTCTGCTGCCGGAGCTTCCTCTGCGGGAGCTGCAGCTTCTTCTGCTACAGGAGCAGCCTCAGCCGGAGCCTCTTCTGCTGCTTCAGGAGCGCCTTCTGCCTTCTTGTCAGCAATAGCTTTAAGCACAAGAGCGAGACCAAAGATCGGGCCCTGCAAGCCACCAACGAGGCGACCAAGGAGAACTTCCTTCGAGGGGAGGTTTGCAAGCTGCATAATTTCTTCTATGCCAACAACCTTACCTTCGATGAAACCTGCCTTGATGTTGTAGATGTTTTCATTCTTCTTTGCATATTCAGCGACGACCTTAGCCGGAGCAATAACATCGTCTGAGCTGATAGCAAGAGCAGTTGTTCCTTCGAGAACAGAATCAAGACCTTCAAGGCCTGCCTCTTTCGCTGCAAAACGGATGAGAGTATTCTTGATGACACGGTAATCGACATTGTTCTTGCGCATCTCTGCACGAAGCTTTGTATCGTCAGCAACAGTAATACCCTTATAATCAACGAGAACACCGCTGCTTGCACCCTTC
The DNA here is from genome assembly GCA_045636165.1 of Eubacteriales bacterium. Taxonomy (GTDB): domain Bacteria; phylum Bacillota; class Clostridia; order Oscillospirales; family JAAYXM01; genus SIG480. Next base: position 1,271 of record JAZTWZ010000109.1, read on the forward strand.
ATCAACTCTGCAAGCTCTGCAACCAACTGCTTCTTTTCTTCTAAAACCTTTGCACTTGGCATGTGTATTTCACCTCCGTCTGTAATTAATGGAAAAACCCATGCGTTTAAGACGCATGGGTAAACAAATTACAAACACAATATAAGCATTTTATAATTCGCTTCCTCGGTAGGATTTACGGCTCACGCCACCTACTGTCTTAAGACGCAATAGATATTATACCAGAACTTTTCTAAAAAGTCAAGTAAAAATTAGCCGAGCATTTTAGAAACATTAACTTTGATGCCAGGGCCCATTGTTGATGTTACTACGCATGAACGGATATAAGTACCCTTTGCTGCTGCCGGCTTTGCCTTGATAATAGCACCAAGGATTGTGCTGAAGTTATCAGCAAGCTTTTCTGTGCCGAAAGAAACCTTACCAATCGGGCAATGGATGATGTTTGTCTTGTCGAGACGGTACTCAATCTTACCAGCCTTAAGGTCAGCAATTGCCTTAGCGACATCCATAGTAACAGTACCTGCCTTCGGGTTCGGCATGAGACCCTTCGGGCCGAGAACCTTACCGAGACGACCTACAAGACCCATCATGTCGGGAGTTGCAACAACTACATCGAAATCAAAGAAGTTATCCTTCTGAATTCTTGTAAGAAGATCTTCTGCACCGACTACTTCTGCACCTGCTGCTTCTGCCTCAGCTGCCTTGTCGCCCTTTGCGAATACGCAAACGCGAACTGTCTTACCTGTACCGTGCGGAAGAACTACCGCACCGCGAACCTGCTGGTCAGCATGACGAGAGTCAACACCGAGCTTTACATGGAGCTCAACTGTTTCGTCAAACTTTGCTTTACCAAACTTGCCCAATATGTCAAATGCTTCTTCGGGTTCATACTGGATTGCACGATCGACAAGCTTAGCACTTTCAATATACTTTTTTCCTCTACGCATTGTATTAACCTCCTTGTGGTAGTTTTCGGACTTCTTTTTCAAAGCCCTCCCACGTAAGTAAACGGCTTATAGCCGAATTCGGTTCAAAAGTTATTCTTCAACCGTTACGCCCATGCTTCTGCATGTACCTGCAATCATGCACATTGCAGTTCCAACTGTAGCTGCGTTAAGATCCGGAGCCTTGAGCTCTGCAATCTTCTTAAGGTCTTCCTTGCTGATCTTAGCGACCTTTGTCTTGTTCGGAACACCTGAACCGCTTTCAATCTTGCAAGCCTTCTTAATAAGAACGGATGCCGGCGGTGTCTTTGTGATGAACGAGAAAGAACGGTCTGCATAAACGGTAATAACTACCGGGATAACGAGACCAATATCGTTCTTTGTACGCTCGTTGAACTCTTTGGTAAACTGAACGATATTAACACCGTGCTGACCAAGAGCCGGACCTACAGGGGGCGCCGGAGTTGCCTTACCTGCCGGAATCTGAAGCTTAATAAATCCTACTACTTTCTGTGCCATGATATCGCACCTCCTTAATAAAATGTGGTAAATGGCGGCATCAACTTCGCAGACGGAATTAAGAAGCCTCTTCCGTCCTCTTTCGCGAGGGACACCTCCCACGCCGGGCATACTTATACCCGGACTATGCTAAAGCGCAATGCGCTTGCATACAATTAAAAGAACCTATTCTTCTGTTACAGGTTCAATCTGGTCGGGCTCAAGCTCGACCGGAGTCTCTCTGCCAAACATTGAAACGATAACACGAACTTTGTTCTTGTCAAGTTCGATTTCGTCAACTACGCCGACAAAGTCTTCGAGAGCACCATCAATAATCTTGACATTGTCACCGACATTGTAGTTGATGACAAGCTCGCGCTTCTCTACACCGAGACTCTCAACCTCTTCATCACTGAGAGGAACCGGCTTGCTTGCCGGACCGACAAAGCCGGTAACACCGCGAGTATTTCTAACGATATGCCAGCTTTCGTCTGTCATAACCATCTTTACGAGCACATAGCCCGGAAAAATCTTACGCTCCGTTTCCTTTTTCTTTCCGTCCTTGACTTCAACAACGGTTTCAACAGGAACATTAACAGCGCAGATAAGGTCATGAAGCTTTCTGTTTTCTACTGTTTTTTCGATTGTTGCGACTACTGTATTTTCATAGCCTGAGTATGTGTGGATAACATACCACTTAGCATTTCCTGCCATTTAGCAAATCCTCCTGTTAAATGTTAAGGAGAAATGCAACTCCTGAATTGAAGAGAAGGTCCATAAGCCAAGTGATGATTGCAAAGATTGCACAAACAATCAAAACAATGCAAGTATTCTTATAAACCTGCTTACCGGAAGGCCATACAACCTTCTTAAGCTCGCTCTTCATCTCACGGAACCATGCAGAAATGCCGCGTTTTTTCTTCTCCGACATTCAAAGCACACCCTTTCGTTAGTAATTGGTAGAAAGAAAAACCTGATTACTTTGCTTCTCTGTGGAGAGTATGCTTGCGGCAGAACGGGCAGTGCTTACGCAACTCGAGTCTGTCCGGAGTGTTTTTCTTTTCCTTCATTGTGTCGTAGTTTCTGCGCTTGCATTCTGTGCAAACGAGTGTGATTTTTGTTCTCATAATTAACGGCCTCCAAAGAATATTTTGCCTCCCTGACAGCCTTTCGGCTTCGCGGAAACTTTGTTTATCCCACGTAGGTTCAATTTTTCGCATCCCCAAAAAAGGGCACAAAAAATAAACCTTTCACAGGTAATATAGATTGTAACATATTTCCACCCCTCAGGTCAAGCCTTTTTTTGATATTTTTTTAATTTAATCAAAAAGTTTAAAATCAAGAAAGAGTATGCACCGTCTGATGCATACTCTTTTCCATGTTTTAATTACTCAGCGTCTTCAGGGATGATATCGTTCTCCTCGCCTGCTGTTGCAACAACTTCGTCTGCTGCTGCAGTTTCTTCAGCTTCTACGGGAGCTGCATTCTCTTCGCCCGGGATGAGAGCGCGCATTGAGAGAGAAACCTTCTTATTCTCTTCATCAACTGCTGTAATCTTTGCCTCAACCTCGTCGCCTTCCTTAAGTACATCGCCCGGCTTTGCGATATGTGTGTTGGTAATCTGGGAAATGTGGATGAGACCGTCAACTCCCGGAACGATTTCTGCAAATGCACCAAACGGCATAAGCTTAACAATCTTTACCTTCGCAACATCTTCAACCTTGTATGCAGCCATGAACTTTGTCCACGGGTTGTCCTCTGCCTTGCGGTAACCGAGGGAAATCTTCTTCTTTTCAGCATCAAGAGCGATTACGAATACATCTACGATATCGCCCTCCTTGAACATCTCTGCCGGATGACCGATTCTTGTCCATGACATTTCAGAGATGTGGAGCATTCCGTCAACACCACCGATGTCGATGAATGCACCGTATGACATAAGTGAACGGACAACACCCTTATATTCCTTACCTACTTCGATGTCGCTCCAGATGCGCTCCATAGCCTCGCGGCGAGCCTCAAAAGTAACTTCCTTGATTGAACCGACGATACGACGGCGCGGACGGTTAACTTCCTTAATCTTGAGCTGGACCTTCTTCTTGAGCATATCTGTCATTTCAGCGTTTCTCGGAAGACCTGTCTGAGAAGCCGGAACAAATACGCGGAGACCGCTTACTGATACCATAACACCACCGGAGTTTGTATCAACAACAGTTCCTTCAACAGTTGTCTTGTCCTGACGTGCAAGCTCAACATCGTCCCAACCCTTGATAGCATCAAGACGACGCTTTGAGAGGGTGATGATACCCTCTACATCGTTTACACGAACTACGCATGCTTCAATTTCATCGCCAACTTTAAACTCGGAGACATCTGATGCGGTGTCGCCGATTTCCGAATACGGTATATAACCTGCGTATTTAGCGCCAAGGTCAACCTGAATGTCAGACGGTGTAACCGCAGTTATCACGCCGACAACCTTATCTCCATTATTAAAAGTTTTGAGTGAACTGAGAAGCATCTCCTCAAATGATTCACCTTCAAAGTTCTTGATTTCTTCGCTCATCTTGCCTTTTACCTCCTTAATTATCCAATCGGGTGTAGATGCGCCGGCAGTAACTCCGATAATCTCCGCATCCGCGATATCCTCTGAAGAAATCTCCGAGGCATCCTCAACACGAAGAACGCGAGAGCAATGCTCTTTGCAAATCTCGACAAGTTCGTTAGTATTCGAGCTTGTCCTATCCCCGATCACTACCATAACACCGGCCTCCGCAGCGAGCGAAGCGGCTTCAGCCTGGCGTTTACTGGTCGCGAGACATATTGTATCAAATATTTCGCAATTTGTACACACTTTTTTTATTTTTTTTACGCAGTTTTCCCAAATTTTTCTTCCGACGGTTGTCTGGGCAACGACGCAAATCGGCTTGATTTCAAGGTCTTTGCGGTTTTCGAGCAATGAAATAATTTCTTCCTCGCTACCGACAATTTCTGCGCTTTTACACTGACCTGCAATGCCGAGAACCTCGGGGTGTTCCCTCTTTCCTACAATTATTACCTCGTATCCTGCCTCTGATTTTTCTCTGACAATATTATGAATTCTCATTACGTACGGGCAGGTAGCATCAACATATTCAATACCTTTTCCCGAAAGTTTCTCATAAATTTCAGCAGAAACTCCGTGTGAACGGATTACAGCAAGCGCACCCTCCGGAATCTCTTCTACCGAATCGACACTCGGCACACCGAGATTCGTAAGGTAATCTACAACATGGGCATTGTGTATTATAGAACCCAGCGTACAGGCACATACGCCGTCTTTTCCGAGCTTTTCAGCTATATCTACAGCTCTCCTTACCCCAAAGCAAAAACCTGCCGTTTTGGCTATTTTAATTTCCGGCACAGTCTTCACCTTCGCTTCCAAGTCTCAGAACCTCATCAAAAACGGTATCAGACAAAATTCTGTACTTCGCCTGACCTTTTTCTTCAATATCAGTTGATACAGGTTTTCCTATTATAACTTTAACCTTGCCGAAAAGCTTTTTGTTTCCACTTATGTAAACAGGCATCATCGAAGCTCCGCCACGGGACGCAATCATCGCAGCGCCCGTTTTTACGGAAGCGGCATCCTCACCCTCTTTTACGCGTGTACCCTCAGGAAAAATCATAACCTTTTTCCCACTCTTGAGCGCATCTATCGCGTTACGAAGCGTGGATATGTCCGTTGCACCGCGGTTGACCGCAATAGCCCCAAGCCACTTTAAAAGCAAATTGAGACCCGGAATTTTAAAAAGCTCTGCTTTTCCCATAAAGAGCCAGTTTTCAGAAATACCAAACGCAATAGCAAGAAAAATCGGGTCGAGCATTGATGTATGGTTTGCACACACTACCGCCGCACCTTTGGGTATATTTTCTTTTCCCGTTATTCTTATTCTGTAAAGAATCTTAAAAAACGGTGCTGCAACAAAATATATAAACTTAAAGAACATCTTATTTTAACCTCTCACTTATGACTTCCTTAAGAACCTCTACACTTTCCTCAAGCGAATTTCCCGTTGTGTCAACCGTAACAGCATCCTCTGCCGCAGCAAGCGGAGCCGTAGCTCTCTGTGAGTCATTTCGGTCACGCTCGCGCATATCCGAAAGAACCTTCTCAAAAGGAACATCCTGACCTTTTAACACAAGCTCTTCAAATCTTCTCTTCGCGCGGTCTTCATCCGTTGCAGTAAGGAAAATCTTGACGTCCGCATTCGGAAGAACAACCGTACCAATGTCGCGACCGTCCATAATTACATTATAACGTTCTGCAAATTCGCGCTGCATATCGAGCAAGAACTTGCGGACAGCAGGAATCGCAGAAACATCAGATGCGTACTTTGAAATTATATGCTCACGAATCTTCTCCGAAACATCTTCACCGTTTAAGAAAATCTTCTGAACTCCGTCAACATGCTTTATTACAATATCAATCTCAGGAAGAAGCTTTTCAACCTCCACCGCATTCTGCGGATCAACGCCTTTTCTGTAAGTACAAACTCCGACAGTACGGTAGATTGCGCCAGTATCTACATAAACAAAGCCAAGTTCTTTTGCAAGAATCTTCGATATCGTGCTCTTTCCGGCACCGCTCGGACCGTCTATCGCTATTGAAACTTTTTTCATTTCTATTCTCCCCCTGCCGCACTCTTTCCTGCCGCATAAGCGCTTGACCACGCTATCTGGAGGTTAAAGCCTCCCGTATAGGCATCTACATCAAGCACCTCGCCTGCAAAGTAAAGACCGCACATTTTTTTAGATTCCATCGTTTTCGGGTTTATTTCACGGACATTTACGCCACCTGAAGTTATAATCGCTTCTTCTATCGGGCGTTTTCCGTCAACATCAAACCTTAAGCATTTTAGCGTATCGCGTAAAGTTTTGCGAAGCTCTCGTGTCAACGAGTTACCCTTTACAGATGCATCTATTCCCGATTTCTTAAGAACAACCGGTATCAGCCCCGACGGCAAAAGACCTCTGAGAAGATTATGAATATCTTTATTCTTTTTCTCTTCTATATCACGAAGAATTCTGTCTTCAAGTTTTTCGGGAGTAAGCCCGGGTTTTAAGTCAATGCACACATAATACTTTTCTTTTTCAAAATCGCGCATGTGGGCACTTGCTGACAGCACAAGCGGTCCGCTCATACCGAAATGGGTAAATAGCATTTCTCCGATTTCGGAAAACAAGAGTTTCCCCTTTTCATTATATGCACTCAAAACTACATTCTTAAGAGTAAGCCCCTGCGCCATCTTGCAGGTTTCGCGCTCAACACACAACGGAACAAGCGAGCCTTTCGGCGAAACCACTGTATGCCCTGCACCCTCCGCAAATGTATATCCGTCGCCGGTTGAGCCGGTAAGCGGATACGATGCTCCGCCGGTTGCGATGATTACCGCATCACACATAACCTTCCCTGCCGCGGTCTCAACGCCCGAAACTGCACCGTTTTCATAGATAACCTCTCTTACAGATTCAAACTTGAACTTTGCACCGTTTCCTTTTGCAAACGAAAACAGCGCATCTGTTATATCGCGAGCTTTATCAGAAACAGGAAAAACTCTTCCTCCGCGCTCAGTCTTGAGTTCAATACCTTCATTTTCCAGAAAGGCCATCATATCCTGCGGAGTGAAAGCAGAAAACGCACTGTACATAAACCTCGGATTCTGCGGAACATTTGACATAAGCTCGTCAAAGGAACAGTTGTTAGTCACATTGCAGCGACCTTTTCCCGTTATATTCAGTTTTTTACCGGGGAATTTGTTCTTTTCAAAAACCGTAACATCTGCCCCTGCCTCTGCTGCACATCCTGCCGCAAAAAGCCCTGCAGCACCTGCACCTATGACAACTACTTTTCTTCCCATATTCACATCTCACCGACGAGTTTATTTTTTATACGCCTCAACGCGGTATATATTCATACCCTGCTCCATAAAACGAGCTTCATACTCTGTAACAACATTATCCATACCGCTTGCAGCAAGGTCAAAGGTAATATTGCGGAGTTTGAGTCCATATTCGCACATTGAGTTGAGCGAGAACTCAAAAAGCGATGAGTTATCAGTTTTGAAAAAGACAAAACCGTCATCATCCAGCACCTTATCATATCTCGCAAGAAAATCACCATGGGTAAGGCGGCGCTTTGCCTGCTTCTTCTTCGGCCACGGGTCACTGAAGTTAAGATAGATGCCGTCTATCTCGCCGTCAGCAAAGATATCGCACAGCCCTTCGGCATCAACATCCATAAAGAGAACATTCTTTATCTCTCCCGCTATCGCCTTTTCTGCAGCCATAACGAAAACATTCGGTTCTCGCTCAATTCCTATAAAGAGCGTTGACGGATCAAGTTTCGCATTTTCAGTTATGAAGCGACCCTTTCCGCAACCGATTTCAAGACATATTCTGTCAAACCCGTAAGTTTCCTTCCACTTACCGCGAAGTGATTCGGGCGAAGAAGGTATTATATCCATACAATTCTGCCGACGCTTATCAAGGTTCGGCTTTTTTCTCATTCGCAAAGTAATATACTCTCCAATACAAATTTATTTTTACAATACTTTCTAAAACAAGTCGCCAAAGACTCTTGCCATGGATGCAAAACCGTAATTTGCAATCTCGTCTTCTGCTTTCGCAGCGCCCGAGAAACCGAGGTTTATAAGCCCATACCAAAACCCTGTGAAGCAAATTTGCTTCACAGGGAATTTATTTAAGATAACTTTTCTATTGCAGCGTTTATACGCGCGAGGGTTTCTTCTTTACCGAGGATGTGGCAAAACTCTACGCCGCCACCCGGAGTAACCTGTTTTCCTGAAAGTGCTGTGCGAAGCGGCCAGAGAACAAAGCCGTTCTTAAGCTCACGCTCTGCGATATATGCAAAGAGCGCTTCATGGATACCGTCATAAGTCCAGTCGGAAATACCCTCAATTACAGGAAGAAGTTCTTTTAATGTAACAAGCGCAGTTTCGGGGCTTGTTTTCATCTTCTTATGCGAATACATCTCCGAGTCGTATTCCGGAACAGTGTCAAAGAAATCGACCTGCTCGGGAATATCTGCCAGACGCTCACAACGCTGCTGAAGAAGCGGAGCGATAAGGTCAGGATTGATAGCTTCGTTCTTAACGCCCTGACGGATATACGGTCTCGCAACATCAGCAAACTCTTCAGGAGACATAGCGCGGATATATTCTGCGTTTATGTATTTAAGCTTTGCTACATCGAAAATAGCCGGAGATTTGGAGATACCGCGAAGCTCGAATATATCAACAAGCTCGGAAAGTGAGAAAATCTCCTGCTCACCACCAGGACTCCAGCCGAGAAGCGTTACATAGTTTACAACAGCGTCTTTGAGGTAACCTTCGTTTATAAGGTCCTCATACGACGGGTCGCCGTTACGCTTTGAGAGCTTATGCTGTGCATCCTTCATAACAGGAGAACAGTGGACATAAGTCGGGATCTCCCAGCCAAATGCTTCATAAAGAAGGTTATACTTAGGTGCGGACGAAAGATACTCCGAACCTCTTACAACATGAGT
>JAZTWZ010000110.1:0-43473 GCA_045636165.1 Eubacteriales bacterium
CCTGTGCAGTGGTGCTTACAGCTTGTAACGGTACACTGAATGCTTTTGTTCGGATTCTCGTTCATTTTTATTACCTCCATATATTTTGGCTTAAGCCGAAGGGAGTCAAACCCCTCAAGTCTTGAATTTGTTATATTTTTAAACCTTAAGGTGTTCGACTCCCTTCGGCTTAAAAATATTTTGCGTAAAAGTGATACTTTTATTCGCTTTTAAAATTATGAAAACTTGACAATTTTGAAAAATTTTCTTATTATATAATATAATGTTGAAAGTATTAAAAGGAGTGTCGATTGGTGAAAGACAAGACCTTGAGTTTTATAATAAAAACATCGAAAAAGGAAGGTTTGCGCCTTCTTTTTGTAACGATTCTCAATGCTGTTAACGCATTTCTCGGCGTATATTTTGCGCTCGTAATGCGAAATGTAATAAACAGCGCGGTTGCAGGAGAGGCATCGCTTGTAAAAAAATGGTCGATAATCATTATCGCGGTAGTTATTGCAGAGATTCTTATTCTGATAATATCAAGATATCTCACGGCGCAGATGACGGCGCGTCTTGAAATTGCATTCCGAGAGACAGTGTTTTCGAAATACTTAAAGAAAGAGTATTCTGCGATAACGGCTTTCCACAGTGGCGAGATACAGAACCGTCTCTTCAACGATATAAAAATCGTAAGTGACAACCTTGCAACGCTTCTTCCGCAGTTCATCGCGCTTGTAACAAGACTTATTGCGGCGCTTATTGCCGTATATGTTGTCGATGCGGTGTTTGCAACTGTAATATTGGTTGCAGGTCTTGCGATGTTCATTATAGCGCGCCTTCTCAAGAATGTTATGAAAAGGACTCATAAGGATGTGCAGGTTGCAGGCGGTAAAGTTCGCGCGCATACGCAGGAGTCGGTTGAGAATCTTCTCGTCATAAAAGCTTTCGGTATGGAAGAGAGAATGGAAGAGAGGGAGCGCGAATTACATACAAAGCACTATAAAAAGCAGATGGTGCGCGCATTCTTCTCGGTCAGCGCGACAGCAGCATTTTCGTCTCTCTTGCAGTTCGGATATGTATATGCCGTTATCTGGGGCGCTGCAAAAATTCTTACGAGTGCCGGCGGTTTCGGATACGGTGACTTTGTAGCGATTATGCAGCTTATCGGAAGAATACAGTCTCCGTTTGCAAATCTTTCGGGAAGCCTTTCAAAGTATTATTCGATAATAGCGTCCGGAGAGCGACTTTTAGAGCTTTGCGACTTGCCGGATGATATCTGCGATGAGCCTGCAAGAGCTGATTTGTACGAAAAAATGTCGGCGATCAAGATTTCTGATGTAAGCTTTTCTTATGGCGATGCGTATGTTCTTGAAAATGCCAACGCCGAGATAGAAAAAGGAAAGCTTACGCTTATCGCCGGAATTTCGGGAATAGGAAAAAGTACGGTCATAAAGCTTCTTATGGGCGTTCTGAAGCCCGAATCGGGTGAGGTTTTCGTTCAGGAAGAGGGAAAGACTGAGCTTTCAGCGGCAACGAGATCGCTCTTTGCGTATGTTCCGCAGGGAAATCTCCTTATGAGTGGAACGATTGCCGAGAATATGCGCCTTGCCAAGGCTGATGCAACGAAAGAGGAAATGGAAAAAGCCCTCAGAATCGCGTGTGCTGATTTCGTTTTCGAGCTTGAAAGCGGGCTTGAGACCCTTCTTGGCGAGCGCGGAACAGGGCTTTCAGAAGGTCAGGTTCAGCGTCTTGCGATTGCCCGTGCTGTTCTTTGTGACGCTCCGATTTTCCTTCTTGATGAAGCGACGAGCGCGCTAGACGAGCCGACGGAAAAACGGGTTCTTGAGAATATTATGTCACTTTCTGATAAAACCTGTGTCTGCATTTCCCACCGCAGCGCAGCACGCGAAATCTGCGATAAGGAAATTTATCTCGACCGGGGCAAAATTTGTGAGAGGAAATAAAAATGAAAATATCGGGATTCCAGAAGCTTACGTTGCTCGACTTTCCGGGAAGCGTTGCCGCAACAATATTCACGCCCGGCTGCAACTTCCGTTGCCCGTTCTGCCATAACGCAGGGCTTGTTCTTCGGTGTGAAGAGGGTGAGAAATATGAAGAGGAAGAAATTCTTTCATATCTTAAGAGAAGATGTGGCGTGCTTGACGGTGTATGCATAACGGGCGGTGAGCCGCTTCTCCAGAAGGATATAGATACCTTTATGTCAAAAGTCCGTGAGATGGGCTATAAGATAAAGCTTGATACAAACGGCTCAAACCCCTCAAAGCTTCGCACACTTTGCGAGGCAGGGCTCGTTGACTATGTCGCGATGGATATAAAAAACTCGAAAGAAAAATACGGCGAGGCGGTCGGACTTTCAGATTTTGATACCGCTGCCGTAGAGGAGAGTGTTTCATATCTGCTCTCGGGGAAAGTTGAATATGAGTTCCGCACGACTGTTGTTTCAGAGCTTCATACCGAGCGCGACATAGAGAATATTGCGGTATGGATAGAAGGCGCGAAGCGCTATTTTCTCCAGAATTTCGTTGATTCCGGCGACCTTATAGGGGTAAATCTCTCTGCGGTTTCTGCCGAAAAGCTCGAAGCTATGCGGAAAATCGCCTTGGAATACATAGATGTAGTGGGCGTGCGCGGAGTGTAAACACAAGATATTGTGGAATTTCTGAAAATTTTTCTAAAAAACTATTGACAAGAATACAAGATGTATGTTAAAATCTCCCTACAGACACAAAATGTAGGGGGTATTTTTTATGTACCAGGTAACAAAACGCGACGGTAAAGTCGTAGATTTTAACTTATCAAAGATCAGTAACGCCATTATGCAGGCGTTTGATGCTTGCGACAAGCAGTATAATTCCGATATTATCGACTTCCTTGCGCTCAAGGTAACTTCTGACTTTGAGCCGAAGATTGAAAACGGAAAAATCACGGTCGAAAGCATTCAGGACAGCGTTGAGTCTGTTCTCATCAAGGGCGGCTATGACGATGTTGCAAAGGCATACATCCTCTACCGTAAGCAGCGCGAGAAGATAAGAAACCTCCGCTCAACAATCGTTGACTATAAGGAGATTATCGATAACTACCTTAAGATTAACGACTGGCGAGTAAAGGAAAACTCCACCGTTACATATTCTGTCGGCGGTCTTATCCTTTCAAACTCAGGCGCGATTACTGCAAACTACTGGCTCTCAGAAGTTTATGACGATGAAATCGGCGATGCTCACAGAAACGCTGATATCCACATCCACGCCCTTTCAATGCTCACAGGTTACTGCGCAGGATGGTCACTCAAGCAGCTTATTCAGGAAGGTCTCGGCGGCGTTACGGGCAAGATTACTTCTTCTCCGGCAAGCCACCTTGCAACTCTCTGTAACCAGATGGTAAACTTCCTCGGTATCATGCAGAACGAGTGGGCAGGTGCCCAGGCTTTCTCGTCGTTTGATACATATCTCGCCCCGTTTGTTAAGGCAGATAACCTTTCTTACGACCAGGTAAAGAAGTGCATCGAGTCCTTCATCTACGGCGTAAATACTCCGAGCCGTTGGGGTACTCAGGCACCGTTTAGTAATATCACTCTTGACTGGACAGTTCCGAACGATCTTGCAGAGCTCAACTGTATCGTAGGCGGCAAGGAAATGGACTTCAAGTATAAAGACTGCCAGAAGGAAATGGATATGGTCAACCGCGCATTCATCGAAATCATGATTGAAGGCGATGCTAATGGTCGAGGATTCCAGTATCCGATTCCGACATACTCAATCACAAACGACTTTGACTGGTCAGAGACAGAGAACAACAAGCTTCTCTTCGAGATGACCTCAAAATACGGCACACCGTACTTCTCAAACTACATCAACTCCGATATGGAGCCGTCTGATGTACGAAGCATGTGCTGCAGACTCCGTCTTGACCTCCGCGAACTCCGCAAGAAGTCAGGTGGATTCTTCGGAAGCGGCGAAAGCACAGGTTCTGTCGGCGTTGTTACAATCAATATGCCGAGAATCGCATACCTTGCAAAGGATGAAAAGGAATTCTACGAGCGTCTTGATAAGCTTATGGATATCTCTGCTCGTTCACTCAAGGTAAAGAGAACGGTTATCACAAAGCTTCTTGATGCAGGTCTCTATCCGTACACAAAGCGCTACCTCGGAACATTCAACAACCACTTCTCAACAATCGGTCTTGTTGGTATGAACGAAGTAGGTCTCAATGCAAAGTGGCTCGGTAAAGACCTCACAGATGAAAAGACTCAGAAGTTCACTCAGGATGTTCTCAACCACATGCGCGAAAGACTTTCTGACTACCAGGAGCAGTACGGAGACCTTTACAACCTCGAAGCTACACCTGCTGAGTCAACAGCTTTCCGTCTTGCAAAGCACGATGTAAAGCGTTATCCGAACATCATCACGGCAGCAAAGTCAGACGACGATGCACCGTACTATACAAACAGCTCACACCTCCCCGTAGGATATACAGAAGATATCTTCACAGCTCTCGACATTCAGGACGAGCTCCAGACTCTCTACACATCAGGTACAGTTTTCCACGCCTTCCTCGGCGAGAAGCTTCCTGACTGGAAGGCTGCTGCAAACCTTGTCCGCAAGATTGCACAGAACTACAAGCTTCCGTATTACACACTTTCTCCGACATACTCCGTATGTAAGACACACGGCTACATTCCGGGCGAAGAGTTCGTATGCCCCGAGTGCGGAGAGAAGACAGAGGTTTACAGCCGTATCACAGGTTACTACCGTCCGGTCCAGAACTGGAACGACGGTAAGAGCCAGGAATACAAGGACAGAAAGGTATACAACATCGGAACTTCTGTTCTCAAGCGTGACGGTCGTACCACAGAGGCAGCTATTTGCGACGCTCCTGCAAAGGAAGAAAAGGTAGAAGACGGCGCATACCTCTTCACAACAGCAACCTGCCCGAACTGTAAGATAGCTTGTGCAACACTTGACAAGGCCGGCTTTAAGTATGAAAAGCTTCTCGCAAACGACAATAAGGAACTCGCAGAAGCTCTCGGAATCAAGCAGGCTCCGACTCTCGCAATCGTCAAAGACGGCGAAGTTGCAAAGTTCTCAGGTGTTTCCGACATCAAAAAAATGCTCAATGCTTAATTTTGATGGTGGGGGTAAAGTTTAATGTATGATATTATAATTATCGGCGGTGGTCCTGCAGGGCTCACCGCCGCCCTCTACGCAAGGAGGGCAAACAAGAGTGTTCTCGTAATAGAAAAGGGAAGCTTCGGCGGTCAGATTACCTACTCTCCTAAGGTTGAAAACATTCCGGGCTTTCTGAGCCTTTCGGGAAATGAATTTGCCGAAAAGCTCGTTGAGCAGGTGCTCGAGCAGGGCGCGGATGTTGAGGCTTGTGAGGTTCTTGAGGTGCGCGACGGCGCGGTTAAGACCGTCGTAACCGATGAGGGCGAGTTTGAGGGAAAGGCAGTTATTGTATCTGTCGGCGCAAGACACCGTCTCCTTGGTCTTCCGCACGAGGAAGAATATATCGGCGAGGGAATTTCCTTCTGTGCCGTATGTGACGGTGCTTTCTACGAAGGTGAGACTGTAGCAGTAATCGGCGGCGGAAACTCGGCTCTTCAGGAAGCGATTCTGCTTTCCGACCTTGCGAAGAAGGTTTATGTTGTTCAGAATCTCGATTTCCTCACGGGCGAGGAGAAGCTCGCAGAGCAGCTTCGCACAAAGGAAAATGTTGAGATTATCCTCGGAACTGTAGTAAAAGAGCTTCACGGCGACGGCGAGCTCAAGGCAATTACCGTTGTAAACGAGAAGAGTGGAGAGGAAACCGAACTCACAATTGACGGTATGTTTATTGCAATCGGTCTTATTCCGCAGAACGAAGCGTTTAAAAACATTCTGCCTCTTAACGACTTCGGCTATGCTGATGCAGGAGAGGACTGCAAGAGTACAACTCAGGGTGTTTTCGTTGCAGGTGACTGCCGTAGTAAGCGCATTCGTCAGGTCGCGACAGCAGCATCAGACGGCGCAATAGCCGCCCTTGCCGCTTGCGATTATGTAGATAATTTAAAGTAAAATAAAACGCTCCCGAAAGAAATTTCGGGAGTGTTTTGTTTTTTAAGCAAAGCGGCACATTGTAGAAAGTTAATTTGGTGCGAGCAGAGGGGAGAGAGGCGTGAGTTCTCCCCGGTTTTGCTACTTTTGCAATCAAAAGCAGGCCCGCACGGCAGGGATAGGAATTGAAACTTTGAAGAAATCACCTCAGCATTATGCCGACGGGACAAAGAAAACGAAAATCTTGCAAAAAAAGAAATAGGGGAGTATAATAATTATTGCGAAAAAAAGAAAAGAGATGTTAAAATGACAGAAGCAGAAAGACATTATAAAAAGATGGCAGAAACTCCGCTTGCGCGTCTTATAATCTCTCTTGGCATCCCGACGACGATTTCGATGCTCGTCACGAGTATCTACAATATGGCAGATACATATTTTGTCGGGCGTCTCGGAGAATCAGCACAGGGCGCAACGGGAATTTTGTTTACGCTTCAGGCGATTATTCAGGCAATTTCATTTATGCTCGGTCAGGGCTCGGGAACTATGGTTGCAAAAGCCCTTGCGGATAAGAACGAGGATGAAGCATCAGGCTTTGCTTCAAGTGCATATTATACCGCACTCATTGCAGGATGTGTGCTTCTTGTTCTCGGCGGTTTGTTTTTAAAGCCTCTTCTATATGTCCTCGGGAGCACCGATACAATTCTTCCGTATGCGATGCGCTATGGCGCGTGCGTTCTTGCAAGCTGCCCCGTTGTTATGATGTCGTTTGTGCTCAACAACATCCTCCGCTTTGAGGGTAAGGCGTATTATTCGATGTTTGGACTTGTTTCGGGCGGAATACTTAACATCCTCGGTGACTATCTCCTTGTTGTTGTTTATGATTTCGGTATCCTCGGCGCAGGTATCGCGACTGCCGTTTCGCAGACGGTAAGCTTTGCTATTCTCCTGTATTTCCATAAGAAAAAGGCGCAGAGCAAGATTTCGGTGCGACACATAAGCAGATGCGCGAAAACTTATTTTACGGTTTTGAAGGTAGGATTTCCGTCGCTCATTCGCCAGGGACTTTCCTCAATCTCAAACGGACTTTTAAACAACTTAACCCGACCGTTCGGCGACGCGGCGATTGCGGCGATGAGCGTTGTAGGACGCTTCTCAATGTTTGTTATGTGCGTAGGTCTTGGCATCGGTCAGGGCTTCCAGCCGGTTGCGGCTTTTAACTATCAGGCGAAAAAGTTTGACCGCGTAAAGCGCGGAATGCTTATAACTATGGGAATAGGCGCAAGCTTCATCCTCTGTCTTGCAACTCCCGGATTTATCTTTGCAGATAAGATAGTATATCTCTTCCAGAAAAGCAGTGAAGTTATTGAGGTCGGAACGGTTGCACTCCGCGCGGCGTGCATCGGAACGAGCTTCCTTGCGCTGTCTGTTCCTGTCAATATGCTTTATCAGAGCGCGAGAAGAACGGGTGTCGCGTCATTCCTCTCGCTTCTTCGCTCGGGGCTTACCTTTATCCCCGTGCTCATTATTACGACAAGGCTCTGGGGACTTTTCGGAATCCAGATTTCCCAGCCTGCTGCAGATATACTGACAGGTCTTGCCTCGATTCCGTTTATGATTCATTTCCTCAGAACTCCCGATGAAAAAATGAGGTAAAAAAACACCCCGAAACGAAAGTTTTGGGGTGTTTCTGTATTTAAAAATGGAAAGATGTTTAAGAAAAAGTTTTATCTGATAAGCTCGGTTTCGCGATTTTAGAATAAATTTCCCATTTACGGATAAAATAACCGCGGTGATTTAAATGGGAATAAGCGATAAAGAATTCCGTGAGCTTACTTTTACAGGTGTTCTCGAAGAAGATATAAAGATAATGAAGGAAATTCTCGGCAATGACGAAACGGTTATTTTTCGCAGGTTTGAAAATATCCACGATAAGAAAATTCGCGGATGCGTTATATTTACGGAGCTTCTTGTAAACAACATCGTAATTGACCAGAATGTCGTAAAGCCGCTTCTTACCTTTACTCCGCGCGATTTTTCGCTCGGGGAAGAGCTCTCGGGCGAGCTTGCAAAGCGCGTTGTAAGCACGGATGAGGTAAAAACAAAGGAAAAGCCGTATGACGCGATAAGCGCACTTCTGATTGGCGACACGGTTGTTCTCATAGATACCTGCTGCGCCTGCATTGTAGCAAACTCGAAGAAATATTCAATCAGAAGCATCGGCGTCCCCGAAACTGAGGATGCGGTATTCGGGCCAAAAGAAGGCTTTACCGAGCTTATAGTCGCAAACGCATCACTCCTCCGTCGCAAGGTGAAAAATCCAAAGCTCAAATTCCGCTTCTTCGAGGTGGGAAAGGTAAGCCGTACTCGCGTCTGTTTGTGCTATATAGACGGACTTTGCGAGGAAAAGATACTGGGTGAGATGATATCGCGACTCAAGGGTTTTGAGATAGATTCGATTCTTGATGTAAGCTATGTTGAAGAGCTTGTGGGAGACTCTCCTGCATCGCCCTTCGGTACGATGGGGAAAACCGAAAGACCTGATGTCGTTGCGGCAAAACTTTTTGAGGGAAGATGCGCACTGCTCGTTGACGGAACGCCCTTTGCACTCACGGCACCGTTTCTGTTTTTGGAGAACTTTCAGGCAAACGAAGATTATTATGAGAGCTTTTATTTTGCGAGTTTTGTGAGAATACTCCGCTTTTTCGCGTTCTTTCTTGCGGTGAGCCTTCCCGGAATCTATGTTGCGCTCATATCATACCATAAGGAGATGCTGCCGAAAAACCTGCTTGCAAGCATTGCGCTTTCACGAAGCTCTGTGCCATTTCCTGCGGCGGTTGAGATGTTTATTCTTCTTATATTGTTTGACCTTCTTCGCGAGGCAGGAGTGCGGCTTCCTAAGGCAATCGGCGTAACGGTAAGTACGGTTGGCGCGATAGTTCTCGGGCAGAGCATAGTTTCTGCGAATATTGTTTCTGCCGAGATGATAATAATAGTTGCGATATGCGAGATAGCGTCATTTTTAACGCCGAAGCTTGAGAGCGTAACTTTTCTTATGCGGCTTATCTTCCTGATTCTCTCCGCAACACTCGGAATATACGGTTACGCAATAGGCGTTGCGGCGTTTTGCGCGTATATTTCCTCTCTTTCTTCGTTCGGAGTTCCGTTTACGGCGTATATAATTCCGAAAACGAAGGAAGGGGCAAAGGATAGCTATATCCGAAGTCCGTGGTGGAAGATGATAACGAGACCGTATGCAATTGCGAAGAGAAACCGTATTCGTTTCAAAAGGAGATTTTAAAGTGAAGAGGCTTTTTATATTGTTTTTTCTTCTGTGCTTTTTTCTATCGGGATGTGCCGATTACAATGAGCTCAATATGCAGGAGCTCGTAAGATATGCAGGTGTAGATTTTTCTGACGGCGAAGTTTCGGTAAGTATTGTCTCAGAGGGCGGCGAAGAAAAGAAAAGCTATTTATCGCGTGGCGAGAGCTTTTTTGAAGCGGTGCGAGAGATGTCGGGGAGTCTTGATAAAAAGCTATGGTGGGGGCATACCGAGAGCATCGTTTTCGGTGAAGAGGCACTTTCAACCTCGTTTGAGGGAACGGTGGACGCAGTTCTGAGAGCGAGGGATGTATATCTTGACATAGTTCCTATTTCGGCAAAGAATATGACGGCAGAGGAGGTTATAAAGGAATCGGTCGAGGGAGAAGCGGATGTGCTGTCGGTTTTTGCAAACGAGGGGAACTCACGGCATTTTAAGAGCGTTCCGCTGTGGAAGCTTCTTCGGGAGCGCGAGATGTATGGAGTATGTGTAATCCCTACGGTTGAAAAAAGAGACGGAGGTTTTTCCGTTTCAGGTGGTGCGGTAATTTCTGAAAAAGGCTTTTCGGGGTATCTTTCTGAAAACGAGTTCCTTTTTCTCTCGCTTCTTACCGATAAAACGGCAGGCGGATATCTTCCTGTAATTCGGTTTGATTCTTTACGCGAGGTGTCGTTTGAGATTCTCGGAAACAACCTCAAGGTGAGGAAATCGGGAGAAAAGGTTCTGATTGAGCAGGAAATAACACTTTCTCCTGCCGAGGTTCGTGGAGAAGTGAGCGATTCGGAGATGCAGGAAGTGACGCGCCGCTTTCTTGAGGACGGGTATAAAAAGCTCATTTCTTCCGCGAAGACGCGGAACTTAGGGAATATATTTATGATAAAAGAAACAAAAGCCGTTCCCGAAACAGAAGTCAAGGTTTCCGTTAAAATCAGCAATGTTCTCGGAGGTGGATGACGGGATGGGAATTCTTCTTGCATTAATATATGCGCTTTTCATCATTCCGGGCTTCTTCCGCCGTGAGGGAAGGGAAAAGGTGCTATATACCGTCCTTTTTGCGATATCGCTCGTTGCGGCGTTTGTCGCAGGCGTTGCGGCACGTCAAGACCACATCGGCGCTTCGCTTTCTGGAATGGTTTCTATATTTATGAGGTAGAGTATGTCAAATGAAAAGATTTCAAACGGTGCAGGTGCGCTGATTATTGCGCTCGCAACAATGACAAACGCATTCTCCGTAATGCCCGGAAGCAGTGCAGGCAGATGGGTGTGGGTATCAGACCTTATCGCGCTCGCACTCTCTGTTCTTGTCGTATGGACTCTGACTTTTATATGCGATAAGTTCCCTTCTGACTCTTTCTGCGGTGCGCTTTATAAACTCGTCGGGAAGAAAGTCGGAGCTGCGGTTGGCGTAATATTTTCTTTCCTCGCGCTTCTATCGTGTGTTGTATCGCTTACAGTTTTTTCGAGGTTTGTGCGCCTCACGGCACTTCCGCAGACATCGCAGATAATTATTCCGTTGCTTATAGCAACCGTTTCGGCACTTTCTGTATCAAAAGGACTTTCTTCCTGCGAGGGTGCGGCACGGCTTCTGTTTCTGTTTGTTCTTGCAGTGTTCGTGTTTTTTTCTATATCCGGCATACCGCATATAGAAAAGAGCCTCATTCTTCCGAAAGGTAGAAATGCGGAATCTGTTCTCGCAGGTGCAGGCGAGGTTTTCTTAAACCGCTTTGGATATATTCCTGCGTTTATGACGGTATATACGCGGATGTCGGAAAGAGATACAAGAAAAAAGTATGCGCTTTTTTCGGTCGTGGCAGTCGGTGTAATATTTGCACTTATCTCGCTTATAACGGTTTCTGCGCTTGGCGAAAATACATCATCGGCAGATTTCTTCCCCGTATATACCGCTATGTCGCTTCATTCCGTCGGAGGCTTCATTCAGCATACGGAGATTTTTGCGTGCATCGCTATGGTGCTTTGCCTCTATTTTAAAGGCTCGGTGTGTCTTGCATTCTCAGATGATATTCTCGGCGAAATCTCGAGGACGAGGAGAAAATACGGTGTAGCTCTTCCTCTTGCTCTTATCTGCGCCGCATCTACACAGATTATATATCGCGATGTATCGTCGCTTCAAAGGATGCTTGAATGGAAAAGCGGGGCAGGTATAATCTTTATGCTCAATATATTGCTACCGCTTATTCTTTTTCTAATATGCCTTCTCAAAAGGAAAAATTTCACCTAAATACCCCTTCCGCATAATATGTAGTGAAGGAAACTTCAAAACATGATTACGGGAGGTAAAGTAAATGCCTGATAAGGTATTGCCCGGCCCGATTCACGGAAATGCTCCGTGTGTAAAAGAGGCTGTGTGTATCCATACAAAAAGAATCTACGATTCGTGCAGGGATAAGGAATGCATTGAGAATATAAGAGTATATCCCACTCGCTGTTCTCAGGAAATTTTAGATTGTGCAACAAGCGTAAAGCCACGCGATGCAAAGCTCTTGTGGACGAACATAGATGTACACGAGGTCACCTTCAACAGGGGCTTCTATACTGTTGATATCAAATTCTTCTACGAGATTACGGTAGAGGTCTGCTCATGTGCGGGAAAGACCCAGAAGATAAAGGGTCTTGCGATTTATGACAAGCGCGTTATCCTCTTCGGCTCTGAAGGCGATGTGAAGATTTTCCACTCACGCCTTTCCCCGTGCGACAAGTGTGCAGACAATATGCCGCAGGCGTTTGTTGAGGCCGTTGACCCGATTTTTCTCGGTGCTGAGCTTTGCGAAGCAAGAAGAGTATGCACTCTCCCCGAGTGTGAATGTGAGTGCGACGAACTTTGTGATGTACCGCGCTGCGTCCGTGATATTTTCGATGATGAGCTTATAACAAACGGCGGTTGCAAGAATCTTCTTGTAACTCTCGGTCAGTTCTCGATCGTCCGCCTTGAGCGCGATTCTCAGCTTCTTATTCCGGCTTATGATTTCTGTATGCCTGAAAAAGAGTGCGTAGGCTCAAGTGAAGACAGACCGTGTGACCTCTTCAGAAAGATTAAGTTCCCGGTTAATGAATTCTTCCCGCCCTCTGCGCGTGAGAGCGTGCATAATGACGGCTGCGAAAAGCCGCCGAAGGGCTGCTGCGGAAAGTAAAGAAAAGAACAAAGCAAGGCTTAAGCCTTGCTTTGTTCTTTTGGTATGAGCGTTTTTATATATCTTATCGGGTTTGTTCCGAGAGCAGAGAGTGAGATGCAGTATGAAAAAATTCCACAAGAAGCCGAAAGGAGAATTGAACCGAAGATTTTTAAGACGATGTTTGTAAGAAGAGCGGAGAGAATTGAGGCAAGAAGCGGAGAGAAAAACCAGTTTGAGAATCTCGGTCTGATTGAGAGCGTTCTGCAAAGGCATACAAACTGCAAAACGGCGCATACTGCGCCCGAGACAATTGAGCCAAGCGCAAAGGCGGACATCCCGAGCTTCGGAAACCCTACACACCAGGTAAAGAAAAGCTGAATGACACCGCCTATGATTATGTAGATAGCTGATTGCTTCTGTTTTCCAATAGCGTTCAGAAGCGCGCCGAGAGAAATTTCGTAGTAGGAAATGAGCGTCGCGATACATAGCGGCAGGATGAGAGAAGTAGAACATGTGTGAGAAAAAAGAAGCTCGCCTAAAGGGTGGGCAAGCGGAACCATAACCGCCATAAGCGGCATTGCGAGAAGACCTGTCGCGTGAATTGTTTTTGCCGCTTTTCTTCGCATATCGGAAAAATCTTCCTTTGCCTTTGAAGAAGAAAGGCGGGGAACCATAACCGAGGTAAGAGATGCGATAAATGCTATGGGAAAAGAAAGGAGCGGCATAGTCATTCCGAAAACAACGCCGAAACTCTCCGTTGCGGCGACTCTTGAAAGCCCTGCTGCACAAAGTCTGCGGGGGATGAGCGCCGAGTTTAAAAACGAGAGAAGATTATTAAGCCCTGCCGCGGCAGAAACGGGGAGCGCAATAGAAATAAGCTCGCGGTATCGAGACGGTCGGGGCTTGTTCCGAGAAGGCCGCTTTTTTTCAAACCGAAAGAATATATGAAGAATAAACGCGCTCGAAAGCTCGCTTATTATCATACCGCAGATGATGAGGGTCACGGCGATTACGGGGTTTTCGGGACGGAAGAAGAGGAGAAGAGAGCAAACGGAGACTGCGCGGATAATCTGCTCTGAAAGCTCGCTTGTAATCTGCGGAGAAACTTTCTCTACGCCGTAGAAGTAGTTTTTGTTGATGTTTTCAAAGCCCGTGAGGAAAAGGCAGACAAAGAGAAAAGGAAGAGAAGAAAGAAGACGCATATCTCCGAGAAATGTTTCGCAGATTACTCTGCGGAATGTAAATGTAAGAAAAGCCGAGAGAATAACGGCAAAGGAAAAAAGCCTGAAAGCTCGCCCGACCGATGCTCTTGCACCGAGAGAATCTCCAACGCCGTACCGCGCGGCAGAAACACGGGCGACAGCAACGGTGAGCCCTGTGAGTGTTATTGAAGAGAGAAGAGAATAAAAGGGCATAACAAGCTGATATAAACCCATTCCCTCGGCGCCCGTGACGCGGCTTAGAAATACGCGGTATGCAAAGCCGAGAATCTGGAGAAGAATGTTTGAGATTGTAAGAAAGAAAAGATTACGAAAAACCGACTCGCGGCTGATTTTGGAAAAGAACATAAAAGCACCCCCGTCATATAGCTTATGACGGGGGTTGTATCTTATATTCTGTTATGGGTAAGATTAAGGTTAAAAAGCTTATCGGAAAGCTCATCTGTAAGCGAATTTTCGGGTATTCTGAAACGCCAGTTTTTGTCGCTTAAGGTTGATGGTGTATTCATCCGCGCAGAGGTGGGGAGATTTAAAAAATCTTGGATAGGGAAGATTGCAAGTCGCGCACGGGAAGCCATCGCCGCGTTTATAATAGCATCGGGAAGGCTGGCTTTATCTGAAACACCGAGATAGCGCGAAGCAAAGGCGATTGTATTTTCTGAAGCTGCTTCAATAAAGCCAGAGAGTGTGTCGTTGTCGTGAGTTGCAGTATAGACAACGCAGTTTTCGGGGTGTTTGTGAGGAAGATAAAGATTTTCGCTATCTCCGTCAAATGCAAACTGCAAAACGCGCATCCCGGGCAGATTGCATTCATCGCGCAGTTTAAAGACCTCATCCGTGAGAAAACCGAGGTCTTCGGCAATCATATCAAGCTCGGGCAATCTTTCTTTCACCGCATCGAAAAACTGCTTTCCGGGACCCTTTTTCCACACGCCGCAAGCGGCACTGCCAGATCTTGCCGGAATCGCCCAGTAGCTTTCAAAAGCGCGGAAATGGTCAAGCCTCACCGTATCAAAAAGCTTTGAGCAGCGAGAAAGTCGCGATATCCACCACTCAAAACCGCTTTCGGAAAGAACATCCCAACGGTATGTCGGGTTTCCCCAGAGCTGACCGTCACGGGAAAAAGCATCAGGGGGACAGCCTGCAACCTCGCAAGGTGAGAGATTTTCCGAAACATTGAAGATTTCAGGGTGCGACCATACATCGCACGAATCGGGGGATACATATATCGGGACATCGCCGGTGAGAGAGATTCCGCATCTGTTTGCATAGTTCCGAAGATCTTTCCACTGTGAAAAGAAGAGAAACTGCTCAAATTTATAATAGTCTTCATCGCGCTTGTGAGTCTTTCGCCAGTTTTTAAGGCCGGTTTTATTCTTCAGTTCCTGCGGAAAAGCCTGAAGCGTAGCTCCGCCGAGTTCTTCGCGTATCGTCATGAATGACGCGTAATCGGCGAGAGGGTTGCCTGCGTCACAGCAGAAAGCCTCAAGTGAATCAAAATCAGAAAATCGTTTGAATGCTGAGCGGAGAAGAGAGTTTTTCTTTGCGATAACCGATTTGAAGTCAACGCGACCGTGATTCGGGAGAAAAGAGTCCTCAAGTTCGCCTCTCGTTATAAGCCCTTTTTCAAAGAGCAAATCGGGAGAAATGAAGAGCGGGTTTCCGGCAAAAGAGGAAACGGACATATACGGAGAAAACCCAAGCCCGTGAGGGTTTAACGGGAGAACCTGCCAGGCGGAAAAGCCGGAGCTTTTCAGAAAATTGCAGAAGGAAAAAGCATCCCTTCCCAAAGTTCCGATGCCGTACTTTCCGGGAAGGGATGAGATGTGTGCAAGTATGCCGCTTTGGCGTTTTTTAGATTCTATCATGCTTCACCTGTTTTCCAATCAAAAAAGTCATTATATGTGTTTTGCGGAGTAGGTGCTGATTTTTCAAAAAAACCTTGTTGCGTGTACATTGCGGTATTTTTAAACATAATGGGGATAAACGGGAGCTTCTTGCAGAAACTGCGGTAGAAATCATCGCGCGATTCGTCTCCTGCAAGGTATGCTGAATGCAAAGCAAGAAGCTCGGCATCATAAAATGCGCCGTAGTTGAGGCTGCCCTGCAAAAGTCGCGTGAGGTCAAAGTCCGCTCCGAGCGCAACCTCGCCGTAGTAGAGGTCAAAATCTCCTCTTGAAAGAGCAGAGGCGTATTCGCCAAACGGAAGAGCTCGGACGGTGCAGGGTGCACCAAGTCGCGTGAGCGTTTCGGAAATGCGCTTGCATACGGCAAGTTTTCCCGTGTTTTCTGAGTTTACTAAAAGCTCAATCGGTTGCTGGGGTGCAAGTTGGATGTTGCTGTCGTAAGTGAGGTTTCCTGCTATTTCCGTCGGGTATGATGACGAGAACGGATGCAGAGGTAATGTCGCAGGAGTTCCCATCAAAGCAAAGTCGTTTTTAGCGGCACTTTCGCGGTCTATCGCTTTTGCAATGGCGAGGCGGACTGCCTCGTCGGCAAAAACTGCCTTTCGCATATTGAAGCCTATATAATGCATACGGGTTGTATGAATATCTGTTATTTCAGATGCGCTTAAAGGGGCGAGAGCGGATGACGCGGTCGGGTCGCTTGTGAGGATAGAGACCGTGTGGTTATCAAACTCAAACAAAAGCTCATCCGTACTTGCAACATCAACGAGCGAGATAACTGAATACGGCGGAATTCTTCCGCTGTGGTGACCTTCTCGCAGTACAAGTGCGGAAAGGTCATCCTTTGGCGCATAAAGACCCGTTCCGATGGGGAGTTTTTCGTCTCTGGTTCCCTCTTTTATTATGGGAATATCAAGAAGTCGGGGGAATCGCGCGTTGTCGTATTTAAGACGGATGGTTACCGTTCCGTCCTTTTTTGAAGAAGAAATGCTCTCTATTATTGAAAGAGTATTTGAATAAAACGATGCAGGCTCCAAGGCTGCGCGGAGAGAATATTCGACATCGCGAGGAGAAAGCGCGCTTCCGTCGGAGAAGGTAACGCCGCTTTTTAGTTTAAAAACATAAGTCTTGTCCTCGTAGGTATAGCTTTCGCAAAGCTCGGGTCGTGCTGCAAAGTCAGCGGAAACCGAAAACAGAGGCTCGGTTATCAGTCGGACAAGCTCTGAGTTTAGCTTGTTCGCGGTAGTGTACGGGTCAGCGCTTTCGCCGGATGCAAATGCAACACCGAAAACAGAGTTGTTCGGGTGGATTACATTCTCGCCTGCAATTTCTTCATCGAGGTTTTCAATTTCTGCGATGTCGCAGGAAGAAAGGAGAAGAAAAATCGCGAGAAATGCGGGTATAAGTTTTTTTATCATTTTTCATCCCCCCAGAGCATAATTATTGATGCCATCGCACCGCGGATTCCGCCGGTTTGACGATGTGACCAGAAAATGTCCGATTTGCAGAAGGTGCATTCATCGGAAAGCGTTATGTTGCTGTCTCTCACTCCACACTCAAGAAGCGACTCAGAACAAAGTCCTGCAAGGTCTATGTGGAACTTCCCGTTTTTGTGGTCGGTTGTATATTTGGCAGCAACCTCGCCGTAAGATGCCGCCATAGCATCTGCGACATCGGCATGACACTCAAAGCAGCACTTTCCGATAGAAGGTCCGATTGCGGCGAGGATGTTTTCGGGCTTTGAGCCGAACTCCTCTTTCATTTTCGAAACTGCCGCCGACGGAACTTTCAGCGCAGTACCGCGCCAGCCTGCGTGGGCTACTCCGCAGACCTCAAGCTTCGGATCGAGAAGAAGAACAGGAACGCAGTCCGCGTGGTAGGTTGCAAGCGGAAGATTCGGAATGTTTGTTATAACGGCGTCAAACTCGCGCTTATCGGGAAGATAAGCCTCGCCTGCATCACGGAGAGTTGCAACGCACACATCGTTTTTGTGAACCTGCGTAAAGGCGATGAGTTTTTCGTGCGGAAAAGAAAGACTCTCTCCGAGAATGCGGTAGTTTTCAAGAACTGACGCCCTTTCGTCTCCTCTTCCGAAGCCGAGGTTCATCGTATCAAGCGGCGGCTTTGAAACTCCGCCCTTTCTGGTAGTAAAAGCGGTAAGGCAAAGCCCCGTTTCGTCAAAAGACGGAACGGAAAGCGTGAGGGTACCGTTTATTTCGTTGTAGGAAAACCCATGCCTCATAAAAACACCTTCGTTCAAGAAAAGCCCCTTGTAGCAAGGGGCTTTGTTTTTCTGTTGTTTACCTTTTAAAAGCTTCATTCTTGCGCTGTGGTCGAGAAGTCTCTTTCTCATACGAAGCGTCTTCGGAGTAACCTCCAGAAGCTCGTCGTCAGCGAGAAATTCGAGCATCTGCTCAAGGCTCAAGTTCCTCGGGGGAATGAGGCGGAGAGCATCATCGCTTCCAGATGCGCGCATATTTGTAAGCTGCTTTTTCTTGCAGACATTAACAACGATATCGTCAGCCTTTGAAGAAACACCGACAATCATTCCTGCATAGACATTGTCACCGGGGGAGACGAACATAGCTCCGCGGTCCTGAACATTGAATATTCCGTAACCGACCGCTTCGCCCGTCTCATAAGCGATGAGTGAGCCTGTTGCACGGCGCGGAATGTCACCCTTTGAGGGAGCATAGCCGTGGAAGATTGAGTTTAAGATACCCTCGCCCTTGGTGTCGGTGAGAAATTCGTTTCTGTATCCGAAAAGACCGCGTGCAGGGATGATAAATTCGATTCTCATACGGCTTCCGAGCTGAGACATCTTTGTCATTTCGCCTTTTCTTGAACCAAGTTTCTCGATAACTGCACCGACAGATTCCTCGGGAACATCTATAACAAGCTCTTCCATAGGCTCACAGACGACGCCATCAATCTCGCGGAGAAGAACTCGCGGTGTGCTTACCTGGAACTCGTAACCCTCGCGGCGCATATTCTCGATGAGAATTGAGAGATGCATCTCGCCGCGCCCCGATACGATAAACGAATCTGAAGAGTCGCTTGCCTGAGTAACCTTAAGCGAAACATCCTTCAAAAGCTCGCGCTCAAGGCGGTCTTTGATGTTTCGGGTTGTGACGAATTTACCCTCGCGACCTGCAAAGGGAGAGTCGTTGACCGAGAAGGTCATTTCAACTGTCGGTTCCGAGATTTTGACAAACGGAAGCGGTTCGGGGTTTTCTGTAGTACATATAGTATCACCGATTGTTATTTCGGAAATACCCGAAAGGCAGATAATATTTCCTGCGCTTGCCTCCGTAACAGGAACTCGCTCGAGCCCCTCAAACTGATACATAGCAGTAATACGGGCTTTTTTCGGATCACGCTGACCGTGGTAATCGCAGACGATTACATCCTGATTCTGACGGATAACGCCCGATTCAATTCTGCCGATAGCGATACGGCCGACATAATCATTATAGTCTATCGACGAAACGAGCATTCTCATCGGCTCATCCTTTTCTGCTTTCGGCGCCGGGATATAGTCGATGATTTTATCAAGAAGCGGACGGAGATCACTTCCTTCCTCAAGCGGATCTTCGCTTGCAGTACCTGCACGGGCAGAGCAGAAGAGGAACGGCGAATCGAGCTGGTCGTCGCTTGCTTCAAGGTCCATAAAGAGCTCTAAAACCTCGTCTTCGATTTCGGAAAGTCTTGCGTCAGGACGGTCAATTTTATTTATGGCAATTATAACGCGGTGACCGAGAGAAAGCGCTTTCTGAAGAACGAAACGCGTCTGCGGCATCGGACCTTCAGCTGCGTCAACAAGGAGAATAACGCCGTCAACCATCTTGAGAACGCGCTCAACCTCGCCACCGAAGTCGGCGTGTCCGGGAGTGTCGATGACATTGATTTTTATGTCGCGGTAGCGGATAGAGGTGTTTTTTGCGAGAATGGTGATTCCGCGCTCGCGTTCAATATCGTTTGAGTCCATAACGCGCTCTGCAACAACCTGATTTTCGCGGAATGTTCCGCTCTGCTTGAGCATCTCGTCAACGAGAGTAGTTTTGCCGTGGTCAACATGCGCGATAATTGCAATGTTTCTTATGTTAGGATTAGTCAAAGTAAAAGCCCCTTTAGAAAATAGAATAAATAAAAACATAGTGCGCAAAGCTCATGCTCTGCGCACTCAATTTTTGTACCTGTGCTTATGCGATGAAGCCGAAGTTGAGCACGAGAGTAACAATAATGAATACTGTCGCAACAACTGCTGTAACCTTCACGAGAAGAGAGTCAAGGTTGCTTGACTTGTTCTTGGAGAAGAAAGTATCTGCAGCACCGGAAATTGTGCCTGAAAGGCCAGCGCGGCGGCTCTGCTGAAGAAGAACTACAGCAACAAGAACAACTGCAAGAACGAGCTGAACAATAGCAAATGCAAGTCTCAAAATAAACACCTCCGAAAAATACGCCGTAATATACGGCATTGTTTGGCATAATAAGCAAAGTATATTTTACCACGGCTTGTAAGTTTTTTCAACTGTTTTTTGAAAAAACTTACAATTTATAAATAAAAACTCGATCAGCCAGGTCCGAGAACCTGCTTTGGGACAAGAGCGCAACCTTGAAAAACAGGCGCGTCTGTGATATATTTAAAATGTAAATCAACAGATTCGGGGGATCTCGGAATGATATATACAATAACATTAAACCCGTCAATTGACTATCTTATGTATCCGAAAACTTTTTCGGAGGGTGAAATAAACAGAAGCGAGTCTGAAATATCAAACTTTGGCGGAAAGGGGCTCAATGTCTCCGCTGTGCTTTCTTCTCTCGGAGTCAGAAACACAGCAATCGGGCTTGCAGGCGGCTATTCAGGTCGCGAGATTGTGCGCCTTGCCGTTCGTGCAGGGATAGAGTGCGACTTCTGCGAAATTGCGGAAGATTCAAGAATAAATGTAAAAATCATATCCGATAAGGAAACGGCAATAAACGGAAAAGGGCCGTTCATACGGCAGGATGAGGAAGATGAGTTTCTTGGAAAGCTTTCGGAGCTTAAAAGTGATGACACGGTTATCGTTTCGGGAAAGAGTGCCGAGAGCGAAAGCGGAAACCTTCTTCGCAGTATAATTGATACGGTAGCGCATACGCGCCTGATAGCGGATATGGAGGGGGATGACCTTCTCTATGCAACGGAAAAAGGCGCATTTCTTATAAAGCCAAACATTGATGAGCTTCTCGCCCTTTTCGGGGAAGAGGATACTTCCGACGAAACTGTTGTCAGATGTGCGAAAAAGCTCAAAGAGCGCGGAGCGAAAAATGTCCTCGTGTCGCTCGGGGGAGATGGCGCAATTCTTCTCTCCGATGACGGGAAGATTTACCGTATGCGCGCACCACAGGTTTCAGTAAAAAGCACGGTCGGTGCAGGAGATTCGTGCCTTGCGGGGTTTGTTGCAGGGTATGATAAGGGACCTGAATTTTCGCTGTCTCTTGCCATGGCAGCAGGTGCGGCTACCGCCGCAAGCGAGGGAATAGCTTCTGCTGAGGAAATCTTGAAGGTTTTATCAGAAATGTAAAACTTTTCTTTGAGATAAATTATCTAAAAGTCGAAAGGAGTGTCAGATATGAAAAGAATTATATCGGTTTTGTTATGTGTAGTGCTTTTGGTTTCGCTTCTCCCGTCTGTATTTGCGACGGACAGTGAACTCACTTCTCTTGTCAAGTTTGCAAAGGGTGTGCTTCCCGTTACTTCCGAATATACGGAGTTTGAAAGCTCAAAGGGCGAAAATCTCGGCGAGACGGTGTATTCTCTTATGTGGAGCGTTCCCGACAGCAACAAGAGAATTTACTGCGAAATTCTTTCAAGTGGTGAAATCGTTTCTTATGAGATTTCAACAGACGGAAAGAACTCCGATTTTGTCTCTGCATCATTCAGCCATAAAGAATATCTCACCCTTGCAGAAAATTTCATAAAAAAGGTGAACCCGAAATATTCAAAAGAGCTTGATTTTGACGGTGAAGTTACCGTAAACAGCTATTCGCATCTTGTAAGAGTTTATTTTAACAGAAAAATTTCGGATATCCCCGTATATGGAAATCAGGTAAACTTTTCTCTTGATAAAACGACGGGCGAGATTATCAGAATGTATATGAATTTTGATATCTCCGACAAGATTGAAACAACCGAGGGAACGATCTCCGAAGAAGTTGCAAAGAAAAAGTTGTTTGAGCTTTTCGCGCCATCGCTTAAATATAAGAAGCTCTATGACGAAAACAGAGCAGTGCTTGTGTATGAGCCGAAGTCGCGCGGTGATATGATTGCGGCGCGTGACGGTGAGAAGTTTGTCGTTACATACCTTGGTGAAGATGCGCCGATGCTGAAGGATGAAGCAACAGCAGAGGACTCTATCGCGGGCGGAAGCAACGGCTCTTTAAACCGCGCCGAGATAGAGGCGATTGAGGAAATAGAAAAGCTTCTTTCAAAGGACAGCATTGAAGCTATTATACATAAGCTCACGGGTACGGTTGTCGCAAGGTACAACCTCCAGTCGCTCCATTATGTGAAGACGGAAAAGGAAGCGGGCGAGAAGATTTACCACGCGATTGCAACGCTCAAGGGCGACGGAAATACATACGGTGAGGTAGTTCTCAACGCCGAGACAGGTGAGCTTTTAAGCCTTTATTCGTATGACGGCTCGCTTTCGTCGGTAAAGAAAAAGACAGACGAAGAAGTGATGAGAAAAACTGCCGAGCGCTTTGCAAAGACCCATGCGCCCGAGCAATATGAAAAAGCGGCTCTCAGCGAGAATTCGGTTCAGGGCAGATTCGTATTCACCGAGCGCGTGAACGGAATAGAATATGCAGGAAACCAGATTTCCGTATATGTAAATGAGAAAAACGGAAAGGTAATGAGCTATTCAAAGAACTGGGAAGACGGCATTGAATTTGACTCGGCTGAGAACCTTGTTTCAGAGAGTGATGCTTATGATGCATTTGTCGGTACGGACGGCCTCGAAAAATACTACATTGCAGACGGGCTTTCAGGCTACGGAACGAGAAAGGCAGAGGAGTTCCGACTTATTTATAAGCTTTCGGATGATATCCCTGCATATATTGATGCAAAAACGGGAAAGCCCCTTAACTGGGACCTCAAGGCGTCTGAAAAGGAAGAGGAGTATAAGCTCCAGTCTGACCTCAAAGGACATTTTGCCGAAAAGGCAGTAGAGAAGCTTTTAAATAACGGAGTAATACTCTCAAAGAAGGAAAAGTTCTCTCCGAATGAGGCAATAAGCAGACGCGAAATGGTATATCTTCTCTTTATGTTCGAGCGCGGATATTACATAGAGCCGACGGACGAGGTAATGGACGACCTTATGCGCGAGGCGCAGTCACGCGAAATAGTGTCGGCTTCAAAAACTCCTGCAACCTCTGTTGCATACCGCGAAGAGGCGGCGAGTGTAATCGTGAACCTTTTCGGATATAAAAGGGCAGCCGCGATTCCGGGCATATACAAGACAGGCTTTTCTGATGAAGCGGATATCTCGAAGGCGTATGTCGGCGCAGTCGCAATAGCAAAAGGGCTTGGCATAATAAACTGTTCAGGAGGAAAGTTCGCTCCGCGCCGTGCCGTAACGCGAGGCGAGTTTGCGGTAATGCTTGCAAACGCCTACGGAAAGTAGAAGAAGCGATTTTCTGCTCCCCGTCTTTCGGGGAGCAGAAAACATTAAAAAAATAAAAATAATGGCTTGACAAGTGAAATATAGTGTGGTAGAATGTATAAGCTAAATGTGCGGATGTAGTTCAATGGTAGAATTCCAGCCTTCCAAGCTGGTTACGTGGGTTCGATTCCCATCATCCGCTCCATTTTTTTTGCGCATAAAAGGTTTTGATGTGCGCCTGTAGCTCAGGTGGATAGAGCAACTGCCTTCTAAGCAGTGGGTCAGGGGTTCGAGTCCCTTCAGGCGCGCCA
Source organism: Eubacteriales bacterium (assembly GCA_045636165.1). Classification (GTDB taxonomy): domain Bacteria; phylum Bacillota; class Clostridia; order Oscillospirales; family JAAYXM01; genus SIG480. The sequence continues at coordinate 23,574 of JAZTWZ010000110.1, forward strand.
GTCCTTTTTTGACAGCAGAGCTTCAAAGTTTGTTTATGGTGGGTATAGCTCAGTTGGTTAGAGTACCAGATTGTGGCTCTGGGGGTCGCCGGTTCGAATCCGGCTACCCACCCCATTTCCATCTTGGAATCCCGTTGGGATGTAGCCAAGTCGGTAAGGCACCAGACTTTGACTCTGGCATTCGTAGGTTCGAGTCCTGCCATCCCAGCCAATACGATCCACTAGCTCAGTAGGTAGAGCACCGCCCTTTTAACGCGGGTGTCCGGAGTTCGAGCCTCCGGTGGATCATCAAAATCGACAAGATTCTGATCAGAATCTTTTCGATTTTACTTAATAAACAGCGGAGGTTGTAAAATATGAAAGCACTTATAACCGGTGCAAGCTCGGGCTTTGGTCGCGATATGGCAAAAATCTTATCGGAAATGGGCTATGACATCATAGCTGTTGCAAGGCGCGAGGATAAACTTCTTAAGCTTCAGGAAGAACTTTCGACAAACGTTGAAATTATCTGCTGTGATGTTTCCGACGAAGATGCGTGCATTGCGCTTTCAGAGCGTGCGGAGGATGCTGATATCTTTATAAACAATGCAGGTTTCGGAGTGTTCGGTGAACTCTGCGAAACCGAGCTTTCTGATGAGCTTTCCATGATAGAAACAAATGTCCGCGCGGTACATATTCTCACAAAGCTTGTCGCGAAGAAATTTAAGGCGCGAGGATACGGACACATCCTCAATGTCGCATCCCTTGCTGCATTCTTCCCGGGTCCGCTTTTCGGTGCATATTATGCGACAAAGGCGTATGTTCTCCGTCTGTCGCAGGCGCTTTCTGAAGAACTCCGCCGCGATAAAAGTAAGGTTAAAATCAGCGTTCTGTGTCCGGGACCTGCACATACCGGCTTTGCCGATGTTGCAAAGGTGAACTTCGGAACGGGAAAAGAAAAAATCGGGAAATTCGTAGTGCTTGAAAGTCGTGATGTCGCAGAGTATGCGATACGGCAGATGTTCAAAGGAAAAGAGGTCATAATTCCGGGAGCGATAATGAAAATTGCGGTATTTATGCGTCATCTTCTCTCCGATAAGCTTCTCGCCCGTGCAGTGTATCTCGTTCAGAGCAAGAAAATGAAGATAAAGTAAAAAGAAAGTCGCTTTGCGACTTTCTTTTTTATAACTTAAAAATTGACGATAAAGCCTGTTTATGGTAAAATATAAAAAATAACTTCTGTTTTTTAAGGAGAGGGAAAAATGCTTGAACTTGACGAACATAAGCTTCGGATAAATGCGCTTGCCGCACCCATAAAAGAACTTTTTTCGGCTATGGATATAGAGGGTGTATCGGCTGAACTCAAAGAGCTTGAAGTACAGAGTGAGGCGGAAGATTTCTGGAACGACCTTGAAAATTCCCAGGTCGTTTTAAAGAGAATTTCACGCATAAAGGAAAAGATTGAACGCTTCAGAAAGTACGAGAGCGATTATGAGGATATAAAGGCGCTCTTCGAGCTTGCTGTTGAAGCCGACGATGCCGATGCGGCGGCAGAAGTAGGTGAGCTTCTTGATACGCTTGAAAAGACTCTTGCGGATGCGAGAATCGAAACTCTCCTTTCGGGCGAGTATGATAAAAATAACGCCATAATGAGTTTTCAGGCTGGAGCAGGCGGAACAGAGGCGCAGGACTGGGCAGAAATGCTCTACCGTATGTACACCCACTGGGCAGAGCGCCACGGCTTTTCGTATAAGATTCTCGATTTTCTCGACGGTGATGAAGCAGGGCTTAAAAGCGCGAGCATCCTCATCGAGGGCGAGAATGCTTACGGTTATTTAAAGAGCGAAATGGGTGTTCACCGCCTTGTTCGTATTTCTCCGTTTGACTCATCGGGTCGCCGTCATACTTCGTTTGCGGCGGTAGAGGTTATGCCCGAAATAACAGAGGATGTCGAGGTTGAAATCCGACCTGAAGATTTAAAGGTCGATACCTACCGTTCATCGGGTGCAGGCGGTCAGCATGTCAACAAGACCGAGTCTGCAATCAGAATTACCCATATCCCGACAGGCATTGTCGTTGCGTGTCAGAACGAGCGAAGCCAGCATCAGAACCGAGAGGTTGCGCTTCGTATGCTCAAGTCAAAGCTTGTTGAGATTAAAGAGAGAGAAAACCTTGAGCGAATTGAAGATATAAAGGGAGAGCAGAAGCTTATCGAATGGGGAAGCCAGATCCGCTCGTATGTATTTATGCCCTATACGCTCGCGAAGGACCACAGAACGGGCTTTGAAAACGGAAATATCGGCGCGGTTATGGACGGCGATATTGACGGCTTTATAAACGAGTATCTGACGCAGATGGCAGTTGCATCAGGGGGAAAAAGCGGCAAGTAGGTGTAAGATATGTGGATAAAGAAGCTATATGCAACATTCGGAAAACTGAATAACGAGACGCTCAGTCTCTCATCGGGGCTGAATGTGATATACGGCAAAAACGAGTCGGGTAAATCTACCTGGACTTCCTTTATCCGTGCCATGTTTTACGGAATCTCAACTCGTGAGAAGAAAAAGGACGGGTTTATTCCCGATAAGGAAAAGTTCCTTCCCTGGAGCGGTGACGCAATGTACGGGAAGATGGAGCTTGAAAATGAGAGCGGCGCGATAACGGTCGAGCGAACGAGCGCAAAAGCAGGAGTTCTCTCGAAAGTAACGGCGAAGTTTGACGAAAGTGGGCTTGACGCGCCTGTCGGCGATGCTCTTGTCGGCGTGTCACCGAGTGTTTATGAGAGAACGGCGTTTATCCGCCAGTCGGGGATAGGCGTTTCGGCAGATGCAGAGACGGAGAGAAGAATTCTCTCGATAGTTTCAAGCGGTGATGAAACGGTTTCCGCAGGCGAGGTAATAAGCCGTCTAAAGAAACGCCAGAGGCTTCTCGATGGAACATCAAAGAATGCGGAAATTCCGAAGCTTTCGGCAGAATATGAAGCTCTTTCAAGAAAAATATCGGAATCAAACGAAAAACTCTCGGAAATTGAGCGCATTACGGAAAGTCTTGATGCGTGCAAGGCGGCAGAAGCAAAGCTTAAGAGAGAAGCCTTAATCGCAAAAGCCGAGGAAGAAAAGAATAAACGAGGCTATATTGAGAAGGTAAAGGCAGATTTTTCTGCCGCAGCAGAAAAACTCAAAGAAACAGAAAACTATCCGACCCGTCGTGAGCTTGATTTATTCTTGCAGAAGAAAAACGAGATGGCAATGGCGCTCCTTGAAAAAGAGCAGGGCGAAAAGGTTTCCGCGCTTCTTCGCGAGGAGATGTCAAAATGCGAGAGCAGGATAACGGCGTCTCCGTTTGCAGGGCTTTCTGAAGAAGAAGCGAGAGAGGCTTCTGTTAAAGATATTTCGCTCATTTCTCTTGCTGAGAAATCTAAAAAGAAGGTCGTTCTTGCGATTGTCGCGCTGGTTCTCGCGGCAGGCTTTACAGCTCTTGGTATAATTTTATCACCCATCTTTTTGGCTTTTGCAGTGTTTTCGTTTGCTTTCTCGCTCGGAATACTGTTCTCAAAGAACAAAAACAGCCGCATTGCCGACGAACTTTCGGGGAAATACGGCGAATGCAGTGTTGATGCGATAAGCTCATCTCTTTCCGAATACAGAGAACTTCTTGCTTCAATGAACGAAGCGTCGTCAAAGTTTTCGGAAAATGAAATTTTAAATAAAAACAAGGAAATAACCCTTTCTCTCTGTGAGGAGGATATGAAAAAAATCGCATCACAGTTTTTGAAAGCTGAAACGGATGACCTCGCTTTAGTTGAAGCAAAGCTCACTTCGCTTGTTTCGCTCCGTGAAGATGCCTTTCTTTCCGAGAAAGAAGCCAGAGCAAAGGTTGAAGCTCTTACTGCTACAGCTGATATGAGCGAAACGGCGATTGAATATACCGCGGACGAAATTCCGTCGCAGAGCTTTTCCGAGATAGAAAAAGAGATAAAAGAGGTTTCAGAGCAGATAAAGCGATTTGAAATCGCGCTTGCAACGATAAAATCTTCTCTTTTAGATTTTTCTTCCGAAAAGGCAGAAAAGGAGCTTTGCGGAATACGGACCAAGCTCTCAAGGTTGAATGACGAATACGATGCCTTAAGCCTTGCGATTGACACGATAGACGAGGCAGAACTTGAGCTTAAAACCCGATTCTCTCCCGAAATTGAAAAGAGAACGGCTGAAATTTTCAGTTACCTCACGGGAGGAAGCTATGAGGTGGTAAGGGTTAAAAATGCAGATTTCGAGATGGATGTCGCAAGCGGTATCGCAACCTCGCCGAGAGAGAGTCTTATGCTTTCTCAGGGAACGGTTGATGAGCTGTATTTTGCGCTTCGTCTTGCGCTTTTTGAAACGATAGTTCCAAAAAAAGATACGCCTCCGCTTATTATTGACGATGCGTTTGTGAATTTCGATGATGTAAGGCTTGAAAGGGCACTTGATTTGCTTACCCAAAAGGCACAGAAGATGCAGATAATCATCTTCTCCTGCCACAGGAGAGAGGCGGAATATTTAAAAGGAAAAGCAAATATCCGAGAACTTTAAAAAAAGGTTTCATTATTCTTAAAATTGTTGTATAATAATAGAAAATGCAAAACAAAGGGGTTATAAAAATGTCAGAGCTTTGTGCAAATGAAGGAAAGAATACGATAATCACGGTTGAAGGACGCGACTATATGCGCCTTCCGATAAAGACTCATGTCGTCACCGAAAACGATGTAATTGCCGATGTTGCAGAGAAGTATGCAATGGAGCACATGCAGGAGGGAGACATTCTCTTTATCTCAGAAAAGTGTGTAGCTTGCTCGCAGAGAAGAGCTGTACCACTTGATGAGATCAATCCGCGCCCGCTTGCAAAGCTTCTTTGCAAATTCGTTTTGAAAACACCTCACGGTATCGGTCTCGGAATTCCTGAAACAATGGAAATGGCTCTTCGCGAATGCGGAACTCCGCGAATTCTCTTTGCAGCTCTTATCAGCGCTGTCGGTAAGCTCTTTAAGCGTCGCGGCTGGTTCTATAAGGTAGCAGGATACCGCGCAGAGTCAATCGACGGTCCGACTCCCTATACTCTTCCGCCGTACAATAAGTGCGTAGTTCTCGGTCCGGAGAACCCGGATAAGGTTGCGCGCGATGTTGCAGCAAAGATAGGCTTCAGAGTTATTATCGTTGATATAAACGACCTTGCAGGAAAGATTCTCGGTGCATCAGATGAAACTCTTGACCGTGAGCTTCTCCCGAAGATTCTTAAAGATAATCCGCTCGGTCAGAACGCACAGCAGACTCCGATGGGAATAATCCGCGAGGTTAAGTAGGAATGCAGTTTGAACATATAAAAAAGGTTGCGGAGGAAAACTCAAAGCGCATTCTTGAGTCGTTTGCGAAGCACAGAGTTTCGGACACTATGTTTGCCGGAACGACGGGTTACGGTTATAACGACCAGGGAAGAGATACCCTCGATTCCATATACTCCGATGTGTTCGGAGCAGAGGATGCGATTTGCCGCATACAGTTTGTAAACGGAACCCACGCGCTTTTCTGCGCTATGTTCGGTGCTCTCAACCCGGGAGATACGCTTCTTTCGATAACGGGTGCGCCGTATGATACGCTTCTCGGTGCGATCGGAGTTTCGGGCTCACCCCGTCACGGTACGCTTGCAGAATACGGCGTAAAGTACCGCGAGATACCGATGAAGAACGGCGGTGTGGATATCGATTCTGCAGTAGCAGCGGCAGAGGAAGAAGAAAATGTCCTCGTTTACATACAGCGCTCACGCGGTTACGGTGACCGTCGCGCACTCTCGGTTTCAGAGATTGAAGATATAATTAAAAAGATTAAGGATAAAAATCCGAAAGCCCTCGTAATGGTCGATAACTGTTATGGCGAGTTCTGTGAAACCCGTGAGCCGACCCATGTCGGAGCAGATATTATGGCAGGCTCTCTTATAAAGAACCCTGGTGGAGGACTTGCGCCGACGGGAGGATATGTCGCAGGAAGACAGGAGCTTGTCGAGCGTGCGGCAGAGAGGCTTACCGTTCCGGGAATAGGTCGCGAATGCGGCTCATCGCTCGGAAATAACAGACTTCTTTTCCAGGGCTTCTTTATGGCACCGCATATCGTTTCGCAGGCTCTTATGACGGCGATTTTTGCGGCAAAGACCTTCGAGGAAATGGGATATGAGGTTTCACCTCGCTCAGATGAGGCGAGATACGACATCATTCAGACGATAGAGCTTAAGAACGCGGACACTCTTTCCGCTTTCTGTCGCGGTATCCAGTCAGGAGCACCGTGCGACTCATTCGTAACGCCTGAGGCATGGGATATGCCGGGATATGACGACCCCGTCATTATGGCAGCAGGCGCGTTTGTTCAGGGCTCGTCAATCGAACTTTCGGCAGATGCGCCGATGAGAGAGCCGTATCGCGTATATCTCCAGGGCGGAATAACTTACGAAAGCGGAAAGCTCGGAATTCTCCGCGCAGCAGAAGAAATAAAGAAACTCATCTGAAGTGAGAAGAATAAATGAATTATCTTGCAGTAGATATTGGCGTGTCAAGCGGACGCCATATCACAAAAAATGAAGCGTAAGCGAAATGTAAAATAAAAATAGCAGAGGTTATAACCTCTGCTATTTTTCTATATCAGGTTTTCAATTAAAAATAAATTTTTCCTGTAATATTAGTCACTCCAAAAACAAAACGGTGCAAAAAATTTGCACCGCTTCGTCTTTTTTAAACAGAATTACTCAGCGCTGATTGCCTCAACCGGGCAAGCTGCAGCGCAAGCACCGCAATCTGCACAAGCATCCTTGTCGATAACAAATTTTGTATCGCCTTCAGAAATGCAGCCTACGGGGCATTCAGAAGCGCAAGAGCCGCACTGGATGCACTCGTCATTGATTACATATGCCATGGGAAAACACCTCCAAGTATTTGATGTATATATTGTAACAATGAATAGAGAAAAATGCAATGGGGAAAACTAAAAAATTTTTTAATTTTTTAAAAACTTTTGCAAAATGCAATCAGAAAGAAGTGTTAAAAAGCTTATAAAATGGGAAGAATAGATAAAAATGAAAGCAGAGGCGGCAAAAATGTTTTTTGAAAACAGGTTTACCCTGCGCGCTGAGAGCGTGCTTAAAAATTCGCATGAATGCGCGGCAAGGCTTGGTCACGGCTATGTTGGAAGTGAGCATATTCTGATGGCGCTGTCCGCAGAAAAAGAGGGAAAGAGCCGTGAAGCGCTTCTGAAAGCCGGCATAACTCAGGAAAAAATACAGAAGACAGTTTGCGAGAGAGTAGGCAAGGGAAGATGTGGCGCCGCAACGCCGCAGGGGCTTACGCCGTGTGCAAAGCGGATAGTGGTAAGAGCGTATGAAATAGCCGGGGGTGAGGGAAAAAGCTTTATAGGCGAAGAGCATATTTTTCTTGCCATGTTAAAAGAAGAGGAGAGCGAGGGGACGAGAGTTCTTTGTATTCTCGGTGGCGAAAAGGAAAAACTTATGCAGATTTTGCTCTCGCTTGGCAGCGATAATGATGCGGAATATCGCCGACCGGAAAGCTTTGGGAAAACAAAGGAAAGAGCAGAACTCAGAACTCTTAAAAGCTTCGGACGCGATATGTGCGCCCTTGCGCGCGAGGGGAAGTTTGACCCCGTGATTGGTCGCGAGCGCGAGCTTCTCAGGATGGTACAGATTCTTTCAAGAAGAACGAAGAATAACCCCATTCTCCTCGGAAATGCAGGTGTTGGTAAAACTGCGCTTGTAGAGGGGCTTGCCCAGATGATAGCGAATAAAACCGTTCCGTCGGAGCTTTCGGAGAAGAAGATATATTCGGTGGATATATCGTCAATCGTCGCCGGGACAAAATACCGCGGAGAATTTGAAGAGAGAATAAAGGCGATGTTCTCCGAAGTCGCAAAAGCAGGAGATGTAATAATTTTTATAGACGAGATTCATACGATTGTCGGCGCCGGTGCGGCGGAGGGTGCGATTGACGCTGCGAATATTTTAAAACCTGCGCTTTCTCGACGCGAAGTTCAGATAATCGGCGCAACGACCTTTGAAGAATACAGAAAGCATATAGAAAGGGATGCAGCGCTTGTTCGCAGATTCCAGGCGATAGAAGTGGATGAACCGTCGGAGGAGGAGTGCATTAAAATCATTGAAGGGCTTGCTCCGAAATATGAAAAGCATCACAGTCTCGCGGTGAGCAAAAACGCTATATCCGCTGCAGTTACGCTCTCGAAAAGATACCTGCCCGAAAGAAAGCTTCCCGATAAGGCGATTGATCTTATCGACGAGGCTCTCAGCAAAAAACGGATAGAGGCATCTTTGCCGCCACAGGATATACAGAAGCTTGAGGATAAGATAGCTCTTGCGTTTGATAAGAAGAGGCGGAGCATTGAGGCGGAGAATTTCGAAGAGGCGGCAATCTTCCGCGATGAGGAGGAAAGGCTGAAGCTTGAACTTATGGGGGTTTCCGAGCTCTGGAAAAAGACAGTATCGGGAAGTGTCGGGATAGATTCTGACGATATAGCCGAGGTAATAAGCGAGCAGACGGAGATTCCGGTAAAGCGGATAACAAAAGGCGAGAGCGCGCGACTTCGAAATCTTGAAGATGAGCTTTCAAAGGAAGTAATCGGGCAAAGCAGTGCAATATCCGCGCTCGCACGGGCAATCAGAGCCTCCCGTTGCGGACTATCGGACGAAACACGCCCGATAGGCTCGTTTCTGTTTGCAGGTCCCACCGGGGTCGGAAAAACAAAACTTTCCATAGCACTTGCCGAAAGCCTCTTTGACGGAAAGGAAAAGATTATACGGCTTGATATGTCGGAGTATATGGAAAAAAGCTCTGTATCCAAAATTATCGGCGCGCCTCCGGGGTATGTCGGTTATGAGGAAAAGGAGACGCTTGTCGATAAGGTGCGAAAAAAACCGTATTGTGTTGTCCTTGTTGACGAGATTGAAAAGGCGCACCCCGATATTCTCAATATTCTGCTTCAGATTCTTGATGAGGGAAGGCTCACCGATTCTCACGGGAAGTGTGCAGACTTTAAAAACTGCGTTATAATAATGACTTCAAACATCGGTGCGAAGAAGCTCTCGTCTCCTGCCGTGGGCTTTTCAGAAAACGGGGAAGAGAAGGATACCGAACGGCTTCGAAAGATTGTTGTAAACGAGCTTAAGACCATTATGACGCCCGAGCTTATAGGAAGAATAGATGAGGTGATAGTTTTTTCTCCCCTTAGTGAAAATGAGCTTTTGAAGATTCTCGATATAGAAATAAAAAAGCTCATATCCCGTGCAAAAGCAAAAGGGATAGAGCTTTTTGTAAGTGATGATGCAAGAGAGGTGTTTGTTAAAAGAAGTCTCGCGTCACGCGCAGGTGCGCGCGAGCTGTCAAAGACCGTAAGACGCGAGATTTATGACAAGCTCTCGGAGATTATCCTTGACCTTGAGGGCGATGCCTGTTGTGTAGTGTATTCCGATAACGGAGAAATAAGACTAAAGAACAGTCTTCAGATACTTTCCGGTGAATGATGCATCTACCTCCGCGACCTCTTCAGGAGTTCCTGTGCAGACGACTTCACCGCCGCCGCTTCCTCCCTCGGGGCCGAGGTCGATTATGTGGTCGGCACACTTTATGACATCGAGGTTATGCTCGATTACGATGACCGTGTTTCCGGCATCTGTAAGACGGGCGAGCATTTCGACAAGCCTGTGGACATCGGCAACATGGAGACCTGTTGTAGGCTCGTCAAGGATGTAGATTGTCTTGCCGGTGCTTCTCTTTGAAAGCTCGGTTGCAAGCTTTACGCGCTGTGCCTCGCCGCCCGAAAGGGTGGTGGAGGCCTGACCGAGTTTTATATATCCGAGACCGACATCGTTGAGAGTCTGAATCTTGTTTGCAATTTTAGGGATGTGTCGGAAAAATTCATAAGCCTCCGCGCAGGTCATATCAAGGACTTCTGCAATGTTCTTGCCCTTGTACCTGACCTCGAGCGTTTCGCGGTTATAGCGGTTTCCGTGGCAGACATCGCAGGTGACATAGATATCGGGGAGAAAGTGCATCTCGATTTTGTTTACGCCGTCGCCCGAACACGCCTCACATCTACCGCCGCGGACATTAAATGAAAAACGGCTTGCCGTATATCCGCGCATTTTTGCATCGGGAGTCTGCGCGAAGAGAGTTCTTATATCATTGAAAACGCCCGTGTATGTCGCAGGGTTTGAACGCGGAGTGCGTCCGATTGGCGACTGGTCGATATCAATTATTTTGTCGAGATGTTCAATTCCGCGGAAAGAGTCGAACTTTCCCGGATGTGTCTTTGCACCGTTGAGCGTTGCAGCAAGGTGCTTATAAAGAATCTCGTTTGTGAGCGAAGATTTTCCCGAGCCTGAAACGCCGGTTATGCAGGTGAATTTTCCGAGCGGAATCTTGACATCTATATTCTTGAGGTTGTTTTCGCGAGCACCGCGTATTTCGATAAACTTTCCGTTTCCCTTCCGTCTTTCTGACGGCACGGGAATTTTCTTTTTGCCCGAGAGATACTGACCCGTAATCGAACGCTTTTCTGCCATGATATCGTCAATGCTTCCTGCGGCGACAATCTCGCCGCCGTGAACGCCGGCCCCCGGACCGACATCAATTACATAGTCAGCGCTTTTCATAGTGTCCTCATCGTGTTCAACGACGATGAGCGTATTGCCGAGGTCGCGGAGTCGCTTGAGCGTCGCGAGAAGCTTTTCGTTATCGCGCTGATGAAGACCTATTGACGGCTCGTCGAGAATATAGAGAACGCCCATAAGGGAAGAGCCGATCTGCGTTGCGAGTCGTATTCGCTGGCTTTCACCGCCAGAAAGAGTTCCGGCTGATCTGGAAAGCGTAAGGTAAGAAAGACCGACGCTCTGCAAAAAGCCGAGCCTTTCGCGAATCTCGCGGAGAATGAGAGCTGCAATTTCGCGCTCGCGTTCGGTAAGCAAGGTTTCGACATTGTTTATAAATTCAAGAGCCTTATCAACTGGCATCTCGCACATATCATAAATATTTATTCCACCGACGGTAACGGCAAGAGCTTCTTTGCGGAGTCTCTTTCCGCCGCAGGTAGGGCAGGGAGTGTGAATCATACACTCTTCAATTTCTGCTTTTGAATATTCGCTTGCAGTTTCGTGGTAACGGCGCTCAAGATTCGGGACAAGTCCCTCCCAAACCTGAGTATAGTCGCCCTTTCCGTAAGATTTGTCATAGTGAAGCGGAATCTTCTCTCCGCCCGTTCCGTAGAGAAGAGCATTAAGTGCTTTCTCGGGAATTTCCGAAATGGGTAGAGAAAGGTCAAAGTTATAGTGTTTAGAAAGTCCGTCGTAGTACATCCTTGCGATTGTTCCGGGCTCTGCATTTCTCCAGCCCGAGGCGTGAATCGCGCCGTCAAGAATCGACTTTGACTTATCGGGGATGACGGCATCCGGGTCAACTCGCAGAAGTGTTGCAAGTCCCGAGCATTCGGGGCATGCGCCGTGGGGGTTGTTGAATGAGAAAAGACGCGGTGTGAGTTCTTCGATGCTTATTCCGCAGTCGTCGCAGGCGAAATTCTGCGAGAAAACAAGCTCCTCACCGCTGATTACATCAATAACAACAAGCCCGTCTGAGAGCTTTGTGGCAGTTTCAATTGAATCTGCAAGGCGCATTTCTATACCGTCCTTTATGACAAGGCGGTCAATTATGATTTCAATGTTGTGTTTTTTGTTTTTTTCAAGCTTTATGTCTTCGGAGAGGTCGTATAGATTGCCGTCAACTCTCGCTCTTACAAAACCTGACTTCTTCGCGTTCTCAAAAACCTTTTCGTGCTCACCCTTGCGTGAACGGACGACGGGGGAGAGAACCTGAAACTTCGTTCCCTCGGAAAGAGAGAGAACCTTATCGCAAATCTGGTCAACCGTCTGCTTCTGAATGACTTTTCCGCAGACGGGGCAATGCGGAGTTCCGACTCTTGCCCAGAGAAGACGGAGATAGTCGTAAATCTCAGTTACCGTACCGACTGTTGAGCGTGGGTTTTTTGAGGTTGTTTTCTGGTCGATGGAGATAGCGGGAGAAAGACCCTCAATGTAGTCAACATCGGGCTTGTCCATCCGTCCGAGAAACATTCTCGCGTATGATGAGAGCGATTCGACATACCGCCTCTGTCCTTCTGCATAAATCGTATCAAAGGCAAGGCTCGACTTTCCCGAACCCGAAAGCCCTGTTATTACGACAATGCTGTCACGCGGAATTTCGACATCTATATTTTTGAGGTTATGCTCTCTCGCACCCTTTACAAATATGTTTTTATTCATAGTTTTCACCTTTTGTGAGTTAATCTTGTCCGCGAAGCTCTATTATTCTGTCGCGGAGAATTGCAGCGTATTCAAACTCAAGAAGCTTTGAAGCCTCTTTCATATCTTGCTCGAGCTTCTTTATGAGCTTCTCTCGCTCTGATTTTGAGAGTTTTTCGCGCTTTATATCGCTTGTATCCTTTGAGATTTCAAGAAGTTCGGAAACATCCTTTATAATTGTTTTCGGAACGATTCCGTGTTCCTCGTTGTATTTTGCCTGAAGAGTCCGTCGGCGCAAGGTTTCGTCAATTGCGCGCTGCATTGAGCCCGTGACGGTATCGCCGTACATAATAACCTTGCCGTGGTCATTTCGTGCTGCACGACCCATCGTCTGGATGAGCGAGGTCTCGCTTCGGAGAAAGCCCTCGCGGTCAGCATCCAGAATCGCAACGAGCGACACCTCGGGGATGTCAAGACCCTCGCGGAGAAGGTTGATTCCGACGAGAACATCGAATGTGCCAAGTCTGAGGTCGCGGATGATTTCCATTCGCTCTATTGTTTCTACATTATGGTGCAGGTATTTGACTTTGATTCCTGCGCGCTCGAGGTACGCGGTAAGGTCCTCTGCCATCTTCTTTGTGAGTGTTGTGACTAAAACTCGCTCTTTCTTTTCAACGCGCGCATTTATCTCTCCGATGAGGTCGTCAATCTGCCCCTCGGTCGGACGAAGCTCAATCTCGGGGTCTAAAAGACCTGTCGGGCGGATGAGCTGTTCTGCTATCTGTGCCGAACGCTCGCGCTCATACTCACCCGGCGTCGCCGAGACATAGATAACCTGATTTATATGGTCTTCGAATTCGGTGAAATTAAGCGGTCTGTTGTCAAACGCGCTCGGAAGACGGAAGCCGTATTTTACGAGCGTTTCCTTTCTCGCGCGGTCGCCGGCATACATTCCGCGAACCTGCGGAAGAGTAACATGCGATTCGTCAACGATGAGGAGAAAATCGTCGGGGAAGTAGTCCATAAGCGTAAACGGTGCGCTTCCCGGTTCACGGCCGCTTATGATTCGCGAATAGTTTTCGATACCGTTGCAGTATCCAAGCTCCTGAATCATCTCGACATCGTATTCCGTGCGCTGACGGATGCGCTGTGCCTCGATAAGCTTTTCCTCGCTCTCGAAGAATTTGACGCGCTCTTCCATCTCGGAGAGCATCTCTTCGCACGCCTTTGCCATCTTCTCGGGAGTTGAGACATAGTGGGAAGCGGGATAAATCGCAACATGCGAAAGCTCGCGCTTTACGCCTCCCGTAACGGTGTTTATCTCGGAGATGCGGTCAACCTCGTCGCCGAAGAACTCAACTCTTATCGCCGTGTCCTTTGAATAAACGGGGAAGATCTCGACCGTATCCCCACGTACGCGGAACTTGTTTCGTTCGAATGCGACATCGTTTCTTTCGTATCTGATTTCAATGAGCTTTCTGATAACCTCATCGCGCGGCTTGTCCATACCGGGTCGGAGCGAGATAACCATGCTCGAATAGTCAATCGGGTCGCCGAGACCGTAGATGCAGGAAACGCTCGCAACGATTATTACATCGCGCCGCTCGCCGAGTGAGGATGTCGCGCTGTGGCGGAGACGGTCAATCTCCTCGTTTGTCGAGGAGTCCTTTTCAATATAGGTATCTGTATGCGGAATATATGCCTCAGGCTGATAATAGTCAAAGTAAGAAACAAAATACTCAACCGCGTTATCGGGGAAGAATGCTTTGAGCTCCGAACAGAGCTGTGCGGCGAGGGTTTTGTTGTGGGCAAGCACCAGTGTCGGTCGCTGTACTCGCTCGATGATGTTTGCCATAGTAAAGGTTTTTCCCGAGCCCGTAACGCCGAGGAGCGTCTGCTCGGAAAGACCGAGTTCAATGCCCTTTGAAAGAGCATCTATCGCGGCAGGCTGGTCGCCTGTCGGTGAATAGGGTGCGTGTATTTTGAATTCTGCCACAGCGACCAAACCTCCTTTTTAGAATATGAGTGTAGCGACTGTAAGTATAATGAGAAAACCAAAATTGAAGAGCGAGAATTTCACGAGATAGCTACGGGTCTTTCCGGGGTTGTGATGAACATAAGTTCTGAAGGTTATAAGGCTTGCGAGAGACGAGATAAGTGTTCCAACGCCGCCGATGTTTACTCCGCGGAGGAGATTTACATAGTCGCCCGTAAACTGCGAGAGAAGAATCGCAGACGGGACATTGCTTATGAATTGGCAGGAGAAGATTGAGAAAAGAAGCGTGTTCTTCTCTAGAAGAGAGGAGAAGAGCTCGTTTATAATATCTATTCTTGCCATATTTCCTGCAAAAATGAAGAAGAAAACAAAAGTGAGAAGAAGCGGATAATCAACCGCCTTGAGAGCTTTACGGTCTGTAAAGAAAAGGACAATCGGAATAACGATAAGACCTACCAAGTAGGGAATGCCGCGGAAGACGATAGCGATTGAAAGAGCGAAAAGGAGAAGGTATATAACCGCCCTCTTGCGGTCAAGAACAACATCGCTGTCGGGGATACCGAGCTCTTCGGGTTTTACGAAAATAAAACAGCAGAGCGTTATGAGAACGATTGAGAGAACAAACGGAAACGCCATAATTCCCATAAACTCGAGATTCGGGATGTTGAAATGTGAGTAAAGATACAGATTCTGCGGATTTCCGAATGGTGTAAGCATACCGCCAAGGTTTGCGGAGATGTTCTGCATAATAAAGGTAAATGCCATATACTTCTCTTTTCCTGTTTCCGTAAGGACGAAATAGCCAAGCGGAAGAAAGGTGAGAAGCGCCATATCGTTTGCAATGAGCATAGAACCGATGAAGGTAATATACACAAGTGCAAGAACGCACATTCTCGCGTTTTTGAAAAGGACGACTATCCTTTGTGCGAGAACATAGAAAAAGCAGATATTGCGAAGAGCGCAAACAACTGCGAGAACGCAGAAAAGGCAGGTGAGCGTTTTGAAGTCAAAATACCCGAGATACTCTTTATCAACGGGGACGAAAAAGCTCGTCACGATTGCCGAGATAAGTGCAATCGTCATAACCGCGTTTTCTTTTAAAAATGAGATGATATTGAAATGTTTTTTCTTTTGTATGGCGGTTGTCATAATAAACTCCTGTTATATCTCAAGTACTGCTTCTGCAACACGGATGCCGTCAACTGCCGAGGAGAGAATTCCTCCTGCATACCCTGCACCTTCGCCGCAGGGGAAAAGACCGTCGATTGAGGAGACGAGTTTTTCGTTTCTCATAATTCGGACAGGTGAGGATGAGCGCGTTTCGGGTGCTGTAAGAACAGCTTCACCGTCGGAAAACGTCGAGATGCTTTTTGAAAAGCTCTTGAGACCTACCTTTAGTGTTTCTGTTATATATTCGGGGAAAAGCTCTGCAATGTCACATTCTGCGACACCCGGGAGAAAAGATGGCGTGATTTTTCCAAAGCCTGTTTTCTTTCCCGTGAGGAAGCCCTCAACCGTCTGGGCAGGGGCAAAGTAATTCTCGCCTGCAAGTCTGAAAGCGGCCTTTTCAATTTCTCTCTGCATATAAACGCCTGCAAGAGGATGACTTCCTCCAAAGTCCTCAGGTGCAACATTGACTAAAAGTGCGCTGTTTGCGTTGTCTTTATTTCTCGCGTATAAGCTCATACCGTTTGTGACGATTCCGCCCTCTTCGCTCGCGGCGTATATTACCTCGCCACCCGGGCACATGCAGAAGGTATAGACGCATCTGCCGTTCAAAAGACGGTTTGAGAGCTTGTAATCTGCCGCGCCGAGGGATGCGTGTCCTGCAAAATCGCCGTAGCGGCAGCGGTCGATATCCTTCTGGAGATGCTCGATTCGCACGCCCATTGAGAACGGTTTCTGCTCGAGAGTAACGCCCATACGGGCAAGAAGCTCAAAAACATCGCGAGCAGAGTGACCTACTGCGAGGATGAGCTTGTCGGTTTCAAAGGAAATATCGTTATTACCGCTTTTGCAGGTGATACCGTAAAGTTTACCGTCTTTTGTGCGAATATCGCAGAGACGGGTGTTAAAGAAAACCTCGCCGCCAAGAGCCTTGATTTCTTCGCGGATACCCGAGACAACCTTCGGGAGATTGTCCGAGCCGATGTGAGGATTTCTTATATACATTATCTCTTCGGGTGCGCCGTGCTTTACAAAGGTAGAAAAAACATCAAAACGGCGCTTGTCGTGAGTTCCGGAATTGAGCTTTCCGTCAGAAAAGGTTCCTGCTCCACCCTCGCCGAACTGAACGTTCGACTCCGTATTCAGACTTCCGCCCTCGCGGAATGCGCGGATGCTCTTTTCTCTTTCTTCGACCGATTCTCCGCGTTCAATGAGGATGGGGTTTGCTCCATATCGTGCAAGGGTAAGCGCGGCAAAAAGCCCTGCAGGACCTGCGCCGACGACAACGGGGCGTCGCTCGGGAAGGTGGGGGACAGCTGCGATGACCTTTTCGGGCTTCGGCTTTGCAGTAACATCGCGACGGGAAACTCTTTTGAGGAGTTTTTGTTCATCGCCCACAACATCAAGTTCAACAGAGAAAACGAAATGGACATCCCGTCTGTCGCGCGCATCAACCGCCTTTTTCACAATCTTAAGGCTTTTTATCTCCTTCGGGGAGAGGCCGAGAATACGGGCTGCACGGGAATATAACTTTTTTTCATCACATTCGAGCGAAAGTTTCAGATTTCCTATTTGTATCATAACAAAAATCCTTTAAATTTATATTCATTCAACTAATTATTATATCAAAAATAAGTTTAAAAGTAAACAGTTGACAAATGGAAAAAACTGCGTTATAATGCAAGTGTACTAATACACTTAATACAGTTGGAGGTGATGATGTGATAAAGCTTGATTATAAGGACTCGCGCCCGATTCACGAGCAGATAACCCAGGGCATAAAAGAGCTTATTATGTGCGGTGCGCTCAAAGCTGATGAGCAGCTTCCGTCAGTCCGCGATTTCGCGGTAAGCCTTACGGTAAACCCGAATACCGTCCAGCGTGCTTACAAGAACCTTGAGGCTGAGAATATCATATACAGCGTAAAGGGGAAGGGCAACTTCGTCTCAGGCGATTCTCACGCCGATCGCGCGACAATCACAAAGCTTTATGACACTCTTGAGGGCACACTTCGTGAGCTTGTTTTCTATGGTGAGGATAAGGAAAAGATTCTTTCTTTCCTTGACCGGATTATCACCGAAACGGAGGGAAGAAAATGATAGAAGTAAAAAATATTTCAAAGAACTTCGGCGCTGTACGCGCTCTTTCTGAGCTTTCTATGAATGTTCCGAAAGGAAGTATATACGGTCTTGTCGGCCCGAACGGCGCAGGTAAAACGACCATAATAAATCATCTTATGGGAGTTTATAAGCCTGATGCAGGCTCGGTTATGATTGACGGCGAGAATGTCTGGGAGAATACTGCGCTTAAGAAGCGCGTGCTTTGCATAAACGATGAGTGGTATTTCTACCCGAGCTTTTCGATGAAGGAAATGGCAAAGCTTTACGCAGGTCTTTACCCCGACTTCAACAGAGAAAGATATGAAAAGCTTTCTGAGATTCTTCCGATAGACGAAAACCGCCAGATAAGAAGATTTTCAAAGGGTATGAAAAAGCAGGTCGCTTTCCGTCTTGTTCTTTCGTGCCTTCCCGAGGTACTTATTCTCGATGAGCCGCTTGACGGGCTTGACCCCGTTATGAGAAAGCAGATTATGAATGTAATCATCTCCGATGTTGCGGAGCGTCAGATGACGGTGCTTGTTTCTTCCCACAATCTCCGCGAACTTGAGGATATCTGCGACTATGTCGGAATTATCCACAAGGGAAGTCTTGTCGCCGAAAAGCCGCTTGAAGACTTAAAGGGAAATATCTGCAAAATTCAGATTGCCTTTGACGGCGAGTTCCCCGAAGAGCTTAAAAGCGATATGATTCTCCATACATCAAAGGTCGGCTCGGTATATACAGTGATAATCAAGGGCGATGCCGATAAGTTTGAGGAAAAAGCAAAGAGCTTTTCTCCGCTTGTCTTTGACAAGGTAAGCCTTACCCTTGAGGAAGTTTTCATTTATGAGTTGGGAGGTTTGGGATATGACTTCAAACAAATCGTTTTTTAGCAGCGCGATATATTTAAACAACTTAAAACGCTTCAAGTGGGGAAGCTTTCTTTACGGAATTATTCTTTTCTTCATCGTTCCGTTTATGTTTCTTATCGAGCCTGTCGAGCGTTTCCCCGACCGATTCTATCTCCCCGAAACACAGAATGTTCCGCTTATCCTCTCGGACTCATACATAATACTCCCGATACTGCTTGCAATCGTGATTCCAACGGTCGCGGCGGTGCTGATTTTCAATAATGTCCATTCAGTAAAGCAGAGTGTCTTTGTCCACTCGCTTCCCGTAACCCGTGGTGAGAATTATGTTTCCGATGTCCTTGCAGGGCTTACTCTTATGGCGATTCCTGTTATTGCAAACGGCATCATCCTTCTCATAATGAGCTTTACCGATTACAGCGTTATAATGACGCCTGCATCTGTAATATACTGGATGTTCTTAAACCTTTCGGTGCTGTTTGTAATGTTTTCAGTCGCCTCCGCGACGGCGTTTCTTACAGGAAATGCCGCAACACATATCGGGCTTAATGCGTTTGCGCATATTCTTCCGATGATAGTCGCGCTCTTTATAGCAGTTATGAGCGAGGAGTTCCTCTACGGCTTTATGACGACCGAAAATTTCGTATCAAACGAAATTATTACGCACACCCCCCTCGTATGGCTGTTCTCAGGAGCGATGAACTACCGCGCGTTTCAGACGAGTGTATTTACCCAAGGTATGTTCTGGGTATATATCGCGGTAAGTCTTGCGCTTTATGGTGTCGGATATATTCTCTATCGCGTGAGAAAGATTGAACTTTCGGGCGATGTCTGCGCGTTCTCCGTCTTCCGCCCGATATTCAAGTATATGGCAACGGCATCTGCCGCAATCTTCGTTTTTGCGATCCTCTGCGAGAGTACTATTGCGCCCGTCTTTGCATATATCGAGGTTGCAGTTGCTTCTGCGGTAGTATATTTCGCCTGCGAAATGATTATAAACAAGAGCTTTAAGGTTTTTAAATCGTATAAAGGTTTGCTCGTGTTCTTTGCAGCATCGGCGGCTGTACTTCTGTTTGTTGCAAACACCTCGGTTTTCGGCTATGAAACAAGACTTCCCGAGCCGCAGGAGATTGAAAGCGCGGCACTGCATGAGAACTACCGCTATGATAACCTTGTCGTATCGGATGCGGAGCTTATTGAGAATGTCCGCGAGACGCATAAGGAGATAATCGAAAATCGTCTTCACCATGAGTATGAGGGCAGAATTTTGTATGTCACATACAAGCTCAGAAACGGAAAGGTTATAAGAAGGCAGTATATCAAAGAAAAAGAATTCTTTGACGAAGCGATGTCGAAGATGTATGAAAATATGGAATACAAGCAGAGAGTGACGGGGCTTTATGATATAAACATTGAGAATGTAAACGAGCTGAAGCTCTTCTTCGATTCGGCGGGAA